>JBCDBQ010000374.1:0-7331 GCA_039183375.1 Pseudomonadota bacterium
GCCAGTCGTTGACTGAACGAGGCGGCGACCACCTTCCGGCAGGTCGTAATGCACGAGCGGAGGGGACATTGACAGGCGGTCGTAGTCAATAACGTTGACGTCCGCCTTATAGCCCGGCTTAAGGACACCGCGATCATGGAGACCGACCGAGGCTGCTGTGCGCCGCGTCTGAGCCGCGACGATGAACGGAATGGAAAGCTTTTCGCCGCGTGTCCGATCACGGGTCCAGTGTGTCAGGAGATAAGTCGGGAAGCTGGCATCGCAGATAATTCCGCAATGGGCCCCGCCATCTGAGAGACCCGGCACGGCGTTGGGGTGCAACATCATCTCGCGTACAACATCCAGATTACCGGCCTTGTAGTTGACGAACGGCACATAGAGCATGCCGCGCCCATCGTTTTCGAGCAGCGCATCGTAGGCCATGTCGGCTGGATCCCGGCCTTGCGCTTTAGCAACTGGGCCCAGCGCACTTTCCCAGGGCTGCTCATAATCCGGCGGGCTGCCAAGGCGGAACACACGATTGTAGTTTGGCTTTCGGATCAGCGGGTCGTCACTGCGGATCGGCTCCTCACTCAGTATCCGCGCGCGCGTCTCCGGATCACGCATGCGTACTACGCGCTCGGCCAATGGCAAATCCATGATCTCGCGGTAACTGGGATGTCCGATAAAGGGCATCCGGGAAAGCTCAAGGCCCAAGATCAGACCGATCGGCCGGGCCGCCACCTGCGCGTGAATGGCATGGCCTGCAGCAGCATGACCTGCAATATCATCCATGGTCTGGCGCCAGCGATCCGGTTCCTTGTCATCTTGTACGACGGTGAGGTTGATCGGGCAGCCGGTGGCCTTACCGACGCGCAGCAACATCGGCAAGTCTTCATCGATGGTTTCGCGATCGAGGACAAACTGCAGAACACCGTGACCTTCGTCCCGCATGGCCCGCGTTACGGCCATCAACTCCTCTTCGCCGGCCTTGAGCGTTGGCGTGAAGTCGCCGTCTGACGTGCGGTGATTGATTGTCCTGGATGTCGTGAAGCCGAGCGCACCAGCACGCATCGCGTTGCGCGTGATCTCGGCCATCTGCGCATTGTCGTCAGCTGTGGCTGGTTCCCGGCGTGCACCGCGCTCACCCATCACATAAACGCGTGCTGCTGCGTGCGGCAGCTGAGCTGCAAAATCTATATCGAACTGGCGCCCAGATAACCAATCCATGTATTCGGGAAACGTTTCCCACGTCCAAGGCAGGCCGGCTGCGAGCACGGGCTCCGGGATGTCCTCAACACCTTCCATAAGCCGGACGAGGCGGTCCTGGTCGTCGGGGCGGCAAGGCGCAAAGCCGACGCCGCAGTTTCCCATCACGGTTGTCGTCACGCCATTTTGTGAAGATGGCGACAGGTCATGCCCCCATGTGACCTGACCATCATAATGCGTGTGGACGTCAACAAAGCCCGGTGTGACGAGCTTGCCCCGGGCATCGATCTCTTCGCGGCCCTTACCACTGACCTTGCCGACCGCTGAAATGGTTCGGCCTCGTATCGCAACGTCGCCTTCGAACACGTCGCCGCCGCTACCGTCAGCAACATTGCCGCCTCGGATCACCAGGTCAAAATCAGCATCAGACATCGGTCAATTCCCTCAGATGGAATTTGGCGGTTCGCAAAACGTGTAAATCATCTGCCTTGACGTCGCAGGGGTCAATCAGAAGTGGAATGTTGTTGTGATTATTGTCCGCCCGATGAATGCTCTGGGACGCTGACTAGGATTGAAGCCGGGTTATGGGGGAATTGTAAGTGCGTTACGTGTTTGGCTTTGCCGCCGTTTTGATGGGCCTGACTACTCTGAGTTACTCGACTGCGTTACCCGCTGGGGCTGCGAGCAAAAAGAGTGGTCTCACATGCACGACTATTCGCAAGCAATGTTTCAAGGGTTGTCAGAAAGAGGCCCCGCGCCAATTCTGCTTAGGATACTGCCTTGATAAGAAGCACGAATGCTTGAAGACCGGGAATTGGCTGGGCATCCGGCGCACATTCCGCAATGTCATTCGCAGATAGACGTCGCGAACTCGCGTTCTCCGCGAAAAGAAACAGCCGGAAAGCAAATGCTTCCCGGCTGCTTGGCTCCCAAGTCACTCCCCCCCGAGCGTTGGGTATCACGCTTAGAGATTGGCTCTCTTAGAAGAGCCCCTCGATGTCACCGTCTGCGTTAAACTTGATCGACTCGGCAGCTGGCACCTTCGGCAGGCCTGGCATCGTCATGATCTCACCGCAGATGGCGACGATGAAGCCTGCCCCGGCAGACAAGCGCACTTCTCGAACGGGAATCGAAAAGCCGGTTGGTGCGCCGCGCGCGTTCGGATCCGTGGTGAAGGAGTACTGGGTCTTTGCCATGCAAACCGGCAAATTCTTGTAGCCAGCTTCTTCCCACTGCTTGAGCTGATCCAGGATCTTTTTATCGGCGATGACTTCGTCGGCGCGGTAGATTTCCTTGGCGACAGTCTCAATTTTTTCGAACAGCCCCATTTCATCCGGATAGAGTGGCTTGTAGGCAGCGGTGCCGCCCTCGACAAGTTCGACGACTTTCTTGGCTGTCTCGGTAATGCCTTCGCCACCGTTAGCCCAGTGCGTATTCAGGATCGCTTCTGCCCCGACGCTGGCGCAGTATTCTTTCATGGCGGCCACTTCGGCATCCGTATCCGTGATGAAGTGGTTGATGCCGACGACTGCGGGAACGCCGAACTTCTTCAAGTTCTCAATGTGGCGACCAAGGTTGGCGCAGCCTGCCTTAACCGCTTCGACGTTCTCGGCGCCGAGATCAGCGCGAGCGACACCGCCGTTCATCTTCATTGCGCGAACCGTCGCGACAATCACAACAGCGTCCGGCTTCAGGCCGGCCTTACGGCACTTGATGTCGAAGAATTTCTCGGCGCCAAGGTCTGCACCAAAGCCTGCTTCCGTTACGACGTAGTCAGCGAGCTTCAATGCCGTCTTGGTCGCAATCACGGAATTGCAGCCGTGAGCGATATTGGCGAACGGTCCACCATGCACAAAGGCAGGGTTGTTCTCGAGCGTTTGCACTATGTTTGGCTGCATCGCCTGTTGCAGGAGCACGGTCATGGCGCCATCGGCCTTGATATCACGGCAGTAGACCGGTGAACGGTCACGGCGGTAAGCAACAATAATGTCGCCAAGCCGCTTCTGCAGATCATCCAGGTCATTGGCCAAGCAGAGAATGGCCATAACCTCGGAGGCCACGGTGATGTCAAAGCCCGCCTCGCGCGGGTAACCGTTAGCGACGCCGCCGAGTGAAGCTGTGATCTGGCGCAATGCGCGGTCATTCATGTCCATGACGCGGCGCCAGGCAACACGGCGTGAGTCGATCCCCAGCTCATTGCCCCAGTAGATGTGATTGTCGATCATGGCCGACAGCAAGTTATGGGCAGAAGTGATGGCGTGGAAATCGCCGGTAAAGTGGAGGTTCATTTCCTCCATGGGGACGACCTGGGCATAACCGCCACCGGCAGCGCCGCCCTTCATACCGAAGCAAGGGCCGAGCGAGGCTTCGCGGATGCAGATCGCTGCCTTCTTGCCGATCTTGTTGAGACCGTCACCCAGTCCTACCGTCGTCGTTGTCTTGCCCTCACCGGCCGGAGTTGGGTTGATCGCCGTGACCAGAACCAGTTTGCCATCAGGCTTGTCAGCCAGTGACTTGATGAAGGTTTCTGACACCTTGGCCTTGTCATGACCGAATGGAAGCAGGTGTTCCGATGGGATGCCCAGTTTGTCTCCAACTTCCTGGATGGGGCGTTTCTGGGCTTCGCGAGCAATTTCGATATCCGTTTTGGGCACGGCACGGGCCTCCCTAATCTCTGGCCAAATGACTGGGTGAGACTGTTCGGCAGAACGCCGAACAGCATTATTCTAGCCGCCGAGTTTTGTTCCAGCAGCGACACCTGCGGATGCAGCCCACTCAGAAGCTGCGATTTTATCTCCACCCTTCGGTCGGACACGCTTGATCAGAATGCGGCCGCCGGAGGCCTGGACGGTGACACCGTCGTCATTGACGGAAACGACTTCTCCAGTGGTTCCCTCTTCGCCGGCGATCTTGGCCGAGTCATAGATTTGGACTTCGTTTCCATTTAACGTCGTCCAGGCGCCGGGCTGTGGATTGCCGGCGCGGATCACATTGTAGACGTCGGCAACCTGGCGGTCCCAATCGAGCTGGACATCCGCCTTACGACACCATGACTCATATGTCGCCTTGCTCTCATCTTGGGTTGACCGTGGTGGATCACCAGCGCGAAACGCCTCAATCACATCAAGTACGGAATCTACGCCTGCCGGGAAGATCTTCTTGAAGTAAACATCGCCAAGGGTCTCATCCGGACCGATGTCCATTTCGCGCTGCAGCAGGATATCGCCTTCATCCAGTCCGTCAGTTGGGTAGAACCAACTGAAACCGGTTTTGGTTGCCCCCCACATGATTGGCCAATTGATTGAACTTGGCCCGCGGTGCAGCGGCAGCAGGGACGGGTGGAAACAAATCGACCCCATCTTTGGAATATCACGGGCAGCTTCCGGGATAAAGATAATGACGTAGGCCATAACCATGAGATCAGCGTTTAAGGAACGCAGCATCTCCAGGTTTTCTTCATCCTTGTAATTCGACGGCTGGAACAATGGAAGTCCATGCTCCAGAGCAGCCTGCTTCACCGGGTCTGCCGGACGACCCTCCTTGTCAGGCGCCGTGAACACTCCGACAATTTCGTCCTTGCCAGCTTCCAGAATTTTCTCAAGAGCGGCCTTGCCGAAGGCCTGTTGCCCGTTGAGGATGATGCGCATGACGTTTTTGCCTCCCGGCTATTCTGATTACTTGTTGTTACGTTTTATCCGCTCGACCTACTCGGCTGCAATAGGAGTGACGTCGCCGACAGCGCCGGATTTGACGACCCGATCAAATTCGTCACCCGCATAGCCCAGAACTTCCTGAAGGATTTCTGCCGTGTGCTCGCCAAGCAATGGGCTGCGCTTCACTTCAGCAGGGCTGTCAGAAAGCTTGACCGGGCACCCGACGGTGAGATAGGGGCCGCGCTCGGGATGGTCGACCTCGACGATCGTTCCAGTTTCGCGCAATGACGGTTCCTGCGAAAGCTCCTTCATTGACAGGATCGGCCCACATGGAATGTCGAGCGGGTTGCAGGCATCCATAACCTCGAACTTGGTTTTGGTCTTGGTCCATGCCTCGATGCGATCGAAGACTTGTGGGATCTTATCGAGCCGTGCGTCTGGTGTGGCGTAGTTCGCATCGTCCTTCCAGGCCGGTTCACCGATGAGATCACAGATTTTTCCCCAAACGGCCGCCTGAGTGATGAAATAGACGTAGGCATCGGGGTCCGTCTCCCAGCCTTTGCACTTCAAAATCCAACCGGGCTGACCGCCACCGGAGTCGTTGCCAGCGCGCGGAGTGGTTTCGCCAAACTCGATGCCCTGACCATACTGGCTGTATTCCTTGAGAGGTCCGCGCTCGAGCCGCTGCTGATCGCGCAGCTTCACGCGGCAAAGGTTCAAGACACCGTCCTGCATGGCCGCCAATACGCGTTGGCCGCGGCCCGATTGCTCGCGATGGTAAAGCGCTGTGACAATGCCGAGTGCGAGATGAAGACCGGTTCCGCTGTCGCCGATTTGGGCGCCGGTCACAGTTGGGGGGCCATCGAGGAACCCCGTCGTCGAAGCAGATCCACCCGTGCACTGCGCCACGTTCTCGTAAACTTTGCAGTCTTCGTATGGTCCCGGGCCAAAACCCTTGACAGATGCCATGATCATGCGCGGGTTGAGTTCCTGGATGCGCTCCCAACCGAAGCCCATGCGATCCAGGGCACCAGGCGCGAAATTTTCGACCAGCACATCGCATTCCTTGACCAGCTTCTCCAGGATCTCTTTGCCGGTCGGATCCTTAGTGTTGATGGTGATGGAGCGCTTATTGTGGTTGAGCATTGTGAAATAGAGCGAGTCAGCGCCTGGCACATCGACCAGCTGCTTACGGGTGGCATCGCCGACACCGGGACGCTCAACCTTGATGACGTCGGCGCCAAACCAGGCGAGCAACTGCGTACATGTTGGACCGGACTGCACGTGGGTGAAATCGAGGATTTTGACGCCCTTGAGAGCTTCCATCTTCTGCTCCTGTTTGCAGCGGGTCTGGTGACCCTTACGAATGCCTAATAGTCCTGCCAATCTGCAGCGTGACCGGATTTACCGGTCAGCATCACGAGACCACATCAGTCCAGCTCGACATGCCTTGAGACATGTTCGTGCAGCTTCATGGTATGCTCGCGCACCAGTTTGCTCGCCAAATCGCCATCGCGCTTCAACAGTGCCTTGACGATCTTGCTGTGATCACGCACCGATCGCTGCGCCCGATCCCGCTCGAAGATCGTCCGGCGCCGGATTGCGCGCACGTGCATAAACAGACTGTCCGTCATTTGCGCGATCAACTCACAATCGGATAGCCGGATGATTGAACTGTGAAATCGAATGTTATCGTCCGAGTACTCGGTCATATACTGGTCGACCTGGGTACTGTCATAGGCATCGATCAGTGTCTGCAGCTCGGCGAGGTCTTCATCTGAGGCTGCTTCGCATGCGAGCCGCGCAGCCATACTTTCCAATGCCGCCCAAACCGTAATCATCTCCAAGATTTCCGCCTTGGTCTTGCGGACGATGATAATGCCACGGCGGGGAAGGATTTTCACCAACCCGTCTTGATCCAGTCGGGTCAGAGCTTCGCGCAACGGTGTCCGTGAACTGCCAAACTGATCTGACAGGCTGCGCTCATCCAAACGCAGTTCTGCATCCGGATCGTAGATATTCATGTTGAGAATGGCCGCCTTCAGCTGCTCGTAGATCCGTGTACTCATATTCACGGATTCAACGATTGGCCGGATCTTTAGAACGTTGCTCGTCATGTGAATGTCCGGGATGCCGCGCGCGAGCGAAACCATGCTCTCAGCAGATGTCAGGCTATGGCTGTTTCATCTGGTGTACCACATACCAAATGGAATTCAAGTGATGATCCTGACGCAGCGGCCAATTTGTTTTCAGCGGAACAGACGAGCGCTTTGGGCATGCTGACGGCTGGCTCATGGCCGTCTTATCCAACTGGCTTATCTTCATCAACTACAAACAAAAATAAAACCGGCAGCTTGATGCCGCCGGTTATGAATTCGTGAGTGCAAGACAGCACTGGTATTGAGATGGGCCCTGAGGGAACGACGAGGGCTCGCCGCTCCCGAGTTTCCGCGACGCAGTCGTCTGCGTCCAGAACTAGCCTTTAATGGC
>JBCDBQ010000375.1:0-7322 GCA_039183375.1 Pseudomonadota bacterium
CAGCGGGAGAATCGAGAAACAGGATGTCGGCACCCTCTTCGGCGTACATTTCGATCCTGGCAATAGCCTCATCAATGCCAAGTGTCGGGCGACAGTCCGTGCGACCCATGACCAACATGCCGCTTTCCTTGGCTGCCTCGACAGCGGCACGAATTTTCATGCGCGCCTCATCGCGTGACAGACAGGGCTTGCCGGCAGCGGTGAGAGCGCGCGGGGTAATTTTGTCTTCGATCAGGATGGCAGCTGCACCGGCAAGGCCAAAGGCGCGAACTGTTCGTTGCACGTTCATAGCATTGCCGTGGCCATGATCGCCGTCAGCCAGAATGAGCAAGTCCGGTGCTGCGTTACGGGCCATTGTGAAGGAATCGAACATTTCGGCGAATGAAATGAGGTCGAGATCCGGCCCACCGAGGCGACTGGCAGCGACGCAAGAGCCAGATAGGAAGGCTGTCTCAAAGCCCGCCTCGAAAGACAATCGAGCTGTTAGTCCGTCCCAAATTGCTGGCATGATCACAAAATCGGGCTTGGTCAGCAGTTGGCGCAGTCTTTCTGGAGGTGTCATACGTGCGGCCTTCCGGGGCAAGTTGGCAAATCTTATGATGATCAATCAAGATCGTGCCGTGGCTCCGAAACGTATTCAAGCCGTTCCCGAGGCCAAGAGGGCAATCAATCCGAAGTGAGATTGGTTGAGCTCGCGTCCACACGTACACTGCCGAAAGTCGAGCAACACGTCCGGAGCCTCCCATGATCGAGAAGGAAAAATCCACAATTGAGGATCGAATGGCATCGCTTGATGAGGCGCGGCTGGCAGCTGCGGCCGAGCCGGCGATCGATCCGGACTTGCCAATAATTGATCCGCACCATCATCTCTGGGACTTTCCCAAGCATCGCTATCTACTGGATGAATTGCTCGCTGATACGAATTCCGGTCACAACATTGAGCAGACGGTCTTTATCGAGTGCGCAGTCTTCTATCGACCCGATGTCGGAAAAGCGATGCGCGTGGTTGGTGAGGTCGAGTTCGTCAACGGTATTGCAGCAATGGCGGCTTCCGGGCGATACGGGCCGACGAAAGCTGCAGCCGGTATCGTCGGCATGGCGGATTTGACCCTCGGCGCGGCTGTTGAGGAAGTTCTGTCAGCGCAGGTTCAAGCTGGCGGTGGTCGGTTCAAGGGCATCCGTCATGCAGCTGGATGGGAAGACAAGACAAGAGAGATTCACAACTCACATACCAATCCTCCCCAGTACCTTTACCGGGACCATCAAAAGTTTCGGGAGGGCTTTGCTGTTCTTGGCAAGATGGGACTGACTTTTGAGGCGTGGCTTTATCATCCACAACTTGGTGATCTCATCGATCTGGCTCGGAGCTTCCCCGACCAACCTATGGTCCTCAATCATGCCGGCGGTCCTCTGGGTCTGGGTTGGTATAACGGCCGGCGGCAAGAGGAGTTTGAAGTCTGGCGTCGCTCGATCCTTGAATTGGCCAAGTGCGAGAACGTTTCAATGAAACTGGGTGGGCTTGGAATGAAGCTCAACGGATTTGGGTTTGATTTGCGTGATAGGGCGCCGTCATCAGATGAGCTGGCCGCTGCTTGGCGGCCCTACATCGAAACATGCATCGAGACCTATGGTGCGGATCGCTGCATGTTCGAGAGTAATTTCCCGGTCGACAAAATAAGTGGTAGCTATGGCAACTACTGGAACGCCTTCAAGAAGCTGGCAGCTGGCGCATCTGCAGATGAAAAAGCTAAGCTCTTCAAAGGCACAGCCGAGCGCTTCTACCGCTTGTGATCATCTGTGCAACCACAACGAGGATAAGCGACATGGCAGCATTAACTGAGCCCAAGTCCATTGCCGATCTTCCGGCCCAGCATGCAGGAGAGCCCGGGACGCAGGCAGAAGCACGTGCGCGGTTTTTCAACTCCGGCAACGCATTCAATATAAAGCTGCCGCCGGTGCCGAATGCCGTATTCGTGGATGAGCCGACGCGCGCTCTCGATCCGTCAACATCGACGAGTTTCATTGCTTGCGATGCATCCAAGGAAATGAAGTGTCCATTCCCGGCCACCTCACCTCTATTGCTGGCCCGATACGCGCGAATCCAAGCCGGTGACAGCCTGAGCGACGAGGCGCAGGCCAGTGGCATCATCCACTATGTCATAGCAGGAGCGGGGACTACCGCGGCTGCGGGCGAAGAAGTCGCTTGGCAGGCAGGCGACGTCTTTGTCGTGCCGGGAGGCAGCAGGATTACCCATTCTGCTGGAGATGTTGCAGCTGTGCTCTGGGTTGTGAGCAACGAACCGCAGCTCAACTTCGAGAGCCTTCAATCACCGGCTCAAGGTGCGGCACCAACCAGTGTGGTGCACTATCGTTCAGACGAAATCGATCGCCAGATCAACTTGCTCTATCGTATCGGGCAGGATGAAGAGACCGCTGGCACAGCCCTTATCTTCTCATCTGACAAGCAACAAGACAGTCGCAATGTGCTGCCATCATTGACGCTCGCAATGAACTCGCTTCCGGCTGGCGCAATGCAACGCCCGCATCGGCACAACTCGGTCGCGGTTTCACTCGTGATTCAGGGCGAGGGTTGTTATTCAATGATCGATGGCGAACGCAAAGAGTGGGCGTCTTGGGCAACAACCATCACGCCGCCGGTATCGGTCCATTCCCATCACAACGATGGCAGTGAGCTCGCCATGTTCCTCATCGTCCAGGACGGCGGGCTCTACTATCACACCCGCGCGATGGGGTTCGAGTTCGTGGATGACTAGGTTGCAATTCGTCAGCCTGCCCGACGGCCGTGCGCAACGCTCACTTCGCGCAGCCCGCAGCCGTCAAGCGCTGATTGCATGATAGTAGGCCTAGCTCGACGCCACGACTTCTTCCTCGACCTGGCCAAGGCGTTCTTTGCCAAAGAACATTTCGCTACCAACAAAGAACGTGGGGATGCCAAATACGCCGCGCTCGACAACAGCTGACGTGTTGTCCATCAACTTTTGCTTCACAGCCGGGTCTTGAGTTTTCTCAACAATTGCTGCTCCAGCAAAACCGGCAGCGGTTAGAACACGGGCAGCAACTTCGGCATCACCCATGTTTTCCTCTTGCTCCCACATCGCCGTCAAAACGGCATCGATGTACTCAGCCTTGCGGTTCATCTCTTCGGCGACGATAAGGCCACGCATAAGCGTAACGGTATTCATTGGAAAGTTCGGATTCATTTTAAAGGCATTGAGATTGTGCTTCTTGAGAAAGCGCTCGCTCTCTAAGCGATTGTACTCGTTTTTGCCTTTTACTTCCGCAAACGAGACGAATGGTGCCTGGTTGCCTGTCAGCTTGAAGATGCCACCAAGCAGGCAGGGATTGTAGTGTACGGTCGCCCCGGTGCGTTCACAGATGCCTGCCAGCGCCTTGTAAGTCATGTATGCATTGGGGCTTGCGAAATCGAAGATGAACTCGATAGTCTTGGCCATGGGGGATGTCCTCGCAGGAATGTGTGTTGTGCAGCTGTCTGAGTATTCGGGGAGTTAGCTAATTGTTCAAGAGGCGTTGATGCTTCGTCAACTCGATATCGGATTTCTAGCGTTGGGCAATTCAGCGCCGCAAGTCCCCCGGAAAGAGGTCAGAGTGCAGTTCCGCCGTAGGTAGCTATGCCGAAACTGACAAGGGCCATCGGGTTGTTGCACGAGTAAGGAAAGCATTGGTGCGGACGGCGGGACTTGAACCCGCACAGCATTACTGCCGAGGGATTTTAAGTCCCTTGTGTCTACCTATTCCACCACGTCCGCATCTATTTGAAATTCAGTGTATTTTCAGAACCTGAATGTGCGGCAACACTGCAGTGGTGCGCAATCACTGTCAACAGGTTGCACGACTTCAGAGCGGCATCTTCTAGGCGCTCGGGCGCGCCTTGGCAATAGGCTAACACAAGCAGACTATCCATCTGAGGATTGCTCTGATCAACCGTTGATTTAGAATGTGTGCCAGGTTTCACGGACGACCAGCGAACAGTCAGTCGTCGAAAGATAATTTGCGATCACATTCAACCGCTGCAAACCATCTACAGGACCAAAGGCTATGGCCAAGACAAAGGCATATCAAGGCGGCGCAGACCGTGCGCAAAAACTAAGGGCTTCGCGCGTTGACGGTGGCTACAAAACCATCAGCACCGAAGCTGTTGCACCAGTGATCGGTGTGGAAGTCAGCGGTGCCGATCTCACGCAAGCGTTGCCGGATGAGCAATTCGAGGAACTGCGCGACGCGTTGGCCAACCACTGTGTTCTATTTTTTAGAGATCAACCTGAGCTCACGCCAGAGCAGCAGGTGGCATTTGGCAAACGCTTTGGCGAGCTTCACTCGCATCCCGCAGCCCCGACACTCGAGGGCAATCCTGAGATCTTCGTCATTCACACACACGAAGGTTCACAGGTGAACAATGGCGGCAACTGGCATACCGACGTGTCATGTGATGAGGAACCGCCTTTGGGCACGGTCTTGCAACTTCACAAGACGCCAAGCGCAGGCGGTGACACGCTCTTTGCCAATATGTACGCGGCGTTCGACGCACTCTCGGACAGAATGCAGGACATTCTCTCAGGCATGGAAGCGTTGCATGAATCCGAACACATTTTTCGAGGTCGTTACTCTGACCGGGGCGTCGATGACAGTGAACGCGTGTATCCCGAGTCGGTTCATCCGATTGTTCGGACGCATCCCGTCTCTGGACGGCAGGCTTTGTACGTGAATCGCTCCTTCACGACCAAGATTGCCGGACTGTCGGACAAGGAAAGCAGGGCATTGCTCGACTTCCTCTTCCAGCATATGGAGCAACCACAGTTTCAGGTTCGTTTTCGATGGGCTAAGAACTCGATTGCATTTTGGGATAACCGTTGCGCCCAGCATTTAGCTCTCTGGGACTATTGGCCCGAAGAACGCAAAGGGCATCGCGTTACAATAAAGGGCGAACGACCGTTTTATCGGCCGAGCTAACTTCATTTCGAACGGACAGTGGTGACAGTCACGCTATGCCTCATCGAACCTATGGCGAGATCGTTGAGGCTATCTCCGCGACCGGGTTGGTTCCCCGCGGTGGTATCCGAGTCCAGTCGTCCGATGCCGTACCAGAGATAAGTCCTGGTCAGACGGCGAGGACGCTCATCTTGGTTGGTAATGCTGGCCCGGGGATGTGGCAGCGCTTTTCTCAAGCACGTCGCGAGACAATGGTGACGCTTGACGAATGGAGTGAAGAAGTCATCACAGGGCTTGCTGCGCGTTTGCAAGCTCGTGCGCTGTTCCCGTTTACACGACCCTATCTCCCCTTTCAGGCATGGGCGCAAAAAGCAGAGCCCTGTTTCGTCTCGCCCATCGCAATGTCAATCCATCACGAATACGGGCTATGGCATGCTTACCGGGGAGCTTTGGCTTTTGCTGAACCAATTGAGGTGCCACAGTCGGCAGTCGACGTCAGTCCGTGTGCCACCTGCGCGGATCAACCTTGTCTTTCCGCCTGCCCCGTCGATGCGTTTTCGGGTGCAGATTACGATACGGAGGCCTGCGCTACCCATCTTTCATCGTCAGATCAGGTCGACTGCATGAGCCACGGTTGTCGGGCGCGCCGCGCCTGTCCGGTCGGTACTCGATACGTCTATGAGCCGGCACAGGCCCAGTTTCATATGGATGCTTTTCTGCGCGCCAGGCAGGAGTTTTAGCTCTTCGCTAAGTCTTCCAAACGGTCTTTTGCAAACCTGAACAGAACATAACTGCCCGTTCAGCGTCCGTTCGACAGCAGCATGGCAATGTCTCTCCATAACCGAAAAACAGTTCCGACGCGGTAAAGCAAAAGCACAGAGGCAGTCGGAACCCTGATAAGGCAGGAGACTCATATGCCATCTCATTCTCTCAAAATCGCTACCGGTGGTGCAGCAGCCATGGCTTTGACCATTGCCGGTGTGATGACCGCTGATGCTGCGCCGCGGGACCATGGGTGGAAAAAGATTGCAACAAAGACAGCAGACTTCCGCAAGGATGTTGACGTCATCCCATTGGATGCATGGGACGGACAGCTAGCCCGTTTTAGCCTGCGTATCCGAAGGACACGGGCATCGATCTACCGCTTGAGCCTCGTTTATGAAGACGGTGGCACACATGGCTTTGGCCTACCTCGCAAGTTCCACAGACCGGGATCACGCACCAAAGCATTTCTGAACCCGAGCCCAAATCGACGGGTTGCCTACATTGAGATCAGGCACCGCTCGATTGACCCATACGGGGACGGATTTGACCGAGCCAAGGCAAAGGTCGACATCTTTGCTAAGCGTCGACATTTTCAAAGTTGGCCGGACGCATCTGAGAACCGCCGCAAGCTGGGCTCTCTGATCGCTCATCGCAAGTATCGTACGGTCAATTTGCCGGTAGACTTGAACAAGGGTCGTTACAGCGCGCTCAGATTGCACGCACCCAATCGCGGCGTTGTTGTCGACAGCGTCGAGGTGACGTTTGGAAATGGTCGGACCAGACACATTTCTGATCGCAGGGTAATCATCGGTGGCGCAACGTCGCCTGTTATCGATCTGCCAGGCAATCGCCGTTTTATTCAGCGCGTCACAGTTCGGCTTCGGAAGGTGCGTGGCTTGTTCAAGAACATCAACTATGGCGGCTATCCGCAACCGACAGTCTTGAACGTCATCGGCGTTCGCTGATAGTTGCTCCAAGCAGTTGACAACTTCAGTCCCCGCAGCGGTACGCCGCTGTGGGGATTTGTATTGGGCTCGGCTCACCGCATCGTGATGGATTACACGGAGATTGCTTCAGGCATGACGACTGGCATCCTGCTAAGACTATCGTTGTCTGGAAGCGAGGATTTGCGAGGCATGTGATGCTCCGGTTATTATTGTTTGTTTGGATTGTGATCTCGTCCCCCGCGCTTGCACAACAACAGATAACGCTGCGTGCTGCCGATGGGCTAGTCGTAACTGCGGACGTCTATCAAACGAAGCAGGCGTCCAATGCAATCTGGATTGTTCTCGCTCACCAGGCCGGAGCCAGTCGTGGCGAATACCGGACAATCGCACCGCGTCTCAATGAGCTCGGCTACAACGCGGTTGCTCTGGATCAGAGGTCCGGTCGTGCGTTCGCCGGCGTGACCAACAAAACCTCCGCCTTGGCAAAGGTTCAGAAAAAGGGACGATCCTACATCGCAGCCCGACCAGATCTTGAAGCCGGTATTGCCTGGGCGCGTGAGCAAACGTCCGGCCCGGTTGTCTTGTGGGGAAGTTCCTATTCGGCTGCACTTGCATTATTGATGGCAGGCGAGAAACCCCAAC
>JBCDBQ010000376.1:0-7318 GCA_039183375.1 Pseudomonadota bacterium
GATCGCACGGTGTTCAGTGAGTACCATGATGGCGGCTCATCAACCGGGTTCTACATGGTGCGCTGGGGGGATTGGAAGTACGTCTACTATGCTGGTCGGCCAGCCCAGCTCTTCAACCTTGCTGCCGATCCAAATGAAACCAACGATCTTGGTCGAGCAGACAGCGGTGAGGCACTTGCGGCCCGCGCCGAAGGCAAACGACGCCTGCGCGAAATTTGCGACCCGGAAGCAGTCAATGTGCAAGCTTTTGCTGACCAGCGTCGCCGCATCGATGCAATGGGCGGCCGCGAGGCGTGCGCCGCTATAAAGTTCAATCACACGCCGGCCCCAACGCCCACATGATTGTGCGCATCCGGCGTTTGTGATCACGACCCAATCCCACTACTGTTTGCGGAAAATGCAGGAGGAAGCGCCATGCATGATGCGTCAAATGCCAGTTCATCCACCCTGAAAGTCAGCCCGTTGGAAGGGGCCCGTTTCGGCGCCGAAATAACCGGGCTCGATCCAAGCCGCATTTCCGAAGCAGACAAATCCCAAATCTGGGAGACCTACAAGGATCGCCACGGCCTGATCTGCTTCACCTTCGACCGACTACTGGAATCTGACGAGCTGCACGCCCTGACATCGGTGTTTGGTGAGAACGAATATGCACCAGGCATCATCAACGGGCTTGGTAAGAAGACGCCTGAAGGTGAGGAGCACATCTCCGTCGAGGAACAGGTCGCGAATCTGCGCGCCGACGGCCGCGATCCCTTTATGGCGTATATCGGCAACCTCAATCCCAAAACTCTGGATGCAAAGCCCGTCGATCAGAAGTTCTTCGGAGAATGGGAATGGCACACGGACATGTCGTACATCGAAGTGCCGCCGACGTTCAGCCTGCTACACGCCCGCGTCATTCCCGAAGATGGCGGTGACACTGGGTTTTGCAGCCAGGTTATGGCGGCCCGAGAGCTGTCACCAGAGCTGCGGGCCAAAGCGCTCAAACATAAGATCAAGCATGACTCGACTTATGGCAGCAGCGGTATTCCGCGTCCGGGCATGACGGCCCCAGCGTCTCCGAAAGAAGCGATTGGCTATCCCCATCCCATTCTGCGCCGGGTGCCAAGCACTGGTGATGAAGCGCTGTTCCTCGGACGGCGGACAAACGGTTACATCATGGACATGCCTCTCGATGACAGCGAAGCTTTGCTTGATGAGATCTGGGCCCACGCCACACAGGAGGCGTTCTGCTACTATCACAAGTGGAAGGTCGGTCAGGTTGTTGTCTGGGATAACCGCATGATGATGCACATGCGCAAGCCCTTCGACGAATCCAAGGCTCGTTTCATGTGGCGTACCCAGACCAAGGGCGAGGCCGTCGTCTCTGTCTAAGCCTGAAACTGCTCAACCAAAAAGAGTTGGCCGCTGAGCGAAGGAGAACTAATCGATGATCTTCTACTTCAGTCCGGGATCGAGCTCGCTTGCAACGCATATCGCATTGCATGAAGCGGGAGCGGAATTCGAAAGTCGGTCCATGTCAGTCGCGAAGCAGGAGACGCGCGCGGCCGACTATTTAGCCGTCAATCCGCACGGCAAGGTCCCGGCTCTGGTGGTGGACGGTAGACTGCTAACCGAAGTCGCTGGAACGTTGTTTTACATCGCCCGCAAATATCCGGACGCGCAGCTTCTGCCGCCCGATGATAACATTGAGGCGCAGGCGCAGGTTGTGTCATGGATGTCTTTCATTGCGTCGGGCATCCACACCGTGTGGGCGCAAGGCCCAGAGATCGCTATGCCTGCTTACGAATTGGCAGATACACGGCTCGGGGATCGCAAATGGATCGTCGATAATTACTCCATCGCAGACATTCATTTGTTTCGGCTCTATTGGCGGTTCTCAAACAAGTTCGAGCTTCCAGCCGGCAGCTTGGCGAACCTGAAGCGCCACCACGATCAGATGATGCAGCGACCGTCTGTTCAAAAGACTTTGTCGATAGAGGCGAAAATGCCGCCATCACTGCCGCTGTAGGCTGATCAACAATTGACGATGCCGATCGGCAACGAGTGGTTCGAAACTTCAAAATTCTGGTCAACTGAGCCACCAAGTCTTGTTCAGTAACAACGCTATGATGAATCGATAGCACCTTGACTCGGATAATAAATTAGACGTGGTAACCAACGCGCAGCTCACTGCATGAATCGTGCTCACTGCGACCACAACTGTGAACAACGCGTTGCCCACTTTACTGTCTCTCAGTAGATTGCCGGTCGTACAAATCGAATTGCGATCGAAAGCACAACTTGAAAACGATTAGATCAACCAAGCTGATCCTGACGTCAGGGCGGACGCGCATCTACGAGCTGGAACTCACTGAGCTCGATCGAGACAGCGATTCACGCTTTGTCGTGAACTACCGCTATGGCTGGGAGGGAGCGGAGCTGCAGGAAGGCACCCGCACGCCCGACCCTGTTGCGCGCGATGCTGCGGACACGATTTACGATAGCTTGCTCCTGTCTCGGCAGAAGCAGGGTTACGAAGAGGTCAATGCAAATGCTTGGCAGGCCGGACCATCTCCGGAGGCACCACCGCAAAGTGTCGGTGATGGCATAGAGGATCCACGCTCAGCGAGATTGATGCACTTGCTTGGGCGTCTGCATTCCATGACGGATACGGCAGCGGCCAAGCTCATCTGGCGCACCGGTCAGGTCAAACTCGCGCCGGCAGCAACATTGCTCGCGGATTACTGCCGTGATGCCGATCAGGTCACTGCCCGCGTTCTGCCGTATGCTCTGCTGCGTTGTGGCCGCGACCGACCTGAGTTAATTCTCGGTGCTTTGCGGTTTTTGTCCGAGGTCCAAGATCGAACTACGGCCTCTGCAGCACAGATCGCGATCTCTTTTCTTTCGCCGCGTGACGATGAAACCGTGCGCTTGCGCAATGCGCTACCGGAACCGGTCAGGACGGCACTGACGGCATCCGATAAAGAAGAGGCTGCGGACCAGATCATTGACTTTTGCAGTCTGGCACTTGTCGAAGGCCGCCGCCGAGGCAAGCTCGAAAGTGGTCACGGCGACGAACAACGCGCTGCACTCGTTGGTCTCTACCTCTACTCGCATCACAATCCAGAGACTCGACCGCTGTTTTTGGCCGTATTAGAGCGCATACCGTTTCAGCACCAGCTGTTTCGCAGCATACGCCAAATCTACAAGGCTGCTGAAGCGAGCGACGACGCTGATGTGTTCGGCGCCCTGAGCAACCGCATCGATCTGGAGCGCCCGGCGATCCGCGCCAGCTATGGCAGTTATTATGTCAGAGCAATCGGCAAGTACGTCAGTATCGATGATCGCTACTCGGATGACGATCCGAACTTTGCCTGGTCGGACCGGACGCGTGACTACTTCCGGCGACGTGTTTGGCGGCACTTGCGCCGCATCGGTCAAATCAACGATCAGGCCTATGTCCATCTTGCAGCAAGCTGCCTTGAGCATGCAGATGAGACCTCGGACCCTGCAGGTTCGGACACGCGATGGGACTGGAACGCAGGGCAAGGCGCTCAAACAATCGTCACGCATTTCCCGGCAATGTCTCGGCGATATGCCGTTCAATCAATTCTTTATCGCGCTGGTTCGCGGGTGACCGCCAGTAGCCGCAATGCGTTGCGTTGGCACTTTGCAGGCGAAAGCATCGACGCGTCCGCTCGCGAAGAGCCGTTTCCTCATCTGTGGGACGCCGCGCCTGACGTCGCTCTATCGCTTCTCGGAAAGGCAAAGTCTGATCAGGTCCAGCAGTTCGCTGTTCGCATCCTGCGAGACAACCAGGACTACTGCCGCAATCTAGCAACCTCGGTTCTCATAGGGCTCTTGAGCTCTGCACGACGGGCTGCAGTTGGTTTTGCGTTGGAAGTCATTCGCAAGCACCTTGCGGACGGCCGAATTGACGGCGAAGTCGTGCCGGCGCTGTTTGAGTCAGGCAATGCGGACGCGGTTGAGCTCGCTCAAACCCTTTTGAACACGATGCCGGCCATTGCGACTGCGGATCCTGCGCTGGCTGCGCAGTTGATCATCGGTGTTAGTGATCAGACGCAGGATTGGCTTTCCGAGTTTTGGCGCCAGCATGCCCCGTCTACCAATCAGCTGGACGTCGTGACCGCGGCCGTCGAGCGCGCCGGCAATGCAGTCTGGCTGATAGAGAATGTTGCGTCCGACAAGTCTCGCATGCGAATGGCAGCGCAATTGTTATCGGAGCGCTTTGCCGAGGGTGTGCGGGGTCTACAACTCAGTCAGCTCGTGACGTTGTCGCAATCGCCCCACGCCCCGCCAACGCTTCTGTCTATTCTATTGGCCGCAACCCGTCCGGATGGATTGACCGCATTCGATCCGGCTGCATTGGCGCAAAGCGATGATGAGGATCTGCAAGCGGCCGGTGCAGAACTATTGGCCAACACATCAATCGAAGAGTTACGCAAGCACGAGGCTTTGGTTGCAGCTTTTCTGGTTTCTCCGGTTGATCGGGCCCGCGAAGCATCTCGCCGGGCAGCGACCATCATTGCGGAGGACGATCCGGAAGCAGCCAGGCGTCTAACCCTTCATCTGTTGCCGACCTTGTACCGCGCGGAGGAACACGAGGGTGTTCGCAACGACCTGGTCGCGACAATGCAGGGCCCGCTTCTGTTGCCGATCATAGAGCAGGGCCCCGACCTTGTTTGGAAATTACTTCGAGCACGATCAGAGCCGGCCCGTCGTGTCGGTGCGGCGGCGCTTGAGAGTTTCCCGAGTGGGGCTTTCTCAATCCGCAAGATCGCCAGGCTTGGAAATAATGATCAGGTCGTTGCACGTAACTGGGCTTTGCGAGCGCTCGATGACCGCATGACGGATGTCCAACGCCAACCTCAGGATGTCTTCGCACTGCTCGACGGCGAGTGGGATGATAGTCGTGAGGCTGCGTACCAGTTGGTGCGGGAGCGCTTGGCCGCCGAGCATTGGACCCCGGAAGCAGTGGTAGGGCTGTGCGACTGCATTACCTTGCCCGCGCAGCGGTTTGGCCGTGAAGTACTTGGCAACGTTTTCTCTCAGGAGAATTCCGAATTTTTCCTAATGCGTTTGAGTGAGCATCCGGCGGCCGGTTTCAGGCTGACAATTGCACGCCTCATTCGTGAATATGCCGCCGGCGATGCTGATCGCGTCCGCAAAGTGCAACATGCGCTACGCACTATTCTATCTCGCGTTTTCTCAAGCCGAAGTGCCAAAGCGCAGATCCACAGCTTCATCGAAGATGAGATTGCGCGCGGAGACCCAGAGATCCTCAAAACGCTGGCGGACGTACTCGACACAGTTTCTGCGACCTGTGCCGTTGCCGACAAGGCCCGTGTTCTGGGGCTCATCGCGCGCCTAAAGTCAAACAGCCCGGACTTGGTAAAACATGCCGTCATAGTTGAGCCCGAACTACGTCAACAGCAATCGGAGGTGGCGTAGTTATGGAAGTGACGTATCGTTACGGCGGACAAAGCGGTGTCAACAACGACGGTGATGGCTCGCAGGTGAGCTTTTCGCCGGATCTACTGCGCGATCCGGCTTACTTTATTGGTAGTATTTCAAATCACGTCAATTTTCGTGAAGCCATTTCGACGTTGCACCATGTCGTCGTCTCTGACCTACGCTTCAAGCCCAAAGATCGGACGGAATACTTCGCCTGGCTTGAAACCCAGAAAGAGCAGATGCAGGCCGAGGCCGCCGCCGCCGGGCAAGCTGCAAATGAGAAACTTGAAGCCCTGCGTAAGGAAATGGGCGATATCAGCCGCCAGCAGGGTGAGGTCTTGGGACCGTTTTACAAAGCCCAAAAGCGATACTTTGACTGGATTTACACCCGCAATTTCGACGCCTGGCTTGTTCTTGATCCGGTGATTGCAGTTCATCCTGATGAGGTTTCTTTTGAATGTTTCTCAACGGATGAGTCGACCTATGGCCGGCTTAGCTGCGACCTGGAAATGTTCGACGAGGTGAACGAGTTCTCCAACGGCGTAACAAACGTCGATTACTCCTGGGAACTCTACAACGCATTTCAGCAGATCCGCAGCTACCGGAAGACTGAGCTCCGGGTCGAAGCAGCTGGCTTCACCGCTTCGACCGAAGCCGGCCAGGAAGTTTACGAGCAAAAGATCGACCTGCCAGATACCTGGGTGCGCGGGTTCCTGCAGGTCAGCTCGGCGATGACATTGCCCGCAAAGCGTGTGCGTCTCCATCCAATGGACGTTCATAATCTGTGCTTCCATCTTCGCCGCAGGAGAGAACGCCACTCACCACGATCAATCCGCATTCGCTTAAAGCCGGGCGAACCGGTCGAGATGCTGTTTGAACCCTGGAACGAAACGCTGCACTGTCCACGCGCTGAGTACCTGGGCGATGAGGAAGCTGAGATCCGTCTTTGGGGACGCCGTCGCCTGCTGATACTCGAACGGCTCATTCCATTGGCAAAGTCGTTTGATTTCTATCTTCTCGGGACCGGACTGCCATGTTTCGTCATTGCGGACCTTGGACCAATGAAGTTCACGTTGGGGCTCTCAGGTTGGACCGCGAACGACTGGTCACGCGCGGGACAGTTTGATTTGCTCGCGCCGCGCCGTCGCACATCGTCGGATGTTCGCGAAAAGGTGTTCAGCACGCTTCAGCAGCGGTGGCTTGGCGATGTCAACGAGATCGCGGCAGCAGCCGAAGTTGATCGCGGCGATGCAGCCTCGGCCTTGACCATGCTCTCTCAGCATGGTCGCGTGATGTATGATCTCGACAAGAAACTTTGGCGTTTCCGCGAACTGACGCGTGAGCCGCTGCCAATGGAGCAATTGCGTTTCCAAAGTGATCAGGAACGTGCTGCGGACCAGCTCATTAACAAGAACCTGGTTAAGGTCCACAGCACATCGCAACATGGCGCGACCGGGATCGTCACCGACGATGGCCGCCAGTACAATGTCGAGGTCGTCGTCGATGATGATGATCGTCTGATAGACGCAACCTGTCAGTGTTATTTCTATAATTCCAATCGCCTGCGTAAAGGTCCTTGCGAACACATCTTGGCACTGCGCCGCCAGGCAGCGAGCGGCTCCATCAACAACGTCCTCAAAGGGCCTTGGGGAGGTGACGCATGATGTTTGCACATGGCGATACCTCCGACGCCTTGCCAGCGCGTGCGGCTCGGATTACGAATACGGAACTGGAGTGCGAGGGGTGGCTTTGCAACCCGGGCGGTGTTTCGCCGTCCTTGTCCATTGACCACACATGCACCGCTGGTCCGCTCTTGACTGGGCCGATACTGGCCTGGTGTACGCTTTGCGGTTTGAATTCC
>JBCDBQ010000377.1:0-7309 GCA_039183375.1 Pseudomonadota bacterium
CCTGTCATGTCATTGCTCCGTGGGCTGCTCATATCATCCAATGGCTAGGGGCTGTCATTAATGGATTTTCCAGGTGCGGTCATGGATGATCTTTTAGTTCGCTGCAATCCCTATTAGGAGTGACGCCAGATTGAACCGCAATACAGGCAGGGTACTGGCATGACAGCGATCATTGATATCATCGGACGTGAGATACTTGATAGCCGGGGCAATCCAACGGTCGAGGTCGATGTTGTTCTCGAAGATGGGTCGATGGGGCGGGCCGGTGTTCCGTCTGGCGCATCGACCGGGGCGCATGAAGCGGTTGAGCTCCGCGATGGTGACGCCAAGCGGTTTCTGGGCAAAGGCGTTGAGAAGGCCGTCGATGCCGTGAATGGCGAGATTTTCGATGCCGTGCGCGGTATGGATAGCGAAGATCAAAGGCGTATTGACAACACACTGCTGGACCTTGACGGCACGAAGAATAAGGCCCGCCTCGGTGCGAATGCCATTCTCGGGACATCGTTAGCTGTTGCGAAGGCATCTGCCGAGGCTTGCGGTTTGCCTCTCTACCGTTATGTCGGTGGTGCATCAGCGCATGTCATGCCGGTGCCGATGATGAATATTCTGAACGGCGGGGCGCATGCGGACAATCCTATCGATATCCAGGAATTCATGATTATGCCGGTGGCTGCCGATACCTGCCGCGAAGCTATTCGAGTCGGCGCTGAAGTGTTCCACACACTGCGCAAGAAGCTTCATGATGCAGGTCACAACACGAATGTTGGTGATGAAGGTGGTTTCGCCCCGAACCTGAAGTCAACAACCGAAGCGTTGGACTTCATCATGGCGTCGATTGAGGCGGCCGGCTATTCAGCTGGCGATGACGTCAAGCTAGCGCTCGATTGTGCTGCCACCGAATATTATAAAGACGGAAAATACGAACTCGCTGGAGAGGGCCGGTCTCTGAGTAGTGAAGAGATGACTGGTTATCTCGCTGACCTGGTCGGTAAGTATCCCATTATCTCTATTGAAGACGGCATGGATGAAGACGATTGGGCTGGCTGGTCGGCTCTGACCAAGGCGATCGGCAACAAGTGCCAACTGGTCGGTGATGATCTGTTTGTGACGAATACCGAACGTCTGTCACGCGGCATTGAGGATGGCGTTGCAAACTCCATTCTTGTGAAGGTCAATCAAATCGGCTCCCTGAGTGAAACGCTGGATGCCGTCAACATGGCCCAGCGCGCGAACTACACGGCTGTGATCTCCCACCGTTCAGGCGAAACCGAGGATGCAACCATTGCGGATTTGGCAGTTGCCACCAACGCCGGGCAGATCAAGACTGGTTCACTGTGCCGTTCAGACCGACTTGCCAAGTACAACCAACTGATCCGTATCGAGGAAGAATTGGGGAGCGTTGCGCACTACGCCGGTAAGTCTGTGATTCCGCCGGGTCACGCTTGAGCAGTTCTTTTCCCGAATTGAGCGCGAATTTTACGCCCTGTTAAACCTGTACTGTTAGCTTCACTTTGTTCCTTGAATACAGGAATTCAGTGTTGCGTACTCACACCCAAAATAGGCGGATGAGGAGGCCGGTGCGGTCCTTTTCAGTTTTGCTTGGCTGCGCATTAATATCGGCCTACTTCATTCACCATGCCATCAATGGCAAGCACGGCTTTGAGGCTCATACCAGACTGACCGAACGCACAGCAGTGCTGGCGCGGGAGGTTAGGAGCCTCGAGGCCGCGCACGCGCGTCTGCGACTCGATGTGGATCTGCTGGCCAGCGATCCGCCGTGGCGTGATATGACCGAGGAAATCGCACAGCGCGACTTAGGCTTGGCTTATTCAAGCGACTTGGTGCTGCTGGCAAGATAACCAGTTTCCGACGCTGCTCACTTAAATTCAAATTCCACTTACTCTGTTCCCTTCAAAGGCTGCGGCGCTTGGCATCGCGTCTGACTGTCGTGTAAGCTTACGCAATAGAACAAAAGAGCCGATCGGCTCGGGTACAGTCGGTGTTGTTTTATCCGTTTCTCGGAACGATCGGCACGAATAGGGAGGTGTGGCTTTGAGCGTGGACGCGTTGCAATTCACGGACGAGCAAGAGCTGTTTGCCTACAAGGAAATGTTGCTCATCCGGCGCTTTGAGGAGAAAGCCGGACAGCTGTACGGCATGGGCTTCATCGGTGGCTTCTGCCATCTCTATATCGGTCAGGAGGCTGTGGTCGTCGGGCTGCAGATGTGTGCCAAGGAAGGCGACCAGGTTATTACAACTTATCGGGACCATGGCCACATGCTGGCTTGCGGTATGGACCCGAAAGGGGTGATGGCGGAGCTGACCGGGCGGCAGGGTGGATATTCCCGCGGCAAAGGCGGGTCGATGCACATGTTCTCTAAAGAGAAAGGGTTCTATGGCGGGCACGGCATTGTCGGTGCCTCCGTTCCACTTGGTGCCGGGCTGGCCTTTGTGAATACCTATCGTGGTAATGATAATGTTTGCTTCTGCTATTTCGGTGACGGTGCTGCCAACCAAGGTCAGGTCTACGAAACATTCAATATGGCCAAGCTTTGGAGCCTGCCGATTGTGTTTGTTATTGAAAACAACAAATACGCGATGGGAACGTCGACGGAGCGTGCTGCCGCCACAACGGACTTTTCACAGCGCGGTGCATCGTTCGATATTCCAGGCGAGCAGGTCGACGGCATGGATGTGCGGGCGGTGAAGGCGGCTGGTGAGAGAGTTGTGGAGCATATGCGGGCCGGGAACGGCCCTTTTATTTTGGAAATGAAGACTTACCGCTATCGCGGGCATTCGATGTCTGACCCTGCCAAGTATCGCACGAGAGAAGAAGTCGATAAGGTTCGATCTGAGCAGGATCCTATCGAGCAGGTTCGAGCGCGTTTAATTGCTGGCGGACGCGTTAGCGAAGATGAGCTGAAAACGATTGATCGCGACATCCGGGCTATCGTCAACGAGTCTGCTGAATTTGCGCAGAACGATCCGGAACCCGAGGTTTCGGAGCTTTGGACGGATGTGCTGGTGCCAGTATCAGCGGCATAGAATTTGGGTTCGATTATCAAGCGCCTTGCACACTTCAAGTGTAATCCGGCGTTGCTGTCGGGAATTTGAGTGGCAGAGACATAGGCGTTCAGAGGCGCTCTGAATAGGAAACTGGAATGGCAACACAAGTATTGATGCCGGCGCTTTCTCCAACAATGGAGGAGGGGAAACTTGCCAAGTGGCTGGTTGCCGAAGGCGATTCAATTACGTCGGGCATGATTATTGCCGAGATCGAAACCGATAAGGCGACGATGGAAGTTGAGGCCGTTGATGAAGGGATCTTGTCCTCGATACTGATTGCCGAGGGGACAGAAGGTGTGCTGGTCAACACGCCCATTGCGCTGATCGCGGGCGAAGGTGAGGCGGATACCCAGGCGGCATCCGGAGCACCTGCGGTTGCAGAGAGTGCACCGGCCGCTGCGCCAATGCCTGCAGCACCGCCTGCAACGCCGGCCGTTGCAAATGCATCGGCTGTTTCAACAGTTGAGGCATCAGTCCAGCCAGTCAAGTTGAACGGCAGCAGCCCCGCGAGCGCGGTGACATCATTTGCTGGCGATACGGAAAAGCTGACCATGCGGGAAGCTCTGCGTGATGCTATGGCCGAAGAGATGCGTCGCGATGGCGATGTTTTTCTGATGGGAGAGGAGGTTGCGGAGTACCAGGGCGCCTATAAAGTTAGTCAGGGTTTGCTTGAAGAGTTTGGTAGTAAGCGCGTGATCGATACGCCGATTACCGAACAAGGCTTTGCTGGCATTGGTGTCGGCGCAGCCATGGGCGGATTGAAGCCGATCGTCGAGTTCATGACCTGGAACTTTGCCATGCAGGCGATTGATCAGATCATCAACTCAGCAGCCAAGACACTCTATATGTCGGGTGGTCAGATGGGGTGTCCCATCGTATTCCGCGGACCCAATGGCGCTGCCGCGCGGGTTGCAGCACAGCATTCACAATGCTTTTCTGCCTGGTATGCGCATTGCCCCGGCCTGAAGGTCGTTGCACCCTCCAATGCAAGTGATGCCAAGGGTCTGCTCAAGGCGGCAGTGCGCGATCCCAACCCTGTTCTCGTGCTCGAGAATGAGATCCTTTATGGGCAATCAGGCGATGTGCCGAAGGGAGATGATTGGCTTCTGCCAATCGGTCAGGCGCGCATTGTGCAGGACGGTGATGATGTCACCATCGTCTCGTTCGCGCGGGGTATGGTCTATGCGATGGAGGCTGCGGAGCAACTTGCAGCCGAAGGCATCCAGGCTGAAGTTATTGATCTGCGCTCGTTACGGCCTATCGATTGGGACACGGTTCTAACCTCGGTGCGCAAGACCAATCGAATTGTCACCGTCGAAGAAGCTTGGCCGGTTTGTTCGGTTGGTTCGGAAATTTGTGCTCAGGTTGCGATTCAGGCGTTTGATTATCTCGATGCGCCACCCGCCAAGATATCAGGTGCTGATGTGCCGATGCCATATGCTGCGAACCTTGAGCGTTTGGCGTTGCCTAACGTCGAGCAGGTGGTCGCGGCAGCGAAATCCGTCTGCTACGCATCTTGAGTGGGTCGAGAAGCATGACAGAAGCTGAACTCGTATCGAACGCGACGGAGTTTGGGCACATTTTTCTGGCCGGCATTCAAGCCAGCTTCACGATCGTGTCGGCGTATGTCGTTGCACTTTATTTCTTCTTGGGCCGTGCACCCTTTCTCATGAAGATCCTGGCATTTGGGTTCTTCTCGGTGACCCTGTCGCTGCTTGGACTGTTTGCTGTTGGCATGATGCTCTATGCCGATGGTTTGGCCATCGGACTTGGCGAAGTGGGGGCTCGGCAGTCACTCTCTACGCTCGGCCAGACGTTGAACTGGCTGGTCAATCATGAGCTGGCCTACTGGTTCACGCTCATGTCTTTCACTGTTGGTTGCGGCGTGTATGTCGCTCTGTTCTATCTGACATTTCTGTATAACTGGCGCCGGGATGTCATCGCTTAACTCGAAGAGGGCATAGCAATGCCGATTCAAATTCTCATGCCGGCGCTTTCTCCGACTATGGAGGAAGGGAAGCTTGCAGCCTGGCTCGTCAAAGAGGGTGATGCGGTGACACCAGGCATGGTGATCGCTGAGATCGAGACTGATAAGGCAACCATGGAAGTGGAAGCTGTCGACGAAGGCACCGTGGGTAAGATCCTGGTTGCAGAAGGCACCGAAGGTGTTGCCGTCAATACGCCGATCGCGACGCTGCTGGAAGAGGGCGAGAGCGCAGACAGTTTGGCAGCTGTTGCTGCACAACCTGCAGCGAGCCCGCCATCAGCAACACCGCAACCTCAAACTCAACCTGGGGCAAGCGTGTCACCAGCGGCAGCGGCAGCAACCACTGCCATCGCAACAGAACCTAATCCAGCGCCGGTCGTACAGCCACCGCCTGCAGCACCGTCGACGCCTGCAACCCAGTCCACGAATGGCGCGAGGATTTTCGCCTCCCCGCTGGCCAAACGTGTGGCCAAGGAGAACGGCATTGATCTGGGCGGGCTCACAGGCTCGGGGCCCCACAATCGCATTGTCTTGAAGGATGTCGAAACGGCCATTGCAAATGGCGGGGCGCGTGCCGTTCAAAGCAGCGCAGGACGTTCCGTTGTTCCACAAGGCGCAACCGTCCAAGGCGGGGCTAGTCAGGCTGTTACCGTCGCCGGCATGGCTGATCAACAGGTCTTGGCGCTTTATCAGGATGATACATACGAGGTCGTTCCACACGATGGTATGCGCAAGGTTATTGCGCAACGCCTGACACAGTCCAAGCAGACGGTGCCACACTTCTATTTGTCGATGGATTGTGTGCTTGACGAACTGTTGCGCTCGCGAACACGGATCAACGAGGCTGCTCCGAGCGAAGGTCCACGTGCCTACAAGCTATCCGTCAATGATTTTGTGATTAAGGCTTTGGCCCTCGCGCTTCAGCAAGTTCCAGCTGCCAATGCAACTTGGACTGAAGCCGGTATGTTGGTTCACCGCCACTCCGATGTTGGCGTTGCTGTCGCCGTCGAAGGCGGTTTGTTCACTCCCATTATAAGACATGCAGAGCTCAAAACACTCGGCGAAATATCGAATGAAATGAAGGATCTTGCTGGACGTGCCCGGAATCGCCGTTTAGCGCCGCAAGAGTATCAAGGGGGCACCACGTCGATATCCAACTTGGGGATGTTCGGTGTTAAATCATTCGATGCGGTCATCAATCCTCCGCATGCCACGATCTTAGCCGTTGGTGCGGGTGAGAAACGAGCCATTGTCGACGGTAACGACGTACGGGTTGCGACGATCATGAGCTGTACGCTCTCATGCGACCACAGGGTCGTCGACGGCGCTGTTGGGGCCGAATTGTTGAATGCTTTCAAACGGTTCATTGAAGATCCCGTCCGGATGTTAGTGTAAGCATCTATCATCTGAACGAGCTTAACTGGCGCAACAGGGGCCCAGGGGTTCGGTTTGCTGTTGCGCGGCTATCACATTTCAGGATCTAATTGGGTGTGCCGTGGAGGGTAACGGGGATATCCACGCGTAACCGTGATCACTGTCTTGTTAAGCCCCGCGATCAAGGGCAAGCATCGAGCAGTGTTTGTGTGATTCGGTGATTAAAGGGGAGGCGCTGATGCGCTCCAATTCTCTGTTTACGTACGTTGCTGCGGCCGCTTGCCTGGGTTTGGCTGGCTGCGCATCCGACGGTTCATCCATTCTTACAACTGCCTCTGTCCAGCCTGCGAAACAGCCGGTTGTCGCGGCAGTTGATCCAGCCTGTCTGGCGCTTCAGAACCGGATTGACCTGCTGCGCGAAGAAGGCACGGTCGCCAAGGTTGAGAAGGCCGCTAGCGGTAAGACAAAGACAGTTGTGATCAAGCGCGCCGCGCTCAGTAAGGTTGCTGAATTCAACCAGGCTAATGCTGAGTTCCGGCAGAGATGTTCAAAACTGCCACCGCAGCGCACGGCGAGCATTGCTAAGCCAGCACCTGTGGCGACCACCGCTCAGGTGCCTGCGACACCTCAGCCAGCTGCCGCCGCTGCGCAGAAGCCACAAGTTGCTGCCGAGCAAGCGGCAACGCTGACGCGGCAATAGAATTTCGGACATCACTTGAAACCCAGGCGTTAGGACAAATTCCTGGCCTGGGTTATCTGATTTTGGCGATATGTAGTGCCGATTTTCCACAGTGGTGAGGATTTGGTTGCTAACCTGTGCCAGGCGCTTGCTTGAAATCTCATATTGTGGTGCACCTTCCGGATCAGACAACAGAGTAATTC
>JBCDBQ010000378.1:0-7286 GCA_039183375.1 Pseudomonadota bacterium
ATGCAGCAGTCCAATACGAATGACACCGCATGCTTCCATCGGGCATTCAGAAACAGTCGTCGCAGCCGTGTGTTTGATCGCCCTATCCGTCGCCATGCAACTGGCGGATCAATTTGTTTGCCTGCGCACGACAGCCCCGCGCCGCCATCCACTGCAACAATTGACCACCAGGAGCTGCGTCAATGTCATCCGGCAGCACGGAGAGCACGATGGCCGTGTTGCGTCCGCCGGCCAGGACGCTCAACTGAACGCCGTCGGCAAGCGGTTGATCGGAAACGCGATGCGTGGATTTCCCTGCCGGCCAATCGATCTTTTTGGGCGCGCCGGTGAGCGGCCAGAGAGCAACAATCGCCGGCTGGCCGGCAGTTGGTCGCCACAACATCATTTCGTTGCCGCGTACGCAGGCCTTACCGGCCCGATGGGCCTCGACGATCCAGATATTGCCAGGCGTCGCGCGTTGCCCCGATCCAGGTGTTACGGCGCGCGTCGCACCGAGTGTTGCCGAGCGCCGCGAAGTTCCCAGCAGTTTGCTGACTGCTGCGAGCTGGCTGCCGCCCTTCGTGCCCTTGCTACCTTTGATGGGGCCCGAGAAGGGACCTTTGAGCTTAATGACCTCGCCGGACTGCGCGAGTACGGTGACGCGCCCGCCGGCAGCCAGGGTAATGCTACTGCCGGCTTTCAGTGTCTTGCCCGGCACAAGCTGGGCGCCCGCATTGTCGGCCGCGATCACTACCAGTTCCGAAGCTGATACAACTTGCGCACATGCCAATGCCGTAACGATCACGAGTGCAGATAGTGTGGGTCTCAGCAGGCGCATCGCTTCACTCCGGTGTTCCTTGGTACAGCTATTATAAGCGCATTGACCAATTGCGAACAGCGCCAGGAAAGAGGATCCGGGATTAAGCTCAACGCTAGGTTTCAACTGTAATCTCAACAGTCGGCCGATGATGGCTCATGCTCATGATGCTGATTAATGTGGGCGATGACAAAAAAGCGGCTGTCACCTATTATGCCTTATGGATCAATGCGATCCGTGCCGCGAGCTCATATGATGATACTAACGAGATGCATAATTGGCCTGGCCATATTGTTGGCCTCTACGGCACACACATATGCCGGTGCAGGCCGCGTTGCACTGGTCATTGGAAACTCGGCCTACAAGCACGCCGCCGTCCTCGACAACCCGGTGAATGACGCGAACGATATAGCCGCCGCACTGCAGAAGCAGAGCTTCAAGGTCATCAAGGGTATTGATCTTGATCATGCCGGCATGCTGGCCACGATCCGTAAGTTCAGTCGTGCTCTGAGCAAAGGCGATGTCGGTGTCTTCTTCTATGCCGGCCATGGTATCCAGATCAGCGGCAAGAATTATCTCGTCCCAACCGATGCCAAATTGACCGATAGCTTCGGCATTGACTTCGAACTGGTCCGTCTCTCACGCATTCATCAGGCCATGGAGCAGTCGTCCAAGGTCAACATCATCTTCCTTGATGCCTGTCGCAACAATCCGATTGCGCGCAATCTGGCCCGATCGATGGGGACCCGCTCTGCTGCTGTCGGCAACGGCCTGGCGGTGATGGAGTCCGGTATCGGTTCTCTCATCTCGTTTTCGACCCAGCCGGGTAACGTCGCATTAGATGGGCGTGGCATGCGCAATTCACCTTATTCGGCGGCGCTGGCGAAATACATCTCGCAGGGCACGGGCGATATCACGGAGATCCTGATCAAAGTGCGCCGCGATGTGATGGCAGCCACGTCGCAACAGCAGGTGCCCTGGGAACACTCAGCACTCACGCAGCAGTTCTATTTCAAGAAACCGCAAGCCACCCCGCAGGCACCACAGTCGGCTGCAAACTCACCTGGCACACTGACGTTCGCGCAGCGTGCTGAGCTGGCGTTTTGGAATTCAGTCAAAGACAGCGGCGACCCTGCTCTATTGCGTTCCTATCTTGAGCAATACCCGCAAGGGGCGTTTGCAGCATTGGCGAAAGTTCTGGCCGCGCGACACAGCCAAACGGCCGTTGCTTCGAACACGACGGCAACGCCGAAAAAAAACAGCGGTACTGCTACGCGCGCCGCTGAGACTTCCGCAATACCGTCCGGCGTCAAAGAACAACCAAGCAACGCAGGCCTGAGCGCTCGAGAGCGTCGTCGTCGTGCGCGCTTGCTGAGGTTGCGAGCTAATCGCCGGGCCGCGGAGCAGAACCCTGACTCTGGTCCGGCCGCCAATCCTTCAAAGCAGGGCGCTGCCAAAGTGGCGCGTGTCGAGGCAACACGCAGCGCGGCACCACCACAATCAAACGGGCAGGGCGCAGCCGAGAATGCGCGCGCGCACCGCTCCGACATTTATCTTGCCATTCAAAAGGAACTGAGGCGACTGAGTTGTTACAACGGAAGGGCCGATGGACGGTGGAGTAAGCGCAGCCATCTTGCACTGCGCCGAGCATACGGTTCCGGCAAGGCACCCTCGGTGTCGGACATGCGCGATTTGACAGTAAGCACGGCCGCGCGGATCTTGTCGACCCTGCGCAAGTTTAAGCCCGCACATTGTTAATCGAGGCGGGCAGCCGCTTCAGCACAATCAAACTAGGACCGTGCCGCAGCGCGACTAACGACAAACGCGGCGATCGGTGTGAGGGCTAGCTGCCCTGCTCGTCCATCAGGAATGCCAAGCGGTCATCAGTGCGGCCTGGGCTGATCTCCAGGATTTCGGCTGCGACCACGTCTTCGGCAACGAACGGATCTTCGTTGACGCGGGCCGTTATGGCGTCTCGTGACACGCCATGCGCGAGCACCGCGCCGCCAGCCTTGGGCTGCAAGCTCCCGACTACAAGAAAGACACCATCCTCAATGCCTTGTTTGATCCAAGCATTGTGAGCGTCCATCAATTCCGGTGCTTTGGCCTTATTGGTGGAGAAGCGCAGTAGGACAACAAACATGGGATCAGCCTTTCTTGGCCTTGGGTGAAGATGTTGGAGAGGCTGCACGACCGCTGTTTGCCACCTGCGCCTCGGCCCATTGGCACATGTCACGCACCTCGGCACGTATGAACGCCTCATCGCCAAATGCGTTGGCGAGCGTAGCGACGCCCTGACTTCGTGCCAGAAGATGCAGCGCCAGTGTTGTGGCATCTCGTTTGCGGCCGCCCGCAGCAAACTGTTGCGCCAGCCAGTCACGGAACAGCCCGAAGATCTTGCGCGCTTCGGTGTGGGCATCATGGTCAAGTTTGGCGAGTTCATTGCACAACGTGCCGACGGGGCAACCGTGCGCCATGATGCTCTTGCGATTGGCAATAAGAATCTGGATGAAACCCTGAATGCGCTCGGCCGGGGAGCTGCCTTCTGCCTCCCACAGCTCCAGCATCTCTTGCGTCTTGGCGAGCCGCAATGTGATCACGGCCTCGAGGATGTCATCCTTGGTTTTGAAATGATGGTAGAAGTTGCCGCGCGATATTTCGACGGCGGACGCAACATGAGCGAATGACGTGTGCTCGAAACCCTGTTCGTAGAACAGTTGATCGGCCGCTGCGATAATCCGCTCGCGTGTATTCATAAGAGACGACCTAACGACACAAATAGGACAAATGTCCCAGAAAATTAGGACGAGTGTCCTAAGGAGTCAAGTGTCTGTGGATCCCGAGGCGGCAACAGGCAAGGCGGCAACAGGCAACTCGGCCGTTGCACCCAAAGCTGCTACGTAACGCCATTGCTTACTGCGCTGGCGTTCAGGACGGGCTCACAATGGGTGGAAACTTACGCGTGGTCGGGGTGGTCTAATGAGCCTGCAGGCAATCATCGCTCAGCGGTGTGACAGGCGTGAAATCTGCATGATGCTTGTAACCGGGTCGCTCGAATTTAGTTTGTTTGTTCGCGACCGGGTTCAGGATCAACGAAAAGATGGGCCGATCCCACGGCGACATATTGGGTGGCGAGCCATGAACCAGAATATCACCAAAGATCAGACCGGTTCCGGCCTTGCCCTTGGCAGAGACAAGTCCGCCCTTATTGATCAACTCACCGACGGCGGGTTGATCAACACACCACAGCGGATAACTGGTTGTCGACGTATCATGATGTGAGGGCGCTGCGCCAAAACGCTGTGAGCCTGGAACAAAATAGAGCGGCCCGTTAAACTCCGTGACATCGCTCAAGAACACATGGAGGTTGAGCGCCAGCGGCTCCGGCACACCGTCGTCGGCGTGGTGCGTTGCAAAGTCATAGTGCCATTGCCAGGCCTCACCGTCGAAGGCTGACTTAACGTTGATCTTGACCTGCTGGATGTAGAGATCATCGCCGCGCAACTGTTGTGCGGGTGTGACCAGGCGGGGGTGGCGCACCAGCCTGGCAAATGTGTCATGGCGCTCATGCAGCCCCATGGCCGTGCGCACCTCGCCACTCTTCTTCTCAATGACGTTCGCTTCGCACTCTTCGGCAAAAACATCGGCCATTGCTGCATTCAGCTGTCCGACCTCTTCCTCGGAGAAGAGTTCTGGCAATATAAGAAAGCCATCATTCTCAAAAGCAGCAATCTGTTCAGCCGAAAGTTGCATGGGTGTGCTCCTATCTTCGTCGTAACGTGGAGCATAACCAACGATCGAGGTGCCGTCACACCCTACTTGTATTTCACCGCCGTGATGAACTCACTGAAGCTCTCGCACCAGACAACAACCGTATTGAATTTCTCAATGTCGACATCGTTTGGCAATTCTACGATGAAGCCATCAAAAGTCTTGATGTCACCAACCTGTCGCGCAGCAGCTTTGAGTTTCAGAAACTGCTCTTCATCTTCCACAAAGGCTGTGGTCAGGTAGAGTTTGTAGTCGGGGCCTGGTGCTAGCTTCCCTTCATGGACAATCTGTTTCGGCGTGACGCTGATCTTGCCTTCGCCCCAATGCAGAAAATCGCTGCCTTTGAGGTCACGTGTCAGTGTCCCGTTATAAAGTGCGGATTTGGCGGTGGCAGCCAATACTGCTTTGTCCGGCCCCTCCGGCGCGGTGAGGATCGGCAGAAAGTACACACCGAGCGCGAACCCAATCGCCAGTGTCAGCGTGTGGCTCACACCTAAAAAAATCCATTTCAGCATCATGCACTCCGGTCAAACAAAGCTCATGATAGCGGTATACCCGTTTTCACCTGACAGTTTTAAGCCGGCTGGTGTGCGAACCAGTGAAATGCACTGTGCCAGGAGAGAACGGAGGCGCTATCAGCCGCATCCGCTTTCACAAGTCGAAGCACGAACACCGACCAACTACGGACAGGTTGTGGCATTCACGAATGTCCCATCAATAAACGCAATGTCGTCTCCGTTCGGTGCACCACCACTTTCTCTGTTGCAGATCTGACCACCGAGTGACGTTACGTTATTCACGTTGCCGCTGCTGTCAGGCAGGACCGTTGATGTGCCAGACAAGAAGTTGAAGATGTGCCCGCCGACCGAACCCGCAATCGTGGTATTTGCGATGCGTAGTTCTGAGCCCTGATAGATTTGGAACGCATTCTGCCCGATGTCTGTTAGTGTCGAGTTATTGACCACGACATTGCTGAATTCGCCAATCTCGATGCCAACTTCGGTTGTATCGCTGATCTCAACTTGGTCGAACAAAGCAAATAGGGTGGAGCCAATCACAATCCCGGACTCTCCCGTATCTACGACCGATGTACTTTCAAGAGCCACGTTGACATTATCGCTGCCGATCGTGATGCCGTCGTCTCCGGTCGTCGTGATTGAAACACCAGCTATCGTGATCGTTTCGTTTTCGTTACCAATCGAAATACCTCTTAAACCTGCGTTTGAGATGGAAACATCATGAATACGGACGGAAGTGTTAACTTCGCCAATCCTGATGGCGTCGAAGGTCGTACCGTCGATGGTAATGCCTGCTATCGTTACAGTATTGCCGTCATCGATTCGAATGCCATTCTCTGATACATCCTTGATCGACCCGCCAATTATGGAAATTGAGTTGTTGTCCCGAGCCACGATACCATTGCTGCCGGTCCTGGCGATCGAACCGCCCTCGATGGTTATCTCATTCCATCGACCGATACTGATACCCGCATTCCCGACATCGGAGATGTTGACGTCGGTTAGGAAGACATTGGTTTCATAGTTGCCGACACGAACACCATTGTTGCCACTAGCGGCGGCGGCACCAACGATTGTCAGGCCCGCCACGTGAGTATTGGAGCCCTCAATCTCAAGGCTGGCCTCGTCAGGTGGTTCCGTCACTCGGCCCGCGGCACCTGGCGCTGTGAACGGCACAACGAGGCCGGTTCGGCGTCCGCGGATCTCGATCGTTGACCCGCCCCCCTGCAATGTCTGGTTGGCCTGGACTTCCTGGGTGTCCGTCACGGTGCCATTGAGGATGATGAGTGAGTTGTCACCGGCCCCTCTCGATGTGGTGCTTACATCTGTCGTCGCATCGGCATAGGCGACGCGCTCAAAGTCAGTGCCGGTCAACGCGTCTTCCACGTTCTCGCGCTTGCTCCGGCCAGTGACGATATCAGTATCGCGCTCGATGCCGTCGAGCATGCGGCGCTGTTGATGGGAAAGCGACGCCAATGCCTGCACCGGCTTGCCACCACTGAACGGAATGCGCATGCGCAGGCCGATATCATGGCGCGTATCGCGAACATCATCATGGCTGACTTCATAGTCGACCGTCAGGCGTGAGCCGGGAATCGACGCGATGACATCATTGACGCGTAACTCCAGACGCCCTTTGACACCGGTGACATTGTCCTCGGCATCGTCGCTGTAGAAGTGATATCCGCCGACATAGGCGCGGAGTTCGAACAGGCTGGGGTCGACTTTGAGATACTCAGTCGGCAGGCGAAACCCGACCTCACCATCGACGCCTTTCAGACCCACTTCCTCGCCTCCAACCATGTAAATTTGATTGCCCTGCAGTTGGACCTGGGCGAAACCGGCAACACCGGTTTGCGGTGCGGTAACCGGACCATACCAGTTGAGGCGCAGGTCTACGTTCTTTGACAACGCTTCAAAGCCACCGGAGAGCTGCCAGAAATTATTGTCGATATCGGTTCTGCGCACATCTCCACCGATCCAGGCACCGAGATTAAAACCCCACGGCATCATCTGACGGTAGCCGAACGCGAGGTTGCCCTCCTTCGCGTTGTCGTCGAAGAACTTTGCTGTAAGCTGGCCGAATAGCAGCGTGCGCCCGCCACCTTTGATCGGCGCAAAGATGGTCGTCTCACCGCGATTGGTTCCGCTTGTGCCGGTGCTGTCTTCATCGCGGCTGTTGTGATAGCCGCCAATCTCGA
>JBCDBQ010000379.1:0-7286 GCA_039183375.1 Pseudomonadota bacterium
AGTCGCAGCAACGTCGGCAAGAATGCGCGAGCGGGCCTCTTCAACGCTCAAAAGCGCCATGGTGCTAAGTGTCTCCGCCTTTATCCGCTTCGAAATGGCCAGACCTGCCACCGGACTTCTCAAGCACGCGGACACCGGCAATGACCATCGATCGATCAACTGCCTTCAGCATGTCGTAAAGCGTTAGGCATGCAACGGTGACAGCGGTCAGCGCTTCCATTTCTACGCCCGTCTGGCCATTCACGCGAACCTCACTGGTTACGCGCAAGCCAACACGATCTGACAATTCCTCGAAATCAACATCAACCTTGGACAATGCCAGCTGGTGGCACAAAGGAATGAGATCGTGCGTGCGCTTGGTCGCCATAATGCCGGCGATCCGCGCCGTCGCAATCACGTCGCCCTTCTTCGTTTGACCCGACCGCAAGAGATCAAGCGTCTCCAGCTTCATTTCGATCCGACCTTCGGCACGAGCTGTGCGTTGCGTGACCGGCTTATCGCCGACGTCCACCATCTGCGCCTCGCCGCGCTCATTGATGTGACTGAGCTCAGCCATCAGGCAGCTTCCCCGGTGAGTAATGCCTTGGTTGCGGCCTGGACATCAGATTTACGCATCAAACTTTCGCCGACCAGGAAGGTCCTGACGCCACACCGGGCCAAACGCTGCACATCATCATAATCTGATATAGCGCTTTCACCGATCACAATCCGGTCCGCTGGAACGCGCGGCGCCAGTCGTTCAGTGGTTTCAAGTTTCGTCTCGAACGTCCGCAGATCGCGGTTATTGATCCCGATCATCCGGCAGTCCAACTTGAGTGCTCTGTCCAGCTCGTCGTCATCATGGACTTCGGCAATGGCATCCATTTGCCACTCAACGGCAGCCGCGGCCAACTCCTGAGCCACGCCATCATCGACCTGAGCAAGAACAATCAGAATGCAGTCCGCACCCCATGCGCGCGCCTGAGGCACTTGATAGGTATCAATCATGAAGTCCTTGCGCAGTGCCGGCATTTGTGTCGCCTCACGCGCTGCGCTGAGAAACTCGGGCGCACCTTGAAACGACGGTGTATCGGTGAGCACCGACAGGCACGTCGCACCGCCCTGTTCGTAGGCCTGAGCGAGGCTTGGTGGATCAAAGTCCTCCCGGATAAGCCCTTTCGATGGGCTTGCCTTTTTGATCTCTGAGATCAGAGCAAAGTCGCCAGCATCCAGCCGGGCAGCCAATGCCCCAGCAAACGGACGCACAGGAGCAGCAGCCCGCGCCTTTGCTTCTATCTCGGCCAGCGGTGTTGCAGCCTTTGCCGCCGCTACCTCTTCGCGCTTGTAAGCGGTGATTTTCTTCAGAATATCGCTCATGATACCGGACCATAACCCAGGCCTCGCCAAAGCGGTAGTCGTTGAGCCAAGTCAGATAGGAATGTCACAGCATGGCTGTTCATACAACTCAGGTAGACGGTGTCATCCATGTCGAGCTGGCGCGGCCACCTGCGAATGCGATGGTGCCGGAGTTCTTGGAGGAGATCGCCAACTGCTTTGAGGGGTTAGGTCGCAACGAAGATGTGCGCGCTATCGTTCTCAAGGGCAACGGGCGCGTCTTCTCAGCCGGAATGGATTTGAAGGCGGCCGCAGACGTGACCGATACAGCCGCCTCTGACGCTCTGGTACAAAGCTTCAACCTCGCCTTTGCTGCCGTCTATGGATGCCCCAAGCCTGTGATCGGCGCACTCAATGGGCATGCCATCGCTGGCGGAATGGTGCTTGCGCTCTGCTGTGACTATCGCGTTGCACCCAATGCCAACGCTCTCTTCGGCCTAACAGAAGTGCGTGTCGGCGTGCCGTTCCCGGAAGTCGCTTACAATGTCATCGCGGACCAGTTGCGGCCTGACGCTTTGCGCCGGCTGATACAGTTTGGCGAGAACATCGATCCACAGCTAGCTCTCGAGTGGGGAGCAGTGGATGAGATTGCCGACCTCGATCACGTCGTTCAGCGCGCGCATGAGAAGGCTTCTGAATGCCTCGAAATCCCAGCCCGTGGATATCGCGAGGTTAAGCTGCAACTGCGCGGGGCCACCATGGCTCAAAACGCAGAACTCGTCACAACCAAAAGTGACAAGTACCTTGGACGGTGGCTCGATGATGCCGCACGTCAAGCTGCCATCAATGTGCTAAAAGGATAGGCAGTTTCATCCCCCGCACCGCTTAAGCCTGCGCGGGATTCGGTCAGAAGAACTGACCCAAACAATCGAAAGCAAGACATCATGTCGGCAGAAAATTCAGCCGTACGCCCTCCTGCGCGCCGTATTGACGGGCCTGAAGCCTGGTTCCGACTGGTTATCGCCGTCATTCTTGGCACTGTCGGCGCGGTCGGCATGTGGGCCGTTGTGGTCGTGCTGCCGTCGGTGCAGGCGGAGTTCGGTGTAGACCGTGCCGATGCGTCAATGCCGTATACCGCGACCATGGTCGGCTTTGCGTTGGGCAATTTCATTGTCGGCCGATATGTCGATCGCCTTGGCATCACCATCCCCGTGATCGCGGCAGCCTTGATGCTGGGTAGCGGACTTGTTCTCGCGGCATACACAACGGACATCTGGCAGTTCACGATCATCCAGGGCGTACTTGTCGGTCTAGGTACTTCGGCCACGTTCGGTCCGCTGATGGCAAGCATTTCTCACTGGTTTGAGCGCCGCCGCGGTATCGCCGTCGCAGCTGCGGCGAGCGGTAACTATCTCGCGGGCACAATCTGGCCGATCTTCGTTCAACAGTCAGTTGCCACAGAAGGTTGGCGGACAACGTACATCGCGATCGGAATCATATGTGTATTGGTCATGATCCCGCTCAGTCTGTTGTTGCGCGGCAAACCACCTGAAAGCCCAACCGCGACCACAGATCATGCCATGTCATTGGCTGGCCCACGCATATCAGCCGGCTTTTCGCCGACAACGTTGCAGGTTCTGCTGATCATCGCGGGTATCTCCTGCTGTGTCGCGATGTCGATGCCCCAGGTTCATATCGTCGCCTACTGTGTCGACCTTGGTTACGGACCGGCAGCTGGCGCCGAGATGCTGTCCATCATGCTCGGCGCAGGTGTATTGAGTCGGCTCATCTCCGGCATGATTGCAGACTATATCGGAGGCGTGAAAACCGTCATTCTGGGATCCGTTCTGCAATGCATCGCCCTCACGCTTTTCCTGCCTTTTGATGGCCTTGTCTCGCTCTACGTTGTCTCGCTCCTATTCGGGCTGTCGCAGGGCGGCATTGTGCCGAGCTACGCCATCATTGTCCGTGAATACTTGCCGGCCAATGAGGCGGGCCAGCGCGTCGGGCTTGTCGTCATGTCGACAGTCCTTGGTATGGCCATTGGCGGCTGGATGTCCGGCTGGATTTTCGATCAGACCGGGTCCTACGCAATGGCATTCTTTAATGGCATCGCCTGGAATGTCCTCAACATCTCCATAATGTTGATGCTGTTGTGGCGCGCGCGGCGGCCACAGGGGGTGGCTGCCTAACGAGAGATAACCCGGGGGGATAGCATGGTCAGGCGCAGCGCTGGGACTGGGTTTGATACGACCGATGAGACCTCACAAACGGCCCGTGAAGTTGCCTCTTTCGGTACCGCAACGATCTTGACCGGCATCGTCTCGATGGTGGCGCTGGTCTTCTCAGGCCTTAGTCTCTATGAAACGGTGCTCAAACAAGCCAACCTGCACCTCTATGTGCCCGACACAATCGCCTATACGCGCGACCCCAATGGCAGCTTCGAAGTTATCGTGCTCCCGGTCACTGTTGCCAACAGCGGAGCCCGCGACGGGGTCGTCTCGGCGCTCAAGCTACAGGTTAAGAATGAGGAAACCGGTCTCACACGTGAATTCGCAGCCAGCTTCATTGCGGCACCCGGATACTTCTCCACGAAGGAAGATTACACAAAAGGACAGAGCCGTCCGAAGACTGCCTTTGCCCCGCTGAACATACCTGGTCGGAGCGCATTCACGGGAACGCTCCTGTTCTATCCGAAGAAGTACAGCGAAAAGCGCGTCGTGCCCGGTGCGGGTAAATTTTCCATGACATTGTCGGCTGCCATGGACACCGTCCAGGATATGGGAACCATTGACCGTTTCTGGTCCACCGACATCGAACCGTTGAATTTTTCAGCAAGTCTGCCGGCTGTGTCGCGGTTCTTTTCAGCCCAGATGATGACGGGGCGCAGCACCCGAATGTTTGTCGAAAATTCAAGTTCCAATTAATCGGATCGTTGCGAAAAAAGTTTCAGTTCTTAGACCTTGTCGCCCGACGTTTTCTAAGTGCCGATATTGCCTTGCATCAGCGCAATTTCACGGCTTGTTTGAGTTGTTGAAAGCTTGTGGGTCCATCGTCCGCAATGCGCCAAAGCGCACGTGTGTGTGTTTCCCAACTTCGACCGGCCCAAGCCCTGTGGTAGCTTTCGGCAACAAGTCGACCAGCATACTTGAAGGCCCTACCCTGGGTAAGCGCGTATGAGTTTGTACGATTTGGAATGCGTCTATTCGAGCCGGTGTTAACGCCGAGAATGCTCCGATAGTTCGCCGGTTCGAAACGGGTTGCCTCAGACAGCCGTGCCAATTCTTCTACTGGGCTGCTGAGTCCGTCCGTGACGGACGTACAAGACTGTTGGGAATGACTGCGATGCCAAGGTGATGAACGACTGCGCTCAGCGTAGCAGCACCCGCAGTTCAACCTGCAGAGGCTTGTGCAAGTGAGAAAAATTGGATCGGCCGTCAGTTGTTCGCCTGGAAGGGCCCTCCGGCGACGATGGCCGGTCCACAAACCGACACCGTGCCTTACTCGAGATCTTCTCCAAAGCAAACGACATTGCCATCCGGATCCGTCACCTCAAACTCGCGCATGCCATAGACCGTATCGGTGATCGGCTTAGTGAGGCGAACGCCTTTGCTTTCAAATTCGCTGGCTAACTCATCCAAGCTGACGGCGTGCACGTAAGCGCACCATAGGCCCGGGACCGGCTCGCGATGACCATTCCAGCTATCGACAAACAATTGGCTTTTATCGCGTCGGAAGATGCCGAAGCGGGGAGGATCGCCGCCTTCTTCGACGACTACGTATCCGAGCTGATCGCGATAAAATGCGCGGGCACGTTCGTAGTCGGCCGCGGCCAAGACAGGGTTTGAACCCAGTAGACTTGGCTTAGGTGCTAGCATGGGTGATTTCGATCAGTTTATCCAAGGCACCTCGCGCAGCCCCACTTTGAATGGCGCCGGCGGCTAGATCGACACCGGCCCCGAGGCTATCTGCTTTACCAGCCACGACCAGCGCTGCAGCAGTATTCAGCAGAACGATATCGCGGAACGGTCCCTTTTTATCAGCAAGGACATCTCGGATGGCTGCCGCATTAGTCTCCGCGTCGCCACCCATCAGGTCCGAAAGGCGAGCCGGCAACAGCCCCGCATCGGCCGGCGTGACTTCGAATGTCTTGACCATGCCACCCCTGAGCTCAGCAACACGCGTAGCACCGGTGGTTGTCATTTCATCCATGCCATCATGGCCATGGACTACCCAGACATGCTCGCTGCCAAGATTATTCAGCACGTGCGCGATGGGCTCCACCAGATCCAAGCTATAGACGCCGACGATCTGCCGCTTGACGCCGGCCGGATTGCAGATCGGCCCGAGCACATTGAAAATTGTTCGAACACCAAGCTCGGCCCGCACCGGCGCCCAGTGCTTCATCGCCGGATGATGCAATGGTGCCCACATGAAACCAACGCCCGCATCATCGATGCACTGGCTGACAGTGTCCGGAGTTATGTCGAGTTTAACACCAAGCGCACTTAGTACGTCGGATGCGCCGGCCTTTGAGGAGACGGAGCGATTGCCATGCTTCGCCACTTTCAGACCAGCACCGGCCGCAACGAGCGCAGCGCACGTCGAGACATTGTAGGTGCCGTGACTGTCACCGCCGGTTCCAACAATATCGACAGCATCGGATGGGGCGGTGACACCCGTCATATGCGCCCGCAGAAATTCAGCTGCGCCCGTAATTTCATCAACGGTTTCGCCGCGCACCCGCATGGCCATCAGGAACGCACCCATCTGAGCCGCGGTCGCCTCGCCTGTCATCATCGACTTGAGCGCAGTCTGGATTTCCACTCGTGTGAGCGAAGCGCCTGTGGAGACCTTTTGGACCAGGCCGCGGAGTTCATTTTCTGACATCGCTTTACGCTCTCACTATGAGATGGTGTCTCTAGGCCGCTTTGCGGCGGTTTGACTTGAAGCCCGCGGCTTTGAGGAAGTTAGCCAGCATATCGTGGCCGGCTTCGGTCGCAATGCTCTCAGGATGAAACTGAACACCGTGAACCGGATGCTTGCGATGATGAAATCCCATGATGAGGCCGTCAGTCGTCTCGGCGGTTATCTCGAAACAATCAGGCAGACTGTCACGTTCCACCGTCAGCGAGTGATATCGCGTCACCTCAAGGTTCTGCGGCACGCCTTCAAACATACCCTTATCGAAGTGACGAATTTTGGAGAGTTTACCATGCATCGGCAGAACCCTTGTGATCGTGCCACCGTAGGCCTGGCCAATCGCCTGATGCCCAAGGCAGACGCCTAGTATGGGAACTTTGCCTTTGGCCTCTTTCACGAGATCCAAGCAGATGCCGGCTTCGTTCGGCGTGCAGGGACCGGGAGAAAGCACAATCGCCTTGGGCTTGGACTTCAAGGCATCCTGGACGGATATTTTATCATTGCGCACGACGTCACAACTGGCACCCAGCTCACCTAAAAAGTGAACCAGATTGTAGGTGAAGCTGTCGTAGTTATCGATCAATAAGAGCATGGCTGATGATGTAGAGGTTGAAGCTATAGACAGTCAAGCAAACTGCTTGGGCGTGATAAACTGAGCAAGATGCCCACGAACCTTCAGGATATCCCGCCAACTGTCAGCTTCAAACACGATCCGGGCCAGCGCCGCCGTCGGGAACTTGCCGGAAAGGCGTCGCATGGCATCATCCTCGCCGGACGTTGCGAGCTGCAGGGCCAGCATTTGCGACCCGGGGTTGTGTCCGAGAACCAGCAACGACCGCACACTATCATCGACGGCTTTGATGCAGGCCATCAGCGCTCCCGGTGGCGCCTCGTAGATCTCCTGAGTAAAGACAACCGGCGGTCGCTGCTCCTCCGGACCGGGAAAGGCAAGCGCCAGCGTCTCCCGCGTGCGAACGGATGTCGAACACAGGATCAGATCTGGTACAATAGCATTCTCGCGCATGAACGCGCCCATAACTGGAGCTGCC
>JBCDBQ010000380.1:0-7274 GCA_039183375.1 Pseudomonadota bacterium
CGACATCGTTCTCTTTACGACGGCACCGTTCCTGGCCCTGCTCGTTGAAGCCTACCTCGGTTTCACGGAGAAGGCCGCGCTTATCATTCTGTCGCTGTCATTCATTTCAGCCGTCGTCGGGAGCTCCATTCTCAAAGGCATGCTGGCTGCTTTCCTCGGATTGTTTTTAGCACTGATCGCCAATGGTGAAGATCCATACCCGCGACTGACGTTTGGCATAACCGAATTCACACAAGGCATTCCGCTGATCTCAGCAATCCTTGGTGTTTTGATACTCGGTGAAGTCTTCAAAGCGCTCGAGGACATGCACAACGAGCGCAAGCGCACGAGTAAGATTGAGCTGACCAAGCAGTCCGGCGACAACAAGCTGCACTGGGCGGATATCCGCCAGATTTATCGCTACGTGATCATGTCGGCCGGGATCGGAACATTCATCGGAGCGTTGCCAGGCATTGGTTCAACGCTGGCTGCAACCATGGGCTATTCCATTGGCCGCGAGACATCCGGAAAAGCCGAGGAGTTCGGGACCGGAATCCCCGAAGGTGTGGCGTCGACCGAGGCTGCTAATTCTGCTGTCTCCGGTGCCAATCTCATTCCCGTGCTCAGCCTGGGCATTCCAGGCAATGTCGCGGCGGTCTTCCTAATCCTCGCAACAGAAAGCATCTCCGGCTTCAATCCCGGCCCACCGGTGTTCAATTTTAATCCGACCGAACCGAACCCTGAGCTCATCATGTGCTTCGGGATCTTCACAATCATGGTGCTTGGCAACATCTTCAACTGGACCATCGGTGGCATTTTCATGCGCCTCACCGGCATCATGGTCTACATCCCAAAGGCCTATCTCTTGCCCTGCGTCCTGCTGCTGACATTGACGTCGATCTATGTGCAGGACACGACAATGAGCAGCGTCTATGTGGCCGTATTCTTCGGTTTCATCGGCTACCTCATGCGCAAGTTCAACATGTCGGTGTTGCCGTTCGTGATTGCTTTCATTCTCGCCAACAATCTTGAATCCGCTCTGCGCCAAGCGTTCTCCGGTTCAGGCGGTGATCCTTACTTCTTCTTCAAGAGCCCGATTGCGATGATCTTCTTCGCGATGATCTTGGCCATCATCTACTACTTCGGCGTCTATCGGAGAACGAAGAATGCGGCGACTCCAGCCGCACCATCCACTGAGTTAGATTAAGCGCGCGCACCGGAGTGCATCAGGGCATGAAGCGACCCAACCTCATATTCATTACAGCCGACCAACAGCGTGGCGATTGCTACGGCTTCATGGGGCGAAAGATCAAGACACCGCATCTGGATCAGTTGCGTGCGGAAGGAGCTTGGCTCGATAGCAACGTAACGCCCTGCGTCGTATGTCAGCCGGCACGTGCGTCGATCCTGACCGGGCAGCTGCCGCTCACGCACGGCGTGCACGATAACGGTATTGATCTCAATCCTGAAGTCGGTGCCAAAGGGATGGCCGGTACTCTGACTAAGGCCGGTTACGACACCGCATTCTTTGGTAAGGCCCACTTCTCGACGTATCACACGTTCGCGCCGACCGGCACGCCGGAATGTCTTAAGTCATCCGCCAACTATGGTGAGGATTGGTACGGGCCTTACATGGGGTTCTCCCATGTTGAGATGATGCTCGTCGGGCACAACTGGTTCCTGCCTGAAAAGCCGCCCGCCGGCCAGCACTACGAGCGTTGGTTCTATGCAGACGGGCGCGGCGATCAAAAGAATGCGCTCTACCGTGATAATGCGGGAGACACCCATGGTGCCGCTCAAACCTGGCACTCAAAGTTGCCCGTCGCCTGGCATAACTCAACATGGACGGCGGACCGGTCCATCGAGTGGCTGAAGAGCCGCGACGATAATCCGTTTATGACCTGGATCAGCTTTCCGGATCCGCACCATCCATTCGACTGTCCGGAACCCTGGTCGCGCCTGCATCATCCAGATGAAGTCGATATCCCGGAGCATCGGGAGCGGGACTTCGATAATCGTCCCTGGTGGCACCGAGCCGTCCTGGAGAACGAACCGACCGGATCAAAAGAGAACGCAGAGACTCGCAAAGCCTACAGCCGTATCGGCGAACAAAGTGAGCAGCAGTTACGGGAGATCATTGCCAATACGTATGGCCAGATCTCGCTCATCGATCATCAGGTCGGGCGCCTGATGATCACGCTTGATGAACTCGGTCTGCGCGACAACACGATTGTCATCTATAGCTCTGATCACGGTGATTGGTTGGGCGATCATGGCCTCATACTCAAAGGGCCCATGCACTACGAGGGCCTGCACCGGGTCGGTATGATCGTACGCGGTCCAGGTGTGCCGGCTGGCAAGACCATCACGTCACCAACCAGTACGATAGATGTCGGACCAACATTCTTCGACTATGCCGAAACCGAAGCTTTGCAGACCCAGCACGGTCAATCACTTCGACCATTGCTGGAAACCGACAGTGCGACGCGGGACTATGCCTATAGTGAATGGGAACTGCATCCGAACCGAGCCGGTGTTGCTCTGAGCTTGAGAACAGTTCGTACGGCAACGGCAAAACTGACCGTTGATCAGAACTCAGGCGAAGGCGAGATGTATGACCTGAGTAGCGATCCGCAGGAAATGGTCAATCGCTTCAATGATCCAGCCTACAAAGCGCTCAAAGATGAGCTGCTCGGCTATATCGCGCGACGCCCGAACGATATTGGTCCACTCAATGAACCGGTAGGTATGGCCTAGAGTATCTGCGGTTTGCAGATGCTCAAAAAAAGTTCCAGGCAACCGCGATCATGATGCCCGAGATGATGGCGACAGCACTGACTCCTCGTGCAGTCGCATAGGTCTTCACGAAGCGATTGATATCCGGATCGCTCGCACTTGCATATCGCACGACGTGAACAACGTCGTCGCCTTGGACTTCGGTGTCATCTTCCACGTAGTTCGACAAACCCGGTGTGAAGATCGAACACAGCACGAAGAAGCTGAGATTGTAGAGAATGGCGGCCGCCCCAAATGCTGCGATGCCCCAAATCCAATCAAGACCAGGACCGCCGGGCGAGGCCGTCCAATAGAGCGCTCCTCCGAAGCCCAAGGCACCCGCTATAAGCGCAAAAGTCCAAAGGGACTGTAGGCGCTTGGCATTGATTGTTGGCTGATTGCTCACAACGAAGGTTCCCCTCGCCTCTCAGACCTGCAAGGCAATGCAGAGCATCATCGACACCACCTCGGACCCATTATCGGTTCGTCAACTTCAGCTCGATGCGGCGGTTGCGCAGCAAAGCTTCCGGCGTTGTGCCACGATCAATCGGTTGGAATTCGCCATAACCTGCCGCGACGAGGCGCTGGGCTGGTACACCGCGAGAGATCAGGTAGCGTACAACCGAAATAGCCCGTGCTGTCGACAACTCCCAGTTCGAAGGAAACTGTGGGGTGTTAATCGGCTGCACGTCTGTATGCCCGTCAACCTGAAGCGCCCAGTCGATCTCGCCCGGAATGGATTTTGCCAACTCGGTGATTGCGCGCGCAAGCTCGTCCATCGTGACCAAGCCTTGTACGGAGATTTGCGCATCGCCCGGCGCGAACAAGACCTCCGATTGGAAGATAAAGCGGTCACCAACGACACGAATGTCCTTGCGGTTCTTGAGAAGCTCCCGCAATCGGCCGAAGAAGTCGGAACGATAGCGTTTGAGCTCTTGGACCTGACGCGCGAGCACGGCATTCAGCCGCTTACCTAAGTCCTTGATCCGCGCCTGCGAGGCCTGATCCCGTTTTTCCGACGCATCGAGCGCCTCATTGAGGGCGGCGATCTGTCGTCTCAGTGCAAGCAGCTGTTGATTGAGAAGATCAACCTTGGCCAGGGCCGAACTCGAAACCTCTTTCTCCTTATCAAGTCCGGCAGAGAGTGATGCAATGCGTGCCGTGTCGGCAGTTGCTTTCTCAGCACCACCTGCAGCATCAGACTGCAAGCGCTGGTTCTCAAGCCGCAGTTCACCCAGCGTTGCCTGCAGCGAAGCAAGTTCGTCCTGCGTGGATTGGCCTTTGCCCTTCTCCAACGACAGCAGCGACGTGAGTTCGGCAATCTGCCGGTTAAGCCGCTGGAGCGCGGTGTCCTTATTCGTCGCTTCCTGCGTGACGAAATACTGGGCGAGCATGAAGATCGAAAGCAGGAAGGTGAAGACCAGCAGCAGGGTCGACAACACGTCGACGTAGCCTGGCCAGAACTCTCCATAGTCGCCACCGCGCCGGCCTGAACGAGCTCGCGGCATGGCTATCTCCTCGGTCCCGAGTTCGAGACGAGGTCTCGGATGACGCCCATGACTTCATGTTGTTGCGAAGATTGCTCATCAGCCCATTGGCGAACGATTTCCTGCTCCTTGCGCATTTGCATTACGAGCTGATTAACACCTTCAGCGAGTTCACGAACATTCTCCTCGCCACCGGGAGCAGGACCACCGGCTTGTAGGCGATCGGCAAGCTCTGACAGGGAGCGCTGGATCTCGAACATCGCGCCATAGAGCTGACGGTTGACTTGCTCGGATGAGCTCGACGTTGCGCCACCCGGCGTCAACTCTGTGATACCGGACAACCACTCTTCAAGCTCATTGTAGAAGCGATTGTGAGACTGGCTGGCTTGCAGCTCAAGGAAGCCGACGATCAACGAACCGGACAATCCGAACAGCGAAGATGCAAAGGCCGTCCCCATGCCCCGCAACGGCTCGGCCAGACCGGTTTTCAGCTCCTGGAACATCAAGACGCTGTCGGCTGTTTTCGTATCCAGTGCACTAATCGTTCTACCCACGGATTGGATCGTATCCAGCAAACCCCAGAAGGTTCCAAGCAGACCAAGGAAGACCAACAACCCGATGATGTAACGCCCCGTGTCGCGCGCTTCATCCAGGCGCGAACCGATACTGTCCATGATCGATCGCATGGACGCGGTCGAAAGAGACAACGCCCCAGTTCTGTCACGCAGCATCGTCGCCATCGGCGCCAACAGAACGGGTTGGTGAGAGATGGCGAGGCCGGGATCAGCAATGCGAAACGCGTTGACCCAGCTGATCTCGGGATTAAGGCGATAGACCTGCCAGAAGGCGTAGACAATACCAATGACGAGAACGAACAGGATCAATCCGTTCAAACCCGGGTTGGCCATAAAGGCCGTGTAAAACTGTGGGAACAGAATTGCCGCGATAAAGCCGACCAGCATCAGGAAGATCAGCATTCGCATCAGATACACGCCTGGCGCTGACAGTGACCGCGCCAGTGGCGCCTGCGATGGATCTGAGCTTCGTCTTCTCGCCATACGTGCTTTCTCCGCCAGTCAGCATGCCGGCCAATGGTAGTCCGCCAGACCGCAGGCGGTACAAGTAACATCGTGATTTCGGTCGAATTGAAACGCGTTCCGACCAGGTACCCGTTGCTTTAGCCAATCTCTTTGTCAGGGAAAACGGGCAAGATCGTGCCTAATGACAGTTGTGCCAGACTTTTCACATGTTTCGAGCAATAATCAGGCGATATCCGATCGCATGACCAAGAGTGCCTGTCCAATAAGCATTTCTCGCCGCACTGCAATTAGCTTGAGGCGGAAAGCTTCTCAAGCAATGCTTTTTGAATTGTCGGTACGCCTGCCACGATCGTTCCGGTGCTGAGCATATCCCCCCCACCAGACAGGTCCGTTGCAAGGCCGCCGGCCTCACGCAGGATGACAATTCCTGCTGCCATATCCCAAGGCTGGATGTTGTGTTCCCAGTAGGCATCGAAACGTCCTGCCGCGGTCCAGGCCAGATCAACGGCTGCAGCCCCGGTTCTACGAATTCCGGTGGCCTCCTTGGTCAAGGTTTCCATTTCACGATAGAAGCGCTCGTGGCCTGGCGCTGGGCGACCTTTGTGTGGGATCGACGTTGTCAGCATCGCATCCGTGAGATGTCGCCTTGCGGAAACACGAATACGGCGATCATTGAGAAACGCACCTTTGCCGCGCTCGGCTGTGTAAAGTTCATCGAGAATGGGCAGATAGATCAAGCCTGCAACCAGCTGCCCATCACGCTCCAATCCGATTGCAATGCAGAAGATAGGTATGCCGTGGAGGAAGTTGGTCGTGCCATCCAAGGGATCAACGATCCACCGATGCGTCTTGTCGGCGCCATCAACTGTCCCGCGTTCTTCCATCAGGAATGCGTAGTCTGGCCGTGCCTTGGAGAGTTCATAGAATATGATTTCTTCGGCCCGGTGGTCAGCAGCCGAAACGAAGTTTGCGGGACCCTTAACAGAGACCTGCAATCGCTCGACTTCCCCGAAGTCGCGAGCGAGCGATCGGCCTGCCTTCCGGGCGGCATTCACCATGACATTCATCAGCGCGGAGGCAGGCATGCTTGCTCCAATGCAGTTGCACTTGGGTTTTGTTTGAGGTGTGCCGCTCGGGATTAAACTGTTTGGCGGTTCAGTACAACCGGGCACCATCATCGGTGAGCCGCATCATTTCAGTCTTTCGCCGTGATGCTGACGACAATGCTGACCGTGTCTACCGTAGTCCAGCGCGCTGCCGATCCGCCAATACCTGCGCCGCCTTCCTGGCTTTTGCGCGCACCGCCTTTGGGTAGGATGCAATCACCTTGTCGAGAGATTTGTCTTGAATACCATTGGTTTGTGCAACGTAGCGCCATTTAGCGGCGTCGAACGCACTTTTCGATATGCCTTTGACTCCGACAGCATAAACATGTGCCAGGCGATTTTGCGCGCCGGCTATACCCTTCAGTGCGGCTGAGCGCAACAATCCGAGCAGTTTGGGCCGGTCTTCATTCAGGCCTCGACCACGCAGCAGCACCGTCGCATACTCATATTGTGCCGCAGGCATTCCGCGGTCGGCCGCCTGTCGCAACCATAATGCAGCCTTGTAGGCATCAGCCTGGACGCCGTGGCCCTTCTGGTAAAGCGCAGCCAGGTCATACTGGGCTTCTGCTATCCCCTTGCGGGCCGCGAACTCAAGATGCTGCGAGGCTCGAAACGGATTTTCTGGCTTGCCTTTCCCGGACAAGAATTGCAGTGCCAGATTATAATGAGCATAGGCGTGGCCTTTGCGGGCTGCCCGCTCAAACATGGTAGCAGCCCCTTCGGCGTTCTTCTTGACGGCGGTTCCCGAAGCCAAGATAACTCCGAACGCAAACATCGCTTCGACATCGCCGAGTTCAGCGCCGCGCCGATACCACTTCGCGGCCGTCAGCTCATTTCTCGGAACTCCCAGGCCCTCAGCATAAAGTCGACCGAGCAGTGTGTGGGCC
>JBCDBQ010000381.1:0-7272 GCA_039183375.1 Pseudomonadota bacterium
CAGCGATGCAACCATGATCCTATTTGCGAGCCAAGGTATAGGTTGCTCGGCTGGAACAGTATTCACTCAGGAGCAGGCCCAGCACTACTGTAAGCCAGCAATTGCTTTGGACATTGGCGACTACAGTAGTTCGGATCTCTCAACCATCTGGCTGGCGACATTGACCCCCAACGCGGTGCTAAACATTGCAGGACCTCGCGAGAGTGAGGCGCCCGGGATCTACAATGCCAGTCGTTTCTTTATTTCGGACCTTTTAGACAACTAGGCAAAGAACGATAAGGGAGTTGTGTTTTGGAGCTATCAAACAAGGAGCGCCTGGCGCGGATACCAGCCGACGTTGCGGCCATCATCGGTGATGCAGAATTCGGTGATCCCGATCGCGTACAAGACAAACTTGACGACCTAACAGCTTTGTTGGCGCAACTTGCTGCGAGTTACGCGGCTGTAATCACAACGATCGGCATACACCGCCAGCCTGCGATTGCCTTGACACGCGAAGCAGCTATTAAACAACTCGATAAAGAAATTGCATTGCAGATCGATTTGTGGATGCGCATGTCGAAACCGGGCAGCGCATAAATGGCACACACACGTCGCCCTCAAGACAGGGACGGTTTTGTGCAGAAGACCGCAAGAGCCACTATTCGTAGATGGCTGGGTTGCTCGCGCAAACTAAATCGCTAATGCGAAATCCGCCGGCTGTGATCCGCGTTGCTTCCACGGCGAATTGATAGAGGCTGGACAAACACAAAAGTTGCTGTTTGGCCCGAGTCCAAACGGCAATGCGTCACTCTCCGTATGGCTCCACAACGACACCTTCACCCCACACATGAACTCCTCCTCTATCGCTGTCGGGCACTCTTGTTTGATCAGCAGCTTAGTGCGACAAGGCATTTCACACTATTGCCTAGGCTTTGCGCTTAGTCGCAAACAAACTTAGCGAGAGCACTTCGGACGCCAACGTGATCCATCAGCCGTTGCCAATGACATTGCTGCGCATCAGCAACATCGCAGATGGCAATCCACGAAGCAATGTGAGCGCGCGACGGTGTCCCTGTCTCACCGCTATTGCGAACGCTATTTTGAGCTGCAGTAGGAACATGCAACTGCATTAAAGGCTCATCGGCTTCATGTGGAAATCAGTCGGCTGCGCGAGCGATTGCAAGGGATTTGCAGGTGAGTCAGTTGATCCGCAAGTGTCGATCATCGATCAAATGGTCGGGCTAGGTGAAGATCGGGTCATGTTGGCGATGACCATCTTGTTGAGTTTGATGTTGGAAGTTGGCTCGGGTTTGGGTTTCTTTTTGGATCTTAGTCGTTCGAGGTCAGGAGACCGACAGCCTAATGCTGTGCCGCCAAGAACGGTTGATCTGTTGCCATCTGAAGCCGCACAGGGAAGACGTTGCGAGAGAGATTGCATTCGGATCGTTTAACGTCGGTAGCGTTGTGGGAAGCGTATCAGGATTACGTGAACTGGAGCGAGGTACACCGATATCGCGATACGCGCACGCTGACGGAGTTTGAAACCTGGCTTTGCGATGATGTTGGTCTACGTGTCAAACAAGTAGGAGGCCAACACCAAGTGGTTGGAGTATGCTTAGTATCTAGCGCTTAGCGCCCAGTTCTATTGCCAACCACAGTAACCTACTGAGATTTCAGTCTTATAATATATCTTATGGAAAATTGATTAGACCGCTCGTTTTGCAAGCGCGATGTCTGTTCCGTTACGTTCTATAAAACCACGCTCGACTAACCTCTTTAACGAAGTGCTCAGGGTCGATTGCGGCATGTCGAGATCGGTTGCCAGTTGGCGAATCGTGGAAATGATATTGCCGTCTTTCTGACGCAGGTGTTGAAGTAGTCGACTATCAGAATTCGCAAGCTTTAGTTTGCGACGGGGAGCAGCTTTGTTGACGACATGAAGTCCGCCTGACAGGCCGAGGCTCTCCTTGATGCCATCCTCCCATGCGGACAGCATGCGGTCGCCAATTTCATGGTCTCAGCCTTTGAAGTACTGCTTTAATTCTGGTGAGGTTGTTGACAAGGCGTCAGCTGCTGCCTCGAGATGTTGTTCGGCGTTCTTGGGCGTCAGTTGGCAGCGCGTCTGTGCAAGTTGCACCAGTTGCTTGCGATTGGGCCATTTCGTGCTACCGCCTAGTGTTAGAGCCATGGGATCTTTGGGAATGTAAGCCCATGTCGCGACCAGATCATAGACTGGCGCGAGACAGAGAGGGGCATCTATTCCGGGATAAGTCAGACCGAAATTCTTGAGATGGGCATCACCGTTGCGTATCGCACAATTTAGAGCGAACAGTTTGAATACTGTTTCAAGAGCTTGCGGTGCATCAGCTGGTTCTAGGAACTCGCGAATACGTTTGAACAGCCGCGTTTCATAGCCACCCTTATATTTGTCGGCGGTCCCCAGACCATTGAGCACACAGAAATCGTCAAAGCCAAGGTAACCTTCATCGATCCGATCAAATCGCTCAATGACGATCGCACCACCATCGTCGGAGAGTTCAAAATGGGGGACGGTTAGGCCAAGTCCGTTTACAGCAGTCAGACAGAAGTATTCGTTTGCTGCCAGTTCGGGGAATTCGTCCTCGTCCCACATCTTGACGATATGGGTCGCGCTCAAAAATACTCGGCGATTTTCGGAGTTTTGGATCCGAGGCTTTGTTAGTCACGCCCCTGCCCCTGATCATGACTTTGGGTTGAATCCCGGACAGGCCGGAGTGCGGCGCATATTGCTCTAGCAAATAGGTGAATAGATCACTATCGCGCCGGGCTTTGAGGATGTCGTCTATGGATTGAAATGGAACTTCTTCTTGCAGATCTTCGTCAATTCCAGAATATCGCAATCGCCCTATCTGCGTTCTTCCAACAACCGCAAGCAAATCAATGTCATCGAATGTTCCCGTAGCTTTGGCAAAACGGCGCACGAGGCGTTCGCGCAATGCTCCTTCCGGCAAGTTCATCTCAAAGATTGGTAACAATCCGAACTGCTGGTCCCACGAGGGCAAGCGTACAGGCATGGTCACCGATATGGCCCGGTCCTTTGGTGCGGCAGTGTCATAGACGAATGCTGAGCCACGCTGACCATGTCGATCCAGAACGCCCGAAGTGTTTCCATCTGACCAAACGCGGATCATTTTGTCCCCTTGGTCTCTTCGGCCTGGAGGTCTTCAAGTGTTGGCCGCCTCAGATTCAATGCAGTCAAACGCAGATCAAGCTCGAGAGCATGATAGGATGCGGAGTAACTTGACGATGCCCAGCTCGCCCAGCTGCTGTCTTTCCAGATTGGCGAGAATTGAGCGGCTGACCTGAGCTCTTTCGGCCAGGTCATGTTGGCTCAGTCCTTGTTGTTTGCGTGCTTCGCGGACTGCTGCAGCGATTTCCAGCATGTTCATCATCAGTGTAGTATACTAAACAAAATTAGCGAAATGGGCATGATTGTCTAGTATACAACACAATGAGAATGCTCATTACGCCTGCCGAAACTAATAGCAAGGGCTTGAAATCGAAATACTTTGCTTTGCAGATGGCTGCCGTTGCTGAATCATGGAGCACTGTCGGCGCAACGCCGACGGACTGACCTGTCTCATTCTCATTCAACTCGATTTGCCTACGAATGCGTTCGTGTAAAACGAACATCGCGCACTTGAGAGTGCGACTTGTTAATTGTGGTTGCAGCGCCCAAGATTCAAACCGGCCAGCGAAAAAGCGACATCACATCTGCAATGCACAAAAGGATAACGGAAGTCTCTGTCTCAAGCATTCTTTCAGGCCGCCAGAGCAAGACTTGTTGCCTCTGAACCAACTAGGTACCGAGCGCTGACCTTTGCCACGGACTTGTCGCTATGACCACAGCCTTCTATCTCTTCCACGGACCAATTAAACGATAAACCAAGGCGAGCCGCCGCCTCCCTAGAGGTACGGTAAAAGTGGCGTCCTCTAGCCAGCCTATGGGAGCCCTGAGCCAGAGCGCCTTTTGTCTGACGCAGCTCGGGGTCTAGGGTCTGGATATCGTCTTTGCCCAAGACGATCGTAAGGGGAGTAGCGAACGCGCTTTTCAAGTTTATTCTTTGCGGAGGCACATCTGCGATGCCGTATGGCATGGCGTGATCACAACTGGGCACAGTGTACCATCCGGCGTTGGCTGCGACAGCACGGTAAACGCGATGCCCGCCCTTCATGATCAAATACCGATGAAGAAACTGCGCACCGGCCGAGTGACCGTAGATGGCTACTTGGGAATGTCGATGGTTGTGTTCCGAAAGAACTTCATCGCATAGCTTTTCAAGCGCTGTAAAGGACCAAGCGCTTTCTTCCAATGGCGTTCCATCCTTTGCATACATGTTGCCAAGATTATAACTTCGCGCGCCAGGCCAGTGCGTCTTCGAAAATCGCGGTACGATTAGCAGCGAGGAGCAGGCCTCGGCGTATGGCATCCACGAAGACAAATAGAGGCCGGATGCCCGCGTTACACCATGCAAGATCACAAGTGCCGGTGCATCTCGATTGTAGTTGACAGGCTCATATACAAATGCGCTGACCTCTTTGTCGGAGACTTCTCCCTCTACCAGGAAACGGAATTCGGAGAGTGCGCCGAGCCGCTGCTTTTGAATCAGTTCAAGTATTGCCATTGATCGGTTTTCCCTCGCCACATTCGAACAATTCAATTGTCCGCTGACAACGCCAAGGCGGGGCTCATATTCCATTCACGTGTGAAGACGTATGTCTCACAGCGAGTACTTTGGCTTTGCTGTGATACTTGAGGGAGGACTTCAAAAAAACTGGAATAGGTTTCGGTCAGTTCCGTTTTGGTGGTGAAGCTGAACCAGTAGAAACCAGAGGAAATGGATTATGATTACGATGCTTCACCCAGGTCGCCTTGAAGGCATCAAACGCTCTTTTGTAACGCGACGCGTGCCGTTGAGCGCAATCCGCGGCCTGGATCAGGACCCTGGTCAACTGGCTGCCGGTGATATCGTGCTGGCTCGTGTCGAAGAATGTGGTCAGCACCAGAAGATAGAGTTGCCCTGTGGGCGCCGAGCGGTCATGCATCCTGGTGATGAGATTATGGTCGCCTGCGGAGCGCGATATGCTCCAGATCAATTTCATGCCGAAGCCCCCTCCGGTCTTGGACCCGCAAATCTGGTTGCAGCCGGTGGCATCGCGGGGCTGCAGCTCTCGCGCAACAGCCGCATCAAGGATGCAACCCGGATCACAATTCTGGGACGCCTCATCGATCAGAACGCCCGCCCCCTCAACGTTTGGGACTTCAGGCTTGATGCTCGTCCGAGTGCGCCCCAAGTGCCGGTCATTCTCGTTGTTGGAACATCCATGAATGCCGGCAAAACTGCGACGTGTGCGGCATTGCTCAAGGGTATCAGGCAGCAGGGCCTTCAGGCTGGCTATGTCAAAGCAACTGGGACAGGGTCCGGAGGCGATATCTGGACGCTCAAGGATGCAGGTGCCAATCCTGCCTTAGACTTCACGGATGCAGGTTTGGCGAGCACTTATCGACAATCCACACATACCTTGGTTGATAAGGCAGTTCATCTGCTTGACGCGGCGGCGGATGAGGGCAGTCAGATGACGGTCCTGGAGATTGCAGATGGCTTGTTACAGGTCGAAACCGCGGCATTACTATTGGAGCCCAAACTGAAGGACAGAGTTTTGGGCACTGTGTTGGCAGCCCGAGACTCCATGGGTGCGGTTGCCGGTGTCAACTGGCTCCTGGAAGCGAGCCACAATGTTCTTGGCATCACTGGCGCATTCACGCAGGCACCACTGGCGATGAAGGAGTTTGCATTGGTCGCCGGCATGGAGCCGTTGAGACTCGACGAGATTTGCTCCGGTGCGATCGTCAGCGGCATCTGCGAGGACCTGCAGAAGCACGATGTTATCGCTGCCCGGAAAACGGTTGTTGCCTGATACAACCCGTACGAAAGCTCGGAAGGCCCGCCGTATCAGCCTTGCTGTGCGGCGGACATTCCGTCTTGAACCATCCATTCTATGGAGAGTGGTCCTGAATGTCGAATAAGGGACTCCTACCACGCCCATTTCGCAGACAAAGGCTTTCAATTCTCCTTAGCCTTCTGCTCAACGGCTTCTGTCAGGCGCTATCGGTCTTGACGATGGCTTGGTTGTTGTCCAGCGGCCTGACGGTGGAGGACGGCGTCATTCGGATTGCACCGGTAACGGCGGTGAGCCTTCTTGCCCTTGCAAGCGCACTTATCGCCTTGCGCACATCCGAACGAGCTTCGGCCGAACGGCTGGGGCAGCTCTACGTGACATCTTGTAGAACACGCCTCTATCGGGCGCTCGCGTCGCAACCTGTTTCAGGCGCCCCAGTCAGCCGGCTTGGATTGAACATGACACGTATGATTACAGACCTCACCGCGTTGAAGAACTGGGTTGGCTACGGCATCGCGCAATTGGCAGTCTCCGCTATGTCGTTAATCGGTGTCGTTGTGGCGATTTTCTTTGTTAGTCCTGTTTTGGCTACCGCGGCAGCCAATACGATAATGCTGCTGCTTGTTCTGGGAACCGCGGCCAGTATCTATCTTGGTGTTGCCATCAGATCAGCCCGTCGCATCCGAGGAAGGCTGGCTGCCAATGTTGGTGGCCAGATGCTGGCGCCACGTTTGGCCCAGCACTTTCAGCGTGACCAACGAGAGAAAAGACGGATCCGTGACCAGAGCATCACAATGACCAACGAACTCTCGCGATGGCGAGGAATTGCGGGATTTATGCGGTCATTGCCAGATGCGACCTTCCCATTAATCGTCGTCTCGTTGGGATTGGGTGTATACTTACAAGCAACGCCAATATCGCTTGATGTTGCCGAGCTCACGACAATCTTTCTGCTCATAGGTTTGCTTGTCTCGCCACTGCGAGGCATCATGCTGTCCCTCGAGTACTACATGGCCTATCGAGAAGGTCGGTACCGCCTTGAGACCGTACTGGGGCGTTACGAGACGCGAGATCGCGCTCACAATCCGAAGGTCGATGAGTGTCCCGGAGCCAAAGTGCTCTCATTTCAAAGTGCTTTGCCTGGTCACGATCCGCCGCTAGCGAACGTGTCACTTGCGCGAGGTGAGACTGCCCTGCTGACCGGAGTGAGCGGTAGTGGCAAGACTGCGTTCATGAATTTGATCGCCGGACTGAATGAATCGGCTCATCCGGAATCACCTATTTCGCAGTTGGCAATTGATCACTTCACGATGGACAGCATGTCTAGGATGCAGTGGCACGCCAAGACAA
>JBCDBQ010000382.1:0-7254 GCA_039183375.1 Pseudomonadota bacterium
ATCCTCGCGGCGGCACTTGAAGCAGCGCAGCTGCTGCGCGCTGGCGCAGAACCAGCGACAGAAGCAACACTCCAGGGATAGCGAGAAATGTTTGATCTTGGCCAAACCCTGCTTGCCGCCGCCGCGCGCAATCCACGAGCGATTGCTATCGTCGATACGGATGTCCGATGGACGTATGGCGACTTGCTCGAACGTGCCTCGCGGCTTGTCACCGCCCTCGATCAACTCGGCATCAAGGTTGGTGATCGGGTTCTCATTGTCCTACAAAACCGTGCCGAGTTTGCGTTATTGCATTGGGCGACACAGCTCGCCGGAGTGATTGCCACACCAATCAACTGGCGCGCCAATGCAGAAGAGATCGAGTTCTTTTTGGAGAACTCAGAAGCAAAGGCGATTTTCTTTGAACCTGCCTCTGAAGTTGCAGTTGCAGGCGCCAGCCTGGCGCAGACACTCCCCCGTATCGCAGTTCAAGGTGCAGCAGGCGGGACAGTGACTTTCAATGAGCTCATGAAGTGTGCGGTCGCCGAGAACGTTCCTCGCGGCACCGCCGATGACCTCTCGCTTATGCTCTATACGTCCGGGACTACGGGCAAGGGCAAGGGTGTGCCGCGCCGGCATCGCGCTGAACGCGCTGCAGCTGTGGCACACGTTGCGCAGAACGCCTACCAGGCCGGTGAGATCACGCTTGGTGTCATGCCGCTCTATCACACCATGGGCGTGCGCTCATTGCTCGCGATGGCCGTCATCAATGGCACGTTCGTTTGTCTGCCGCGGTTCGATGCTGGTCGTGCCCTGGAGTTGATCGCAACAGAGAAAGTCTCAAATCTCTACCTCGTGCCGACGCTTTATCATGACCTGCTTGCACATTCCGAATTTACTACAACTGATACAAGCTCTGTGAAGAAGCTCGGATTTGCCGGAGCTGCCATGACCGACGGCCTACTGAAACGGCTCAACGACGCTTTTCAGCCTGAGTTATTTGTGAATCACTACGGCTCGTCCGAAATCTATACGTTTACGGTTGAGCAACGGGCCGTCACCAAGCCGTCTAGTGCCGGGAAGGCCGGGATCAATACTGAGATCCGAGTCGTGAAGATTGGCTCGACGGATCCTTCTGATCTTGCAGCTTCCAATGAGGAAGGTCAGATCATTGCAACTTTGGCCGGCGATGAAGCGTTTGAAGGTTACTTCAAGCGCCCCGATGCCGATGCTAAATCATTGCACAACGGTTGGTACTTCACCGGCGACATTGGATACTTCGACCAAGATGGTGACCTGTTCGTCACCGGCCGCGTTGATGACATGATCATTACCGGAGGTGAGAACGTCCTACCGGCTGAAATAGAATCTGTTCTGTCACTCCACGCGGCCGTCGCTGAGGTCGCAGTGGTTGGGCTTCCCCATGAACGTTGGGGTCAGCAGGTGACGGCTTTCATCAAGAGAACCGGCAGCATTGACGGCGACGAACTCGACACTTGGTGCCGTCAGTCAGATCTCGCAAACTTCAAGCGCCCACGCACATACATCTTCGTCCATGACATTCCAAAGTCGCCTGTTGGAAAGATCCTGCGCCGCATGCTGGTCGCCGGCGAATACTCTGTCGAGAACCAGCCGCCAACCTCATAGATGACCCCATAAAATGCACAAAGGGAGACGCCCATGACCGCCTTTCAGTCCAACTTGCTTGATCCGCTCAAAGAACTCGACGGGTTCCGCGTGGAGATCGACGCAGAGCGCCAGCGCGCCGACATTGTCCTGCACCGACCACCGTTGAATGTCATCTCGATGCCGCAGCGCGATCAGCTTCGATTAGTGTTTGAAAGCCTCGATATCGATGACCGCGTTCGCATCATTGTCTTGCGGGCAGAAGGTGAGCATTTCTCTTCGGGCGGCAATATCAAGGGCTTTCTGGAAGCCACGCCGGAGACAGTTTCAAAACTCGCTTGGAACATCGCAGCGCCTGCGCGCTGCTCCAAGCCGGTAATCGTCGCCAATCGGGGTTACACATTTGGCGTTGGCTTCGAGGTTTCGCTGGCCTGTGATTTCCGCATAGCCTCAGAGACGACGCAGTATTCTCTACCCGAGCAGAAGCTTGGCCAGATCCCAGGATCAGGTGGCTCGGCTCGCTTGCAAAAGATGGTCGGGGTCACGCGTACGAAAGATATCGTTATGCGGTCAAAGCGGATCAGCGGCCAGCAAGCCTATGATTGGGGTGTGGCGACAGAATGCGTTGCCGACGGGGAACTGGAAAAGGCAACGGACGCGCTTGTGGAGGAACTCATTACGTTTGCGCCCTTGGCACAGCGCACTGCGAAGAAGCTGCTCAACGATACGGAAGACGCCCTTCTGACGACGTCGATTGAATTGGAGGGTCACGCCTATAGCCGCTTGCGATCGTCCGAAGATTTCCGCGAAGGCGTTGAAGCGTTTCATGCCAAACGCAAACCAAACTTCAAAGGCTTGTGATTGCGATAGTCATCATCTCAGCGATAACGTAGCGCCGTCTCATTGATTGCCTGTTCCATGCAGGCATAATGCTACGCGATTGGGTAACGCGTTGGAGGGAAGTGAGATGGCCGGCGTTCTCGATGGTCTGCGTATTGTTGAAGGATCAGCTTTTGTAGCGGCACCGCTCGGCGGCATGACGCTGGCGGCTCTTGGTGCAGACGTCATCCGTTTCGACAATATTAGCGGCGGTTTGGACGCCGAGCGATGGCCGGTGACCAATGATGGTGTCAGCCTCTATTGGGCTGGTCTCAACAAGGGTAAGAAGTCGTTTGCGGTTGATCTGCGCAGCCCAGAAGGCCGCGATCTTGTAACGGCTCTGATTGCTGCACCCGGGCCCGATGCCGGGATTTTTTCGACGAATTTGCCCGCGAAGGGATGGCTCTCTTACGATGCGCTTTCCGAATTTCGTCGCGACTTGGTGATGGTAGCTATTTCGGGCGCACGAGATGGCTCAGCCCAGGTTGACTACACCGTCAATGCCGTGTGCGGTTTTCCTATGATCACGGGTCCGGTTGACCAAGAAGGGCCGGTCAATCAGGTTCTTCCAACTTGGGACATTGCAACCGGTTATGCTGCCGCGACGGCAATCCTCGCCGGTGAGCGCTACCGTTCGCGCAAAGGCAAGGGACAGTTGATCAAGCTCGCCCTGCAGGACATCGGCCTATCAGCGACGGCGGCCCTTGGTTTCTTGGCAGAGGGCGAGATCAATGATGTCGACCGACCGCGCTTCGGTAATGAGGTCTATGGTACGTTTGCGCGCGACTTTGCGACCAACGATGGTCGCCATGTAATGATCTGTATCTTCACCTCTCGGCAATTATCGGCGCTGGCCGAAGCTGGGGGCTTCCACGAACAGTTTGCTGCTATCGAGCGCAACTACGAGATGGACCTCAAGAACGAGTCGCATCGCTGGGCCTTACGGCAAGAGCTTGCAGCACTGATTGAACCCTGGGTTGCTTCACTCTCGCTTGCCGAGGTTTCGGAGAAGTTGACCCAGTCGAATGCGCTCTGGGCGCCCTACAAGATGCCGCGTGAACTGGTGCACGGCGATCCCATTCTGGCCGAAAACCCTATGTTTGAGAGGGTTACGCAGCATGGCGTCGGCGAGATGTGGAGTTCATCCTCTCCGTTCGAGTTCGCAGCGGAGGAACGCTTGCCTGCGATGACCGCACCGCGCCTTGGCGAACATACTGACGAAGTCTTGGCTGATATTCTGGGATTGTCGTCCGCTGCTATCGGCAAGCTGCATGACCAAGGTATTGTGGCCGGATGAGCAGGCCTGCTCAAGGCCAACCCACCCGTTCACTCAATCCCCTGTCAGTTCAGGATCTCAGCCATCGCCTCGCCGGTGGCAACAACTTCATCCTTCTGGTTGATCATCTTGACGTCGCAAACAAACCACTTGCCTTTTCGTGTCTCTCGTTTGTGACTGACTTCGACCTTCACTTGCACAGTGTCGCCGGGATAAACCGGGCTGCGGAAACGTGCCTCTAGGCGACGATGATCTCCGTTGTCCGGCCATAACCAGTCCGTCATGGTGCGGACCATGAACGAATATGTCATCAAGCCATGTCCGATCACCGTGTCGAAATTCTTGTGACCGGCGAACGTCGTCTCGGCGATGAACTTGTCGTCCCAATGCAGTGGATTATTGTCGAATGACGCCATCGCGAACTCTTTGATCATCTCGCGCGTCACTTCGATTTTTGGGCCCTCGAAACTATGGCCAACCGAAATTTCATCGTAGGTAAATGTCTTACTCATCGGCCTGCTCCCTAATGCGGACGCATCGTCCAGCCACGACCAGAGCAGACGACCTGATCGTGTTGATTGCGGAAAACGTTGTCGTGAATTGCGAATGTATTCCCCTTGCGTATCAGCTTGTCGAGGCAACGCGATGCCAGTGAAATCGTGTCGCCAGGACGCACGGGGTGATGGATCCACCAGTTCTGTCCCATGTTGACGGTTCCCGGTGTGCGCATGAAATGCGCGTGGGTCGTGCAGGCAAACAAGAACAAGGCATGGATGCTCGGCGGAGCTATGAGACCACCGAACCGCGTCGACTTCGCATACTCTTCATCAAAGTAGAGGGGATTGAGGTCACCGATTGAGCGCGCATAACGTTGGATGATTTCCTTGGTTAGAGTAACCGGTTGGGAGGCTACTGTCTCACCTGGTTCCAAGTCATCCCAGCCAGCGCGCAGCTCGGCATCTTTCCAGAAATCGTAGTCGAACTCATCGGGGTTAAACTCGGCCATCGCTTCAGGTCCTAGTACCAATTTCAATGTCAGTGACAACCTGAACGTACACCTGCTCCGTGTGCGAAAGAACCTGCCTCCCACCAGAACTCTGATTTTTTTGAGCGGCTCAGCGAAAGCCAAGTCTGGGATGAGCTGGCACGAGTTCTTGATCAAATGTGACCTCAGTAACAGACACTCTCCGCACTTTGCTTCATCTCTCCCGGCCGAATTGGCTGGCGATCCTTGTCAGTCAAACAAAGCAGCGCGGTCAAAAAAAGAAAGAACGACCGCACATAACCAAAACAGGAGCTTGAGATGATTAGGCAATTCGTCGTGGCCGCAATCGCAGCGTTTGCGTTTGCGGTCGCAACAACCGGCTTGCCGGTGACCAACGCAGGTGTACTGGGCCCTACCCAGGCGCACGCTTGGAATCCGATCAAGGCCGTGAAAAAGGCAGCCAAGAAAGTTGGTGGTGCCGTCAAGAAGGGTGCCAAAGCCGTTGGTGGCGCAGCCAAAAAGGTCGGCGGCACCGTTAAGAAAGGTGCCAAGAAAGTCGGCGGTGCCGCAAAGAAGGTCGGCAGAACCGTCAAACGGGGCGCAACGGCCGTCGGCCGTGGCGCCAAGAAAGTTGGCCGCGGTGTCGTGAAAGGTGCCAAGGTCGTTGGCCGTGGCGCAGGTAAGGTTGCCAAAGGAACCGCAATTGTCGGATGCCGGTTGACCAACCCAACGGCTGCCGCTGGAGCCTGCAAGCGTGCCGTCGAGACCGTCGTTCGCGCCGGCAAAAAGGTCGCTGGTAAGGCTGTCGGAGCCGCAAAGAAGGTCGGCGGCGCGATCAAAGGTGGTGCAAAGAAAGTCGGCGGTGCCGTCAAGACTGGTGCACAGAAGGTCGGCCGCGGCATCAAGAATGGCGCAAAGAAGGCTGGTCGTGGCGTCGTCGCAGGTGCCAAGGCTGTAGGCCGTGGTGCCAAGAAAGCCGGTCGAGGTGTCGTTGCTGGCGGCAAAGCCGTCGGACGCGGTGCTAAGAAAGTCGGGCGCGGTATCGTCAAAGGTGCGAAGGCCGTCGGTCGTGGTGCAAAAAAGATTGGAAAGGCAATCCTTGAGGATCGCATTCGCATCAGGCTGCCGTCGGGCAAGCTCACGCCGCGCAACCGCCGCCGCGTACGCAACGTTCGTCGCGTTCCAGGTGTTCGCGCACGCAATGTGCGGCGGCAAACCGCTGCGCCGGTCCGTCCGCGCAATGCGCGTAAGATCCGGACGAATGTGCGCCGAACGATCAAGCGCGTGACAAAGCGTGCGAACATCCAGAACAACCGTCGTCTTAAGACGCGCGTTCGGGTTCGCGGCCAGCGTCGCCAGTCGAAGCTGCCTCAGGCTCGCAGGAAGCAGTCGCGTCTACCGCAGGCACGTAAGCAGCAGCGCCGCAAGGTGATCGGTATTCGTAAGCGGGACGTTGTTCGCCGCTAGACGATCATCGCGATGTCGAAACGCTACGCAGTCACCCGAGCAATTGGGTGGCTGCACCTGCCTGACGCAATCTAATGCTTATGCACTAATTCATCATCGTTGGCTTCTCGCCAGGGACCGGGCTTGCCTGGAATACACCACGAGATAGAACCGCGTCCCGACCACCAAACTTATCAATGAGTTCCGCTTGGTGCAGTTTTGCACGCTGTTCCACTTCATCTGGGTCGCAGATTTTGACGAGTTCGGTATGGAGTTGTTCGCGCACCGTAGCATAGGCGGGATCGCTGCCGAGGTCGTTGGTTTCTTCCGGATCGGCTTCCAGATCGTATAACTCTGGATTGTCGAAACCCGCATAATAGTTGTACTTCCACTTGCCTTTGCGAACCATGAATCCACCCGAGTCGGCGCCCATGGCATGGTATTCACTGAAGGCCACACGGTCGGGTTCGTCCGGTGCGTTGGCGGTCGTCCAGAGCGACATGCCAGGATGCTCGGAATCGGGTGAGCCGTCACTCAAGCCGGCGGCATGTAAGAACGTCTGGTAACCGTCGACCAGTGTCACAGGTGTCTCGCAAATTTTGCCTTCTGGAACATCGGGGCCTGCGGCGATCATTGGGATCGCGACGCTTTCTTCGTACATGTTGGACTTGCCCCACATGCCGCGTGCGCCAAGGTTCTCACCGTGATCGCTGGTGTAGATGATGCGCGTAGTTTCAGCCAGGCCGAGCTCGTTGAGGGTGTCCAGGATGCGTCCCACGTTGGCATCCAGAGACGTACACAATGCATAATAGCAGGCGATACCCAGCTTTCGTTTCTCGTCGGTGAAGTGACTGTCGTCATTTGTGTTGGCGCACAGTGCTTGAAACCAAGGATGGTAGGTCTTGTTCTCTCCAAAGTCCTTTGGCCAAGGCATGGCGTCAACGTCATAAAGGTCGAGAAACTCCTGCCGTGCGACTAATGGATAATGCGGACAGACAAAGGAGGAAAAAAGCGTCCAGGGCTTGTCCGGGGGACTGACCGCCATTTCTCTCAACCAATTGCA
>JBCDBQ010000383.1:0-7254 GCA_039183375.1 Pseudomonadota bacterium
ATCCGCGCTGAGAAAGCAGAGACGCAGGCCCCCGCAATGCCACGCGCATCAAGCGCAGGGAGCCGCGATACGCCAGCATCGTCGACGCCGCGATCCGCATCGCTCGTTATCACTGCAAATACGTCGTACTTGACCGCTGTCTCTGGCCTGCCGCCCAACAAAGCCCCGTGCGACGCGGCGACGACAACCCTGCCGGCATCGTCAGGGGTTACCAACGAAATCGAGTCCATCACAATGATTGGCCCGCCCACAGCCGGTGCATCACTTGCTTCAAATCGCGCCTCAGCCAGAACTTCGGGAGCGGGTGAGGGTTCAAGCTGCGAACTTTGCAGGCTCTGCAACGCATCCCGGCAAGACATACCGACAGAGAGCCCCACCGCCTTGGCTGCGTCGTTTGCGAACGACAGAACTCCTCGTGCCAAACCATCAGCACCATCACCAATCCTGGCACTGCGATGCGAGACTGTCGCAGCTGGTACGCCTAGCCCGTCGAGAAGCTTGACCCCGGCAAGACCGGCAGCCTCTCGTCCGATGCCGGCATCATTCAGAATGACCGCGCCAGTTCCCATTTTAGCTGCAAAGTACCCGGCATACACGCCGCCGTGAGATGCGCAATGAGCCGCAACCCCGCGGTGCTCTTCGGTCAAATGTGTAACGCTATCAAGAACTAACGGTTCGTCGGACATCTTGCCTGCCTATATGTCAATCATCTCTCTCCGCGATGGTGCTTGATTTTATGGACTGCCTCGTCAAATCTGCGCAAGCATTACGGGTCAGGTGCGCTGCTCTATAGCGCAGAGAACGAACGAACTTCAGGGGGAACTTTAGATCCGTATGCACATAATCGGCGAAGCTGAGAACCACCGTGTTTTCGGGCCACGTCGACGTTTGGGGGGCAAGCAGTAACGACAAGGCTTTGGAAACAGTCTGGAACTTGTTTGTCCAACAAAGAGTAATGCCCAAACTGCTCAGCCGAGCTAGGGCCGTTCAACGCGGAGCGTAAGTATGCGGGGATTCAACTTACCAGCTGGCGTCAGCATGGACGTCAACAACGAGGCAGGCGCGTCCGTCGCCATTCAGAATGCACGCTGCCTGGGTCGAGTATCTATTCGAGGCGGCCAAGTCCTAGGCTGGCAGCCCAACGGTCACTCATCGATCCTTTGGCTATCACCTGGCGCAATATTCTCACCTGGCAAGAGTATTCGCGGTGGCATTCCGATTTGTTGGCCTTGGTTCGGTGACCATCCCACCGATCCTTTGAAGCCCTCCCATGGATTCGCGAGATTGCGTGATTGGCGGCTGGAAGGCGTTCAGAATACCAATGACGCAACTCTGGTCAGCCTGCGGTTACCAGCACACCAACACGATCAGGATCTTTGGTCCTATGGCTCCCGCCCGACACTCAACATTGTATTGTCAGACACATTGAGTTTGCGATTGACCATCACCAATTCGGATGCGGCTCCGATTACGATCTCTCAGGCGCTGCACACCTACTTCACCATCAGTGACATCGGCGCGATCCGCATATCAGGACTGGATGGTGCAACATACTACGACAAAGTCACCGATACGCATGATCATCGCCAATCAGGCGACATATCATTCGATGGCGAGCTTGACCGAATTTACCGTCATGGCGAAGGCGAGATCGAAATGAGTGATCCCGGCCTCAAGCGCTCGGTTTTGATTAATCAAACCGGCGGCAAGAGCATTGTTGTCTGGAACCCGTGGATTGAGAAGGCGGGTGCGCTCAATGACATGGGACCGGCAGCGAGCTACCGCAGCATGGTTTGCATTGAAACGGGCTCAGTTGCCGACGACTCGATCACGCTGGAACCAGGCGCCACTCACACGCTTGAGACAACGATCGCCGTTAAGTCCCACTCGGCATAACGATCCAGATCCGAAGCGGCGACTTCGCCTTGCCGATCACGATCGGTTCCAGAAAAGAAACACGCTCGCCGTTCTGCAACCGGCGCATCAGCGAGCCATCGATCATGTTATTAATGGTCTTCTGATCGCGCTGGCAGACCACGACATAGTTCACACCCAACCGACGGAGCGTCGCCTCGGACTGTGATGGTGGTGATGCCAGAATGCGGTGCGCCGCAAGTATCGACTTATCTATGCGATGATAGGGCCCAGCGAGCACACGATGCGGCGTGTTAAGTGCGATGAACGGGCCGAGATCAACTTCCGCTGCCACAAGACCAGTTGGAAGATTGGCCAGTGTCTGATGCACAGTTCTCGGCTGGCAGTCAGCCGTCGATGCTGTCCAGGCGGCCTCTGCCTTACTTTCAACGTCAGAGAATAGACCAACGATAACCGAGAACATCGTCAGCATCATCGTTTGGCTACAAAACACTGCCGCACCGATACGAACCGACCGCTCAGGCAACTCACCATAGGCCGGCAATCGTGCCACCAACACCGCAACGGGCACAATTGCAAGCCACATGGCGTAGGACATCAGCTTGAGATAGAGGCAGCTGTAGAGAAGCGCGGCCACCATAACTGAAAGTGCTGCCAGGGCATCAATGGATTTCTGCTCACGCCAGTTGATCCAGCAGGCCGTAACACCTAGCGTGGCGAACAGGAAGAAACTGATGGCGGCTGATGGAGATGTCTGTGCCAGATGGTACAAGCTCTTGGCTTCAAAGACATGATCCAGCCAGATGGGTCCGACCGCCGGATCAACCTGTCCGAACGGACCTGCAACACAATCGGGCTCCAGAGCCAGGTATGCAAGGACACCAAGCCCGCCGCCGATCGCAAGGCCGCCAATCCACTGCAAAGGGGTTGCCTGCGGAAACCGAGCCATCAAAACCATCATGGACATCGCCCCGGCACCGCTCAACGCGATCAGGTTCAGTCCGTTGGCATCACAGGCAACATGATACCAATAAGACGGCGGTGTCGTCGCCAGGAAAGAGACCAACAACACAGCTGTCGTCGAAATCATCGTCCGCACCATACCGTCCCGAATAGCCGGATCGAAAGCCGCACATAGGCTACCGATCCCGAGCACGGCGACAACAAACGGCAAAGCCTCCAAGCCAACGGCGAGTCCAACGCCAAACAGCGCACCGACAATCCAGCCAAGTTTCGGCTCGCGAAAGCTTCGCAGTAACAGCAATGTACTACCAACCGCACAAAGGATCTGGACGTTGTGGTGATCTATCCGACCTGGCGTGAACTGCATGGTTGCAGCCAATCCGCCAAAGACGAACAACAACGCTGCTCCACCGGCAAACACGCCGCCTCTTCGCTCAGCTTCGCGAAGCACAATCATGGTCAGCGCAAACAGCAGCAAGACTGGCCAAACAATACGGGCAGCCAGCTCAGCGTTTTCACTCGAGAAGAACAAGCTAAAGAATAACACGAGCGATGCGATCGGCAGATCCAGCAATCTCGACCAATGCGAGACCAGAGCTTCCGGAGCTCCAATCTGCAGAAGAGTTGGATCAAACCAGTTACCGTAAGTAAGAAACTCGCGCACCTGGATCAGGCGCATGGCGTCGTCGCTATCGCCGGCGCCGGAGAACAATTGTTCCATATTGGAGGATAGGGCCCGGCCACTAACGGCCAGAACGATGGCTCCGCACCACAGCCAGCGGGACATCAACAACTTGTTAACGGTTAAGCGGCTGCTGGTCAGCCCACGCAGAATCACAAGGATCCGCCCCCACAACTCAGACAACACAAACTGGTTCGGCATGCGCGAGTGCACCCATTGGATTCACGATTTGCCAATGGTGCTATCAAATCCGGCTTGCAAAGACGTAAATATTCTACAACTCAATATAATCAGAAGTCGTTCAATATTTGCAATTTATTCAATCTTGAAAGCACTTTCTAAACCATTGCCATATATTCCATTAGAACAGAGAATTCGCTTACTACGACCGCGAGTTTCTCCTGATGTTATGAGGGTATAATATTCATGAGTGCGTCGGACGTCTTCATCATCGGTGCCGGTCCCGCCGGTCTAACCGCCTCTTATCTCCTGACCAAGCAGGGTGTCTCAACCACAGTCATCGAAGCGGACCCGGAGTACGTCGGCGGTATATCTCGCACGGCCAACTACAAGGATTTCAAGTTCGACATCGGCGGCCACCGCTTTTTCTCGAAGTCCCAGGAAGTTGTCGACTTGTGGGATGAGATTTTGCCACAAGACTTCATCGATCGGCCGCGTCTAAGCCGGATTTATTATAACGGCCGATACTTCTCATACCCGCTGAAGGCATTCGAAGCTTTTAACAACCTTGGCCCGGTTGAAAGCGCCATGTGTGTACTGTCGTACATGTACAAGCGCGCCTTCCCGCATGAAAAGCCAGAAAACTTTCATGAGTGGGTATCCAATCAGTTCGGCGAGCGCCTTTTCTCAATCTTTTTCAAGACCTATACTGAAAAAGTTTGGGGCATGCCCTGTGATGAGATCTCTGCCGACTGGGCTGCACAGCGCATCAAAGGCTTAGATCTCTATTCAGCCATGGCCAACGCACTGCGCAACTCCATTGCTCCAGCTAAGGGTGGCGCGATGAAGAACGGCGAAGTCATAAAAACGCTGATCGATAGCTTCCGTTATCCGCGCCAAGGTCCCGGTATGATGTGGGATGCGGCCGCAGAGAAAACCCGCAACCAGGGTGGGCAGATTCATATGGGCCAAGCCCTCGACACCATGTCCTGGGATGGCAATGCAAAGCTCTGGACGATTACAGCAAAAGACAGCGACGGCAACACACATCGTTATCAGGCAAAGCACGCAATTTCATCTGCTCCGATCACGGAGCTGGTTTCATCGCTTTGGGTCTCGGGTCATGCGGCTGAAGCTACCAAAAAATTACGCTACAGGGATTTCCTGACCGTCGCGTTGGTTGTTGAAAAGCCAGACCTGTTCCCAGACAACTGGATTTACATCCACGAACCCAGCGTCAAGGTTGGTCGCATTCAGAATTTCCGTTCATGGTCACCAGAGATGGTCCCGGATCCGAACCAATCCTGCCTCGGCCTTGAGTACTTCTGCTTCGAAGGCGACGGCCTATGGAACTCTTCGGATGACAAGTTGATTGAACTGGCCAAAAAGGAGCTGGCACAGATCGGTCTCGCATCGGAAGAAGAAATCATTGACGGCTGCGTTGTCCGCCAGAAAAAGGCCTATCCGGTCTACGACGATGGCTACAAAGAAAACGTTGAGACCATCCGTTCTGAGCTTGCCGAAAAGTATCCGACGCTCCATCTCGTCGGTCGCAACGGCATGCACAAGTACAACAACCAGGACCATGCCATGATGACCGCCATGCTGACGGTCAAAAACATTCAGGCTGGCGAGCTCCTGTACGACATTTGGAATGTCAACGAAGACGCCGAATACCATGAGTCTGGGAACTCCGGCGAACAACAGGCTCTAAGCAGCGTGCGCATGGTTCCAGAGCGGATCAAGAAAGCAAGCTAATCTCAACATCCCTCGGGTGATGAGCAGACAGAACAAACAGCAATGATTTGGGCCGGGTTTCCGGCCCAAATAACAACAAAACCAAAATTCTTGATGGCTGAAGCCAAGAGATTGCAGGCGCGTCGACATGCAGTACATCGAAACTGCGAAAACCTGGTTGATCAATTTTACCGCTACACCCGGCCGGATCGCTCAGTTCCTGAAGTACATAGCGGTGAGCGCCAGTGCACTTGTTGTCGATGTGCTGACATACGGCATCCTGATCTGGGCAGCTCTCACAGGTGCGGCTTTGGCCGGTGCAATCGGCTTCTCAGCCGGCATCATCACGAACTATATTCTGGCGGTCAACTTCGTCTTCGATCCGGGCCAAACCAACAAGTCAAATCGCCAGCTCTTTGTAGAGTACGCGACAACTGGCGGTGTCGGTATTGCGCTGACCACATCCATCATCTGGGTAACCGTCGACGGACTTGGGCTCCACCCAGCGCTCGCCAAGTGCTTGGCCGTAGGGCCAACATTCATTGTTGTCTATTTGATTCGCGCAGGTGTCGTATTCGCACCCACCAGAAAAGCGGCCCCTGCACACTAGAGCCAGCCCCCGAACTATCCTGCAACTGGACAGACTGAGTGACACTCAGTTGCGCAGCATTTCCACGACGGAAGCCACAGTCGCTTTGATAACCTTCGTAGCGAACGCATGATCAAGAGTCGCCACGCTATCATTTGTGCCGTTCAAACAGTGGTAGTTTGGATTTCGAAAGTTCGATGAGTCTGTAATCATCATGCCGGGCAGATTGTAGCTCCAGAACGCAGCGTGATCGGAGCGCCGCAACTGCTTCATTGCCCAGGTGTTCTTCAACGCATTCAAAACGGGCAACGCAACAACCGGCAGGTCAATCTTGCCTGCAGCATCAACGAACGCCTGGGCAGCTTGCTCCGGCAATGGATTGTTGTCATAGACAAGAGTGATGAAATCACCGGGATTGCCACGTTTTTTGAGGGCGGCTACCTGATCTGGAAAGACCAATCCAAAGCCAAACGGGATTTTCTGCGCACCTGGTTTCTTGGCCGTATAGCCGATCATTTCGTAGCCATACATCATCGCGATCTTGGCCCGCTTGTTGTCAGCGGCAGCACGCGCGAAAGCTTGCGACCCGATGAGACCGCGCTCCTCCTCATCCCAACAGGCCAGGACCAGTGTTCGGTCGTGACTTCGGGATGACAACACACGGGCAGACTCCAGCAAAGCCGCCGTGCCGGTCGCATTGTCATCGGCACCGGGACAACTGCGATCCGTCGAATCGTAGTGGGCTGAAAGCACGACCCAGGTGTCGGGGCTCTTGGCTCCACGTCTGATCCCGACGACATTCTTGCTGGTGTCATTGTGGGCGTAAGTCGGGATGGAGACATCATATCCGTAGCCGCGCAGCCGGGCGACGCACATGTCCTGCACGGCCTTCCAGTGCCGCGATCCTGGCGGCCGCGGCTTAGCTATAAATCGCAAGTCAGCTTCATAGCGCGCCTGCTCAATCGACGCAGCAGCACTGCGTAACTCACTCGGTTGCGCCGGCTTCTCAGATGCCAGGACGTGAGCGGTGAGCCCCATGCAAGCGAAGCTGACAACAACTGAGTAGAGAACTGAAAGCTTCCAACCAAGCATACGACCAACGCACCCCAACCAAGACAGAACTGTCGGTATTCAGGCCGAACGATAATCCATTGTATCTCAAAAAGACACGAAGCCACACAGCGCCCTGCACCGTTCGTGGCTAGAGCTGCGCTCGGGTTTCTTGAAG
>JBCDBQ010000384.1:0-7223 GCA_039183375.1 Pseudomonadota bacterium
GATGCCCGGTGCGCCCAATGGCATTATTCTCCCCAAGACGTATTCGGCGGATGAGATCAACACGCTGTGCAATTATCTCTCCGCACTTGAGGTGCGTGAAGGGCTGCCTCTGATGTCGACCCGGATCGTCAATGTGGCAACTGAGACGGCGGCATCGCTCGTGACATTTCACACCTATCTGGAAGGCGTGTCAGAGCGGCTTGTGGGTATGACGTGGGGCGCTGAAGACCTAGCCGCGGCACTCGGTGCTTCGGATAATATCAATCCGGATACCGGGCTGTATGACGATCCCTATCTCTTGGCCAAATCGTTCTGCCTGGCTGCTGCACGCGCTATCGATGTGCATCCGGTCGGCGTGGTGTATCCAAACTTCCGTGACCTGGAGGGTTTCGCCAAGGATTGTCAGCGTGACCGCAAGGCAGGCTTTATCGGCAAGGTGTTGATCCATCCCGCCCAGGCCGAAATTGCTAACGACGCCTTTACACCGGGCGAGGATGAGGTGGAGCATGCGAAGAAGATTATTGCCGCGTTCGAGGCCAATCCAGGTGTCGGTGTTGTCTCCTTGGATGGGATGATGCTGGACATGCCGCATCTCAAACAGGCCAAGAATACGTTGGCGATGGCGGAGCAGATTGCTGCACGCGGTTAGTGTTGGCGCAGACGTAACGTAGAAGCTCAGTGCGAATAAGATCAAAGCGGAGGAGGTACCAGACATGTTAAGTGACGCACAGGTCGCGGCCTACCAGGAGAATGGATACGTTATTCCGGAATTCCGCCTCTCGGACGATGAGTTGGAAGATATTCGTTCGGCGCACACGCGTCTATTGGCCAAGAATCCTGAGTTCCGGGACTATTGTCCCAACTTGCTGGCGTTCGATCCAGGTTTCCTGACGACAGCGCGACATCCGAAAATTCTCGATATGGTTGCGCAAGTCATCGGGCCAGACTTTGCGCTCTGGAACTCAAGCTTCTTTGCCAAGCCGTCCAAGAATGGCAAGCGCACGCCATGGCATCAGGATGGCGAGTACTGGCCGATCCGGCCACTCGCGACATGCACGGTTTGGATTGCAATTGACGATGCCACGCCGGAGAACGGATGCCTTCGTGTTATTCGAGGATCCCATAAGGATGCGTCACTCAAGCGCCATCATACAGTGGACTCTGATGACGTGACGCTCAATCAGGAACTGATGCCGGATCAGTACAATCAGGATGACGCCGTCGACCTGGTTCTAAAGGCCGGCCAGATCTCCCTGCACGACGTTTTCATTCTGCATGGCTCAGAGGCCAACACCTCTCCGAACGCGCGACGCGGCATGACACTGCGATTTATGCCGACAACGTCCGTGTTTGATCGTGGACAGGCGCGTGACATGCATGAGCGCATCGGCATTGTCGATCATTCAGATCGCACACTTTTCCTCATGCGCGGCGTCGATCGCAGTGGTGAGAATGATTTCCGGATGCGTCTGTGACTCAATCATATCTGGCTTAGCCGGATCGCACCACCTCCCCAAGCCCCCTCCCGGCCACCCAAAACTACTATCAAATGGGCAACCGGGAGGGGGCGTGGGAGGGTTCAAGCTCAGTCTCGTTTTTACAAGCGTGATGCTGAGCCCGGTGTGGCAGGTTGGGTGCCGTGAAGCGCGTAGTTCATGATCTTGTAGGCAACAGCGGCAGCGGTATAGTCAAACGCGTGGAAGCCTTCAATCGGCGCTAACTCAACAACGTCCGCGCCAACAATCGTGCCGACCTCAGCTGCACGGCGTACGATGCTGAGCGCAAGCCAATAGTCGAGACCACCCGGTGTCGGCGTGCCTGTGGCCGGCATCTGCGCTGCATCCAGTCCGTCGATGTCGAACGTGACGTAGATTGTTTTGCCGCGCAGTTTCGCAGCCAACTTGTCTAGGTTCCAGCGTGCCTGGTCTTTGGCCCACCAGATCTCAATCCGTTGCCGATTGGCTTCGTAGTAATCGGCTTCCTGTTGTGACAGGGCTCGAATGCCTAGAGAAACAACAGAGACGTTATTGAAATCCAAAGCGCGCCGCATGGCTGAGGCGTGTGAATAATGTTCGCCGAGATAGCCATCACGCAGATCGGCGTGGGCGTCTATTTGCAGAACGACGAGGTCATCGTAGCGCTCAGCAAAGGGGCGCAGAGCACCGGGTGTTAGCGAGTGCTCACCGCCGAGGACAAGTGGAAACCTGCCTTGATCAAGAATTGCACCGACGGTTACTGCAAGCGTGTCCAACGCCGGCTCTATGCTTGAGGCCTGGGGTAAGGGCTGGAGCGTGGCGATGCCGTAGCTGGCATAGGGCTCACACCACAACTCTTCATCGAAGAGCTCTAGCTGATGACTGGCCGCAAGAATGGCAGTTGGACCGTCTGCCGTGCCACCACCGTAGCTGACCGAAGCTTCCAGCCCACAGGGGACGATAACAGCCTTAGCCTCATCGGGCGTTGCCGGCAGCCGGCGATCAGGCTCAAGGAAGCCAGTCTCATAAGGCATGTAATCGAGTTGGATCATGGCTAGTGTCTTTGCTGCCGGTCGCCAGGCTAAGCGTCTTGGGCCAAAGCACCGGGCTGGTCGGCGAACATGCTGTACATCGGCTCATCGTCGAGGATGACCTCGCCATAGGTGCCATATCCGTTGAAGTTGCCGGCGATTGCGCGGCCGTAGGCACCCATATTGCCGATCTCGATGTAATCGCCTTCCTGGACGGTATCCGGCAGGTAGAACGGGCCCTTCATGAAATCGACCGAGTCACAGGTTGGTCCCCAAAACTGGAACGGGACACACTGGCTCTTGGGCGTGTTTTCCTGACCGACCAATCGGACGGGAAAGACGAACCCTAGATGGGCCGCATCAAATAGAGCGCCGTAGCCACCATCCGTAATAAAGAGATCGTTCTCGCGACGGTGATCAACGCGTACGATCAAGCTTTCAGCCTCTGCCACCAGGGCGCGACCGGGCTCGCAGATCAGCTTCGCGTCCTGGCTGACAGGCAAGGCTTCGAAGCTTTCACCTATGACCGTCATGAACTCCGAGAGGGCGGCCGGCTCTTCTTCCGAATATCGCGCGGGGAAACCACCACCACAATCAATTGCGTCGACGACGACTCCAGCCTCGACGATCGCCTTACGAACCATGTCAAAGGCAAGACGGAACGAGTCCGTTGTCATCGTTTGTGAGCCGACATGGAATGCGATGCCGAGTTCGTCGCAGGATTGCCGGGTCTTAATGAGCAGGTCCTTGGCCGCTTCGCCAGCAATACCAAATTTGTGTTCCAACGGCAGGCCGCTGTCTTTGCTTGGTACAGTCAGGCGGACATAGAGCTGCAAGTCCTGAGCGTGATCCGTTTCCTGGAGAATTTTCTCCAGCTCTGCCTCGCTATCTAAGGCGAAGCATTTGACGTCGTACTCATGATACGCTCGCCGAATGGCCATACGCGATTTGATCGGATGCATGAAGTGCAGCTGGGCTTTGGGGATAGTTGCTGCATCTTCCAGTTCAGGCAGAGAGGCAACGTCGAAATTGCGAATGCCCGCTCCGTAAAGTGAACCAACGAGAAAGACCGAGCTGTTGGCTTTGTAAGCGTAAGCGACTTCGCCGGGGAAGTTGTCCAAAAACCATTTTGCCGCGCGGCCGGATGCATGGGGGCGCAACCCGAAGACGGCCCGTTCGGGGCGCATGGCTTCGATGAAACTTCGTGCGTCGGCAAACCTGTCCATGGTGCTGGCGATCCCAATCTTGGTATTTCTCGGAGCCTGACGATGAGCCGCTTCAATTGAGTATCGATGAAAGGAGAAACAATCGGGCCCAGTTGTTGGCTAGATAGAGGCCTGACTGCTGTGTGTAAAGGCTTGAATACCGGTCTCCGCCTCTTGAGCCCCACGGCTACTCCGGACGATGAATGCTGCCCGGGATATCCTTGTCCGGTCACCAAAAAGCAAACGGCGACCGCAGGACACGGTCGCCGCTATCAATCTCAATGTCCGCTCAGCTTATGGTTAGCGCCCGCCCTTGCCGGCTGCCTTCTTGGGAGGCGGGGCCTCAGCTTCATCCACGGCGCTCAAAATCTCGCCCGTTTCCGGATCGACCGTCTCTTCTTCTTCATTGTCAGCTTCCAGCATCATCTGATCAACAATCAATCCGGCATTCTCGCGAATGGCACGTTCGATGGATCGGCAAATGCTGGGATTCTCCTTGAGGAAGTTTTTCGTATTCTCCCTGCCCTGGCCAATACGTTGGCCATCATAGGAGAACCAGGCACCAGCCTTGTCGACGATGCCGGCTTTGACGCCGAGGTCGATGATTTCCCCGGTCTTTGAGATGCCCTCGCCGTACATGATATCAAACTCGATCTGTTTGAAAGGCGGAGCGACCTTGTTCTTGACGACCTTGACCCTGGTCTGGTTGCCAACAACCTCATCCTGCGCCTTGATCTGGCCGATACGGCGAATGTCCAGGCGAACGGATGAATAGAACTTGAGGGCGTTACCGCCGGTCGTGGTTTCGGGGTTGCCGAACATCACACCGATCTTCATGCGGATCTGGTTGATGAAGACGACCATGCAACGCGATTTCGAAATGGAGCCCGTCAGCTTGCGCAGCGCCTGACTCATTAGACGCGCTTGCAGACCGGGTAGACTGTCTCCCATGTCACCTTCGAGTTCAGCTCGCGGGGTGAGGGCTGCAACAGAGTCGATCACCAACACATCAACGGCGCCAGATCGGACAAGGGTATCGGCAATCTCCAGGGCTTGTTCGCCTGTGTCAGGTTGCGAGACCAACAGATCGTCAACCTTGACGCCGAGCTTCCTGGCGTAGATCGGATCCAGAGCATGTTCGGCGTCGACAAACGCACAGACACCATCGGTCTTTTGCGCTTCGGCCACGACATGAAGGGCTAATGTCGTTTTACCTGAGGATTCCGGACCGTAGATCTCGATAATGCGCCCGCGCGGCAATCCTCCTATGCCAAGGGCAATATCGAGGCCGAGGGAGCCGGTTGGGACCGCATCAACGTCGACATTGAGGTCCGTCCCGCCGAGGCGCATGACGGAGCCTTTGCCGAAATTCTTTTCGATTTGGGCAAGGGCGGCATCGAGTGCCTTCTGCTTATCCATATCGTTCCCTTCAACGACGCGTAGTTGGGGAGCTGCCATGTCATTCACCCTTTCCATATCTTATTCTGCTGAATCATCTCAGTCACGAATGTACACGATATGTTCTCATTTGTCTAACTATGATAAATGAGGGATTTCTGACACTTGACTCTGCTGATCCTGTTTTGTTCTCGCCACGATAGCGATGCCGCGCACTCTAGGTGTTGCGCGATTCGACTGTCTCGGCAAGTAAGTTGTACCAGCTATTATTCGTTGAGCTGGGTTTTCACAACTTCAGCTATCTGAGCAAGTGTGTAGGGTTTTGGCAAGAACGTATATTCGGCGTCGGCGTCCAATGTCTTGGTGAAGGCATCGTCGGTGTAGCCGGAAACAAATACAAATTTCAGCTCGGGATTGTGACTGCGCAGCTCCTTAAACAGCGTCGGGCCGTCCATTTCGGGCATTTTGACATCGCTGACTACGATATCGACTTCATGGTTATTCTCTTCCATGACGTCCAGGGCTTCGAGGCCGTCACTTGCCTGCAGGACTTCGTATCCCTGGCGGCGCAAGGCTTCTGTTGCGAAAATGCGCACGGCATCCTCATCCTCGACGACCAGGACGCGGCCATGACCAGTTAGATCGCGATTGGTTTGGGCCTTGCTGCGCTGGCTCTTGCTTACAGCGGCTTCGGCTTCACTTGTGAAATGGTGTGGCAGGTAAACCCGGAAGGTCGTGCCTTGCTCAAGCTCGCTGTCGACAAAGACGTAGCCGCCGGTTTGTTTGATGATGCCGTAGACGGTTGAGAGACCCAATCCAGTTCCCTTGCCAACATCCTTGGTCGTGTAGAACGGTTCGAAGATCTTTTGCATAACGTCTTCGGGCATGCCGGAGCCGGTATCGGTCACTTCGATCAGGACATACTGGCCGAGGACCACACCGAGGTCAGCGAGGCGGCGGCTTTCGCGTTCACCGATGTTGCGCGTTTTGATCGTCAGGCGGCCACCATCGGGCATCGCATCGCGGGCATTCACGGCGAGATTGACGACGACCTGATTAAGCTGATTGAGGTCAGCCTTGATTGGCCAGAGATCGCGACCAGACGAAATTTTGAGCTCAATGTTCTCACCAAGCAGTCGGTTCAAGAGAACTGAGAGATCGGTGACGACTTCATTGAGTTGGAGGACTTCTGGTTCAAGGGTCTGACGTCGTGAGAAAGCGAGCAGTTGTTTGACCAGACCTGCTGCGTGATTGGCGCTCGACCTGATGTTTTGCAGGTTCTTGTATGCATGGTCGGTTGGCCGATGGTTTGCGAGCAAGAGGTCGGAGAAACCGATGATGGCGGTCAGAACATTGTTGAAGTCGTGCGCAATACCACCAGCCAGCTTGCCGACGGCTTCCATCTTCTGGCTTTGTGCGAACTTATGGCCGAGGGCGCGCTCCTCAGTGGTGTCAGTGACATAGACGATCGCTGCTGCATCGTTGTCATCCTGACGGGTCAGTCGTTGGATGTAGAGGCGACGGGCAAATTCGCTGTCGGGGCCATGATCAACATCGATTGGTTGCAATGGCCCTTTGTTGGAAGATAGGCCAGCCAGCAGGATGGAGAGTTGATTGCCAGCATTGATATCGGCCTGGCGAACGAGCTCGTCCAGCGGCTTGTCACGGACCGCCGCGCGATCACTGGAGATCAGCTTTTCGAAGCTTGAATTGTTGCTGATCACGGTGCCGTTGTCGTTGATGATTGCGATGCCGAATGGGGCGGATTTTAGAACGCTGGTAAATTCGATACCGACGTCAGCGATTGCAGGTGCTGCTGCATCGGTGAGGTCGCGGTCGACGACGAGAACGGTCGCCTGGCTGCCGTTATCGCTGTCGAAGGGTGAGCGAACGAAACACGTGGCTGGATAACGATCACCGTCAGCTTTCTGGAAATCGAGTTCGATGGCGGTGGTGCCTTGTCCGGCAGCTGCAACTGCCGAACGCAGCTGCTGCACATCATCCTGTGCCAGGACATCTGCAAGGCGCGTGGGCTGTGATGCGCGGCTCGTATCATATCCAAGCTGATCGGCCAGGACCCGGTTCATGAATTCGACGCTGCCGTCGGCTGAACA
>JBCDBQ010000385.1:0-7220 GCA_039183375.1 Pseudomonadota bacterium
ACACGATGCCCGATGGGGCGACTTGGATCGCCGGAGGAGGTTGCCAACGCTGTCGTGTTTCTGGCCAGCCCGGCCGCAGGCTACATCAGCGGGACGAACCTCGTTGTCGATGGTGCTGCCACGAGCCGGATCCAGTACTGACATCGCAACCCGCTGGCTGGGGTCCATGCAGGGCTGCGGCACAAGTGCTCACTGCGGAGATTGGTGTGTTGCTAGGCGGATCTTGTAAGATATGAGCATCGTATCGAAAAGGCTGTTCGTCATACCCTCGTAGAGGTCGGTACGCTGTTGTTGTCCGAGCAAACCGTTTTGTAGACGGGCATTCTCTACGAGTAGAATTGACAGCAATTCACTTTAGCCGGAGCGCCCTCCTTGATCGTTTCCAGTTGGTGATTTCTCGGCGAATTTCCGATCCACTTGTTGCATTCCCCCCAAGACCAGCCAAACTCTGGCCGTACTCACAACTGATCAATCTTTGTCTTTGTTGGGTAGGCTATCCATCGATTGCGAACTGGTCGTTTGCCACCGCCAGGATCGCCTTGCCGGCAAAGAAGTGGTCGCACGAACCGCATCTATCTACGACTTTAGTGCATGCCTTTTATATATTGTCCTTATCGTTGTTCTGCACATTAGGCATAAATATCTGGCTCGGCCTTCGCTCAAAGTTGTCCCGCATCGCTTCGTCAGCAATCGTCTTGTATGCACAAGGCGCGTTTGCACTTACCTCCTGTAGCAACCGCACTTAACCGCCGTACTTCAGGGGTGTAAAGGCCAGCAGCACAAGCGATCCGCCTGCAATGACACCGTAAACCCAAGCTTTCCATAGGGGGCCTTCTTGTTGCCAGTTCTGGCGGTAACGATAGCCGGCGACAACTGCCAGCAAGATCAGCGCGGTGGCCGAAAGCGGTGTTAAATGGAAGGTGGCTGGGAACAAGTTCTTTCCTTTGATTTCAATTCGTGGCTTCATTGCCAGATTGTTGCACACGACACGCCGGGACCGAGCAGGAATTTGATAGACGAGGAGCCGACTAACCCCAACTAGGAGGACGCAATGCCCAGCAGCTATCAGGCACCAACACGCGGTGATAAGGACAATGCTCCGACAGTGAGCCAGTCCGTGCAGTCCAATATGTCAGCCCAGAACTCGACCGTTGCCACACTGTTAGACAAAAAAGGCAACGACATCTTCTCAGTCCGTCCTAATCAGACGATTGAAACCGTCGTTATGTTGCTTCGCGATAAGCGCATTGGCGCTGTGCTTGTGACGGACGACGCCGGCAACATGGTGGGTATTCTGTCTGAACGCGATATCGTGCGCCGGATGGCTGACACCCCAGGCCAGACGCTGCCTCAGAAGGTTGAAGACCTGATGACCAGTAAGGTGGTGACCTGCACGCCGTCGGACCAGTTGATTGGCGTCCTGCGCAAAATGACAGACGGACGTTTTCGCCATATGCCTGTTACCGACAACAATGGGCAGCTGCTTGGCCTGATCACCATCGGCGATGTTGTCAACTTCCGCCTGAACGAGCTCGAATACGAAGCGCTTCGAATGAAGCAGATGATTGTCGGCTAAATAAGTTGCATCGCGTTGCGGTTGGTGCAAGCCTTGGCTCTTCAAGCGCGCAATGCCTACGACGCAAACATATGGCCGCGATTGCAAGACTGTTCCGCGGCCTTTGTCGTGACTGGCGGATGCTAGCCGCCGAAGTCATCCAGCATAATATCTTCGCGGTCCACTCCGAGATCAACCAGCATATTGATGACCGACTGGTTCATGATTGGCGGACCGCACAAATAGTACTCGCAGTCTTCCGGTGCCGGATGGTCTTTGAGGTACTGCTCGTAGAGAACGTTATGAATAAAGCCGGTGTAGCCGTCCCAATCGTCCTCCGGCAGCGCATCTGACAGGGCGACGTGCCATTCGAAGTTGTCGTTCGTTCCATCAAGACCATCAAAGTCTTCGACGTAGAACATTTCCCGCTTCGATCGTGCGCCGTACCAGAAGGTGATCTTACGATCGGTCTTGATGCGTCGAAGCTGATCAAAGATGTGACTGCGCATCGGCGCCATGCCAGCACCGCCGCCAACAAAGATCATCTCTTTCTTTGTCTCTCTGGCGAAGAACTCACCGAATGGGCCGGAGATCGTGACCTTGTCTCCGGGCTTCAGGTCGAAAATGTAGGAGGACATCTGACCTGCCGGGATACCGGTCGAGCCGGGTGGCGGCGAGGCAACCCGGACATTGAGCATGATGATGCCCTTCTCTTCCGGATAATTCGCCATTGAGTAAGCGCGCTCAATCGGCTCTGATACGGTCGAGTTGTATTGCCAGAGATTGAATTTGTCCCAATCTTCGCGGTACTCGTCATCGACCTCAAAGTCGGTGTAATCGAGCTTGTGTGGAGGCGCTTCGATCTGAATGTAACCTCCGGCACGGAAGTCGACATGCTCGCCTTCAGGCAGTTCGAGCACCAGCTCTTTAATGAATGTCGCCACATTGTCATTCGAGCGGACAGTGCATTCCCACTTCTTGACGCCGAAGACCTCTTCCGGGACTTCAACTTCCATGTCCTGCTTGACGGCAACCTGGCAGGACAGGCGATCACCGTGATTGGCCTCGCGCTTTGTAATGTGGCTAAGCTCAGTCGGCAGGATCGAACCACCACCCGACAGAATGCGGACCCGGCACTGGGCACAAGTGCCACCGCCACCGCATGCGGATGGAACAAAGAGCTTTTCAGCTGCCAACGTTTGCAACAGCTTGCCACCCGCAGGCACAGCAATTGTCTTCTCGCCATTGATCGTGATGTTGACATCGCCAGTCGAGACGAGCGCGTTGCGCGCGAACAGGATCACCATCACAAGGCTCAGGACGATCAAAGTGAACAGTAAGACGCCAAGTCCGAATGTTTCCATAACAGCTATACCGCCCTTAGAGTTTTACACCGCTGAACGACATAAACGCCATCGCCATCAGACCTGCCGTGATGAACGTGATGCCAAGGCCTTGCAGCCCATCGGGAATGTCTGAGTACTTCAGCTTTTCTCTAACACCCGCCATCGCGGTGATGGCCAACGCCCAGCCGAAACCTGATGAAACACCGTATGTCACCGACTCCGCCAGGGTGTAATCACGTTCAACCATGAACAACGAACCGCCAAGGATGGCGCAGTTCACGGTGATCAATGGCAGAAAGATACCCAGAGCGTTGTAGAGAGCCGGGAAAAACTTATCGAGTGTCATCTCAAGGATCTGAACCATCGCCGCAATCACACCAATGTATGTGATCAGGCCGAGGAAGGTTAGATCGACGTCGGGGAACCCGGCCCATGCTAATGCACCCGGCTTCAGTAGGTAGTTCAGCAACAGATTGTTGGTGGGCACTGTGATCGCCTGCACGACCATCACCGAGATGCCCAGACCAATCGCCGTTGCGATCTTCTTTGAAACCGCAATGAATGTGCACATGCCGAGAAAGAAACTCAGCGCGAGGTTCTCAACAAAGATCGCCTTGACGGCGAGTGAGATCAAGCCCTCCATCAGTGCGCCTCCGCTGCCTGGATCTTAAACTCGCGCTCTTCCACTTGCTGTGGCTTCCAGGTCCGGAAGGCCCAGATAATCAGGCCTATAATGAAGAACGCCGATGGTGGCAGCAACAGTAGACCGTTTGGCACATACCAACCGCCATCTGTTACTTTCTGCAGGATGGTCACGCCGAAGATGCTGCCAGCCCCGAACAGCTCCCGAACAAACGCCACCATCATCAGGATCAACCCATAGCCCATCCCGTTACCGACACCGTCGATAAAGGAGGCGATGGGCGGGTTCTTCATCGCGAAAGCCTCAGCGCGCCCCATAACAATGCAGTTGGTGATGATGAGACCAACGAAGACTGAGAGCGTTTTCGAGATCTCGAAAGCATAAGCTTTCAGGATCTGGTCAACGAGGATCACCAGTGAGGCGATCACGACCATCTGGACGATAATCCGGATCGAGTTTGGCGTGTGATGACGCAGCATCGAAATGAACAGTGACGAGAACCCGGTGACGAAGATCACCGCAATCGACATCACGGCTGCGACCTGCATCGACGTGGTGACCGCCAGCGCGGAGCAGATGCCAAGCACCTGAAGCGTGATCGGGTTCGTATCGACGAGTGGATCAACCAGCAGCTGTTTACGGGTTTGCGACATCAAATGTCTCCAGCCTTGAGGTTCGTGAGAAACTTTGCGTAACCGTCCTTGCCCATCCAGAATTTGACAAGGTTATCGACGCCAACTGACGTCAGAGTTGCGCCGGATAGCGCATCGACGTGGAAGTCCTTGCCGGCTTGCGGGGTGCTCTTCGCGACGGTGATTTGCAGCTTGCCGTCGCCGTCCTGCAGCTTCTTGCCGGACCACATGGCCTTCCATTTCGGATTGTCGACTTCGGCGCCAAGCCCGGGTGTTTCGGCATGCTCATAGAACTGCAGGCCATAGATGTCGTTGCCGTTCTCTTCGACAGCAATGAAGCCATAGAGCGTCGACCAAAGGCCATAGCCATGAATTGGCAGTATGGCCTTGTCGACCTTGCCTGCCTTGTCACGCAAAAGGTAGATCAATCTGTACTTGGCTTTGCGCCCGATACCTGCCGGGTCGTCGGTTAACGCGACGGACAGCTTTGGATCTGCAGCAATAGCACGGTCGTCGAATGTCTTGACGTCAAACTGGTCAACGAACTTGCCAGTTTCCAACTCCAGGATACGAGGCTCGAAGGCAGAAAAGGCTTCCTCGACATTAGTGCCCTCCTTGTAGAGCCCGGCGACCTGGAGGACATTGACGTACTTGTCGAGCTTCTTGTTGGCCTCTTGCTGGGGTTTCAGAACCACCGCTGCGGCCGATACGATCATCGAGGCAACCAAGCAAACGGAGACGGCCACAAAGATCGTCTTGCCGATTGAGTCCGCAGGCTGCGCGAAAAAGCGCATAATCGGGTTGCGGGGCTTCTCGTTCACGTCACTCTTATCCTGATAAGACATGGCGTTTCGCCCTCCGACGGATGTTGGCCTGGACGACAAAATAGTCGATGAGTGGTGCAAACACGTTGCCGAACAGAATAGCCAGCATCATGCCTTCCGGGAAGGCCGGATTGAGCACCCTAATCAACACGACCATGATGCCAATGAGCGCACCGTAATAGAAGCGTCCCATGTTGGTATGTGATGCAGAAACCGGCTCGGTCACCATGAATGCCAGCCCAAAGGCATAACCACCAATAACGAGGTGCCAGTACCAGGGCATCGCAAACATGGGGTTGGTATCTGACCCGATCGCATTGAGGAGCATTGAAAAGCCGATCATGCCCGCAAGGCAACCGACAATCAGCCGCCAGTTGGCGATCCTCGTAATCAATAGGAACGCAAGCCCGATGAGACAGGCAATCGTCGATGTTTCACCAAGACAGCCCTGAATAGTGCCAACAAACGCATCCATCCAGGTGATGCCCTGGCTAGGCAGCGTCTGGAAGCCATCGGAAGCCGAGATCGCGAGTGCCGTTGCACCTGAGAATCCATCGACCGGTGTCCAGATGGCATCACCGGACATCTGTGCGGGATATGCGAAGTAAAGAAATGCGCGGCCAACCAGGGCCGGGTTCAGGAAATTTTTGCCGGTGCCACCGAAAACTTCCTTCCCAATGACAACGCCGAATGAGATGCCCAGCGCGACCTGCCAGAGAGGCACATCCGGCGGCATTACCAAAGTATAGAGCATGGACGAGACGAGAAAGCCCTCGTTGACTTCGTGGCGCCGGACCGTGGCGAACAAAACTTCCCAGAACCCGCCAGCGATAAGTGTCGTTATGTATATCGGGAAGAAGTAGAGCGCCCCGTGGAACATGTTGCCAAGCAGGCTGTTGGGGTCAAACCCAACTCCGAGGAGAGCAACAATGGCAGCGCGCCATCCGGACTCGCCATGGATCGCAATCGCAGAGTTCACTTGCAGGCCAGTGTTGTACCAACCAAACAGAATACAGGGGATGGTCGAGATGACGACGTACGTCATGATCCGCTTCATATCGATATGCGAGCGGGCATGCGGCGCAATCGTCGTCACGGTCTTCGGCGTATAGATGAAGCTCTCGACCATCTCATACATCGGGAAATAGCGTTCCCACTTGCCACCTTTGTGGAAGTGCGGCTCGATGCGGTCGAAAAAGGAGCGCAGACTCATTTCGTTAACCGTCCAATTCAATCTTCTCTAAGCAGTCACGCAGGGCCAGGCCGTATTCATACTTGGCAGGGCAGGCAAACCCGACCAGGCTCAGGTCTTCCTCATCAAGCTCCAGCGCGCCCAGCGCCTGGGCCGTATCAGTATCCATAACCAGCAACGCACGCAGGAGCTGTGTCGGCAGATAATCCTGCGGCATAAGTCGCTCGAAGTTCCCGGTTGGCACCATCGCGCGTCTGCCGCCGTTCAGGTTCGACGTCAGATCATAGAGCTTCCGGGAAAAGGCGGAGCCCAGCACAGGTTGGGTCGCATACTTGTGGGCCATGGGCCTGATCCAACCGAAGAGGTTCTGGTTGTGATCCTCTTCGATGATCGTGATCTGGCGTGCATAGCGGCCTAGGTATGCCGTGGTATCCGTTGCTGCACGTCCGCTCAGAATTGACCCCGATACGAGGCGAACCGGAACGTCTGATGGCCGGTCTTGATCTGTCAGATCGACCAAGGAAGCACCGGTCAAAGTTTCCAGCAGCCGGGGCTCCTTGCACCGCGGGCCGCCAAGTGCCACGACACGCTTTGGATTCAGGAATCCAGAGTTCATCAATGCACCGATGGCAATGACGTCCTGGTAACCGATCGTCCAGACGGCATCGGTTGCAGATGGCGGTTGCAAGAAATGTATGTGGGTCCCGGCCAGACCAGCCGGGTGGGGGCCGGCGAAGCCAACGGCCTCAACGCCATTCACGCTGCCACCGGGAAGATTGGCGCCGATCTCCTGGCATAGGTAAGTCTTGCCATCGCTCAACTTCGCGACGGTCGCTAGGCCGCGCTCGAACTCTTCCGCAGATCTGGAGATAACCAATTCCACATTTGGAGCAAGAGGCTCTGTATCCATCGCCGTCACGAAGATGGCACTTGGCCGTTCATCCGAAGCCGGGACTTTCGAATAGGGTCGTGTCCGAAACGACGTCCACAGACCAGCGGCGCACAATTTCTCGGCGATGCCCGCGGCA
>JBCDBQ010000386.1:0-7203 GCA_039183375.1 Pseudomonadota bacterium
GCACCACTAGAGATGCGGTAAGCTGCGAGTCGGGGAAGACCACGGGCACGGGGCATAAGGATTACACCACATGACGCGGTCGAGCGGTCCAAGTCGCCAGGCGCCTCAATGGCAGCAGCGAGCAATGCACGATCCAGAGGCGGCTAACCAGCAAAACGAAGGCTGGCAGCAGTTCGGTCAGGGAGGGTATGGCAACCCTCAAGGGGCACCCGACAACGCTTTTGGGGTACCGGATCAAGGGTACCAGGGGCAGCAGCCCCATGGTCAACCAGATCAATTTGGTGCTCATCAGCAATTTGGGCACCCGCAGCAGTCGGCTAACCCCTACTATCCAGAAACTGATCAGCATCAGCCGACATTGCCTGGCGGGCAACCTGGCTATCCGGAGTTTGGTCATTCGACCAATCAAGCTGGACAACCATTTCAGCATGCGCCGGAATTTAACCAGCAGCCATACTCTCAGTTCGACACCCCGGCGACACAGCCACCGGCTTCCGACGGGCGTGGCGGCTATCCACAATATGGCCAGAATGAAGCGCCGGCGTACGGACAGTTTCGTCCATCGGCATTTGATCATGAGCCCGGTCAGAATTGGCAGCCGTCTCAGGCTAATCAAGCCGGTGCTGCGGATGCCGGGTTATACGACTTTGGAAACTACATGCCGGCGGGTGGCGCGCAGGCCGATCGTCCACAGTTCGGCGATCCTGACTATGTCCCTCCGCAACAGGAATGGGATGTGAACCCGCCACTCAATGGTCTTGCGCCTGGCGACCAGTTCGGACATCAGCGTCCGGAGGGCTATGATGGTCCGCCTCAGGGTTTCCAGTCGAACGCTATCGCTCAACACGAGGATGGCTACGGCGATGAGGGTGACGAGGATTATGACGACTACTACGACGAGGAAGAAGGCGGCACAGGTCGCAAGCTGATTATCGCAGGGGCGCTGGTGAGTGCCATTGTGGTCGGCGGCGGATTTGCTTACGGATACAACACCCTGTTTGGTGAGCAGAACAAATCTGGTGATACACCTGTCGTTGCGGCCGCAAGTGGCGCAGCCAAGGAACCTCCAGCAAGCTCTGGCGGCCGGACTTTCGACAACAAGGATAGCAAGCTGCTCGGCAAGCTTGGCAATGCCGGCGGCAGTGATCCTGACAAAGTCGGTAATCGAGTGCGGTCAGTGCCAACGTTAGTGGTTGGGCCAGATGGACGACTGGTTGTTCCTGAGGCTCCAGAAAACAATCAAGCGGAATCTGGTACGCCGGCAGTGGAGCCGGCACAATCGACTGAACAGTCTGCTTCAGTGTCATCGACGACATCGGTTCCCGGTATGATCGTCAGTGGTGGAAGCGGCCTGGCAGCTCCGCCACCCTCTGTCGAAGCGCAAACAGCTTCTGTATCGAACACGCGTGTTCCACCTGCTACGCAGGCTTTGCAGCCGCAGGTGCAGGAACAGCAGCCCGTGCAGGTAGCAAGTGCGCCGCCAGCAGCAGAGCCTCCGGTAAAGCGTCGTCGTAACTCGAAGTTTCCGCCGCTGCCTGTGCGGTCCGGAGTTACGAAACCACAGTTCACGACGGCTTCAACAGTTACACCTGCAGCTGTCAGACCAGCGGCGTCTGGCGTAGCGAGTGCGAATGTAACGCGCGTTGTGCCTAATCAGCAGCAACGGCCAGCGCCACGTCGACCACAACCAGCCGCGGTTGCGGCTCCTGCTGCTGCAGCAGCTGGTGCCGGTGGACTAGGCTATGTTGCCGTTCTTTCAACGAAGCGCAGCCGTATCGATGCTTTGACGAGTTTCGCTGATCTCCAACAAAAGTACACGTCAATCCTGAGCACCAAAGTTCCAGATGTCAGGCGCACGGATCTGACCTCAAGAGGACTCGGTGTGATGTACCGTGCCGTTGTTGGTCCGCCAGGTTCGAAGCAAGCGGCAGGTCAGTTGTGCGGCCGTCTCAAGACGGCTGGCTATAGTGGCTGCTGGGTGGCGGCCTACTAAAAGCAGTCATGCGAAACGCAATGATTGTCGGGCTGGCAGGCCCGACCTTGCAGAAAGAGGAGGCGGCCTTCCTTCAAGAAGTTCGCCCTGCAGGGCTGATCATATTTGCACGCAATGTCCAAGATCCCGATCAGCTGCGACGCCTCATCAAAGATGCGCGGTCTGCGCTCGCAGAACCTGACTGCCTGGTTCTAGTCGACCAAGAAGGCGGGCGCGTTCAGCGATTAAGACGGCCTCACTGGACAGCCTTGCCGGCCGCGGCCCGTTACGGCAAAGCCTATTGCGAAGCGCCTGAACGCGCGTTGCAAATGCTTGCCCAGGTAAGCAGTCTTTGCGCCGCCGAACTTCGGGATGTCGGCATAAACACGAACTGCGCGCCTTGTCTTGATCTGCCCATCAATGGCGCACATGACGTGATTGGCGACAGAGCCTACGGTCGCTCTCCGAGCGAGATCGCCAGATTCGGTCAAACGGTTGCAGAAAGTTTCATGAACGCAGGTGTCCTGCCCGTCATGAAACATGTCCCAGGCCATGGCAGAGCGATGGTCGACAGCCACAAGCAGTTACCCGTTGTTCACACCAAGTGGTCGGATCTCAACGAGACAGACATAGAACCATTCCGATTGCTGAACCACGTACCGGCAGCCATGACGGCCCACGTTGTGTATTCCGATATTGACCCGGAGGCACCGGCCACCACCTCAAAAACTGTCATCGCAAACGTCATTCGCGATGAAATTGGCTTTGATGGTCTGTTGATGAGTGATGATCTGTCGATGTCGGCGCTCAAGGGTACGATTAGTGAGCGGGCGGCTGCCGTGAGAGGCGCTGGCTGTGATCTCGTTCTCCATTGTAATGGCAATCTGGAAGAAATGAGAGCGGCGGCTGATCAGGCTGGAAACCTTTCCGGGCGTTCAGAAGAGAGATTTCGAGCCGCCTGTGCCATTACTCAAAAGGACGTTTTTCCACTGGATTTACCTGAGTTGCGGGAGCAGGCACGTGAAACTCTGGCAGAACTTCTGTGAATCGCGTGTAACCATCGCTGAGTTTAGAGCTGAGAGCTATGTTCCCGCATTGGTCTGTCACACAATGTTTTCTAGGATAGCGCGTTGAACGGGCAAGAGGAGAACGAGAGCTGGGAAAGCCCAGTCAGGAGTGAGGCGGCTACGCGACCAGACGAGCTGATCGTCGATGTCGGTGGATTTGAAGGCCCGCTCGACCTGCTCCTCGCGATGGCGCGCACTCAAAAGGTTGATATTTCTAACATTTCTGTTCTTGCGCTGGCCGAACAGTACCTCTCATTTGTAGATGAAGCACAGCGGCTCCGCCTGGAGCTGGCGGCCGATTATCTGGTCATGGCTGCTTGGCTAACCTTCCTCAAATCCAAGCTGCTGGTCCCACGAGATGATGAAGGCGAGGACGAGCCAAGCGGCGAAGAATTGGCACAGCAATTGGCCTTCCGATTGATGCGTCTTGAGGCGATGCGGGATGCCGCGGCAAAGCTGATGACCCGCAAACGACTAGGGCGGGATGTGTTTGCAAGAGGCCGCCCTGAGGCTGTTACAACCCGCAAGGAAAGCCAGTACAAGGCAGAGTTGTTCGATCTGCTGAAGGCTTATGCGGAACAGCGCAAAAAACGTATTCCACGCGTGCATGTCGTCAAAAAACGTCAAGTTTGGTCAATAAAGCAAGCGCGAACTCAGTTGCAGCGCCTCGTGGGGCAGGTTTCGGGTAGCTGGATGCAACTTGACCGTTGTTTGCAGCAGTATCTCACCAATCCTGAGGCCGGACGCACCGTCATAGCAAGCTCACTGGGCGCCGCGCTGGAGATGGCGAGAGAGGGACTGGTTGAACTACGACAAGACGAACCGTTTGGGGCAATCTACGTGCGCCGCAAAGAAGCCGGCGCCTTGTGGGAACAGGTTAAAGAGTGACGCAATCTCCAAAATCTCAGACCCGGCAGCCGCTCGCGGCTGTCGATGTGGACGCTGACGAAGGCGTGCGCCCCATTGATGGCTCCACCGAGCACGCGCCAATAGAACAGATGCCCAGCGAACAGATGCCAGTCGAGCCTATGCAAGGCGAACAGGCAGCTGCAGAAGAAAGCGTTGATGCATTGCGCAAGCTTGCAACGGGTTTGGCCAAAGAGGCAACGAAGGATGCGGACGGCGCGGTTGCAGAACCGGTCGCCGACCGCGCTGTGCTGCGCGTGATCGAAGCCAAGCTCTTTGCCTCTGACAAGGCGTTGACTGCCAAGCAATTGTCGGAGAGCCTGCCAGAGGACATGGAAGTCCAGCCACTTCTTGAGCAATTGCAGGCTGAGTATCAAGATCGCGGCGTTAACCTGGTTCGCGTGGCCGGTCGATGGTCGTTTAGAACGGCTGAAGACCTTGCTTACTTGATGGAGCGCGAGGTCGTCGAGGAGCGCCGCCTGTCACGCGCAGCCCTCGAGACTTTGGCGATCATTGCCTATCATCAGCCAACAACTAGGGCCGAGATTGAAGAAGTGCGCGGCGTTTCCATATCCAAAGGGACATTGGACACGCTTATGGAGGTCGGCTGGGTGCGTCCGCGAGGGCGCCGTAGAGCACCTGGAAAACCGCTAACCTATGGGACCACGGAAGAGTTTCTGCTCCATTTCGGGCTGGATACGTTGTCTGAGCTGCCGGGTCTCGGTGAACTTAAAGGTGCCGGTCTCCTCGATGCAGCCCTGCCGCCCGATTTCAGGGTGCCGCAGCCAAAGGAATTGGCAGCTTTGATGCCGGATGAATTGCCGCTAGAAGACGAAGAGCATGAGGGCTCAGATCCAGAGTTCGATCTCGACGAGCCGGATGACATGGAAGCGGATCACCAGGACGATGAAGACCAGGATGCCGGTGCAGAGGCTCACCTTCCATCAGAGAAGCAAACGGACTGAGGACGACCGAGCCTTAGGCATTCTGCAGCGGGCAAGGAAGAGTGAGTAGCAGCGCGTGAGCTTTCTCAATGAGATCAGGCAGCGTTTCGGTGTTATGGCGCCGAATGCCGAACGGCCACTGCGTAATCCAGCCCAGCGGGCAGCGGTGTCATTTGCGACCAGCCTTGAGTTTGATGGAATTGGCAAGCAGTTCGATGAGATTCAGGCGGTTGATCATGTCAGCTTTCAGGTCGAGGCGGGCGAGATCGTGTGCCTGCTCGGCCCTTCGGGATGCGGGAAGACCACACTCCTGCGGCTCGCGTCCGGCATAGATGCTCCTACCAGCGGCCGGGTTTTGCTAGGCAACCAAGAAGTTGCCGGCCCGGGCGTCTTTCTGGAACCCAATCGGCGCAACATCGGACTGATGTTTCAGGACTTCGCGCTGTTTCCGCACCTCACCGTCATACAGAATGTGGCTTATGGCCTGAAACGTCTTGGTTCGAACCTGGCAGCCGAGGAGGCTTTCGCCCTGCTGGCGAGGGTCGGCCTGGAACGCTACGCCAACAGCTATCCCCATACCTTATCGGGCGGCCAGCAACAGAGGGTTGCGCTGGCCCGGGCCATTGCGCCGCGACCTGCCGTTCTGCTTATGGATGAGCCGTTCTCCGGCTTGGATGTCTATTTGCGCGAGGTCCTGTGCCAAACCACCCGGGAATTGCTGAAGGAAACAAGATCCACCAGCTTGATCGTCACGCATGACCCTGATGAGGCCATGCGGCTTGCTGATCGGATCGCGGTGATGCGCGATGGCAAACTCGTGCAAATCGGCTCAGCAGAGCATCTCTACCATAAGCCCGCCGATTTGTTCGTCGCGCGACTGTTCTCCGAGATCAACGAGGTTCCCGCAACCGTTAGCAATGGCATCGTAGAGACCCCATTCGGGCAATTCGATGCGAGCGGGCATGCTGATGGCCAGTCAGTCGTTTTGGGTGTCAGGCGACGCGCCGTCCGGCCAGCCAAAAACAATGAAGGTGTGCCTGGAAGAGTGCTCAGTTCGCGGTTTCAGGGCGACCTGGCGCAATTGACGATTGCAATCGCAGGAACAGACAAACCGTTAACAAGCCTTGTTCGCGAAGCCAGAGCACCCAGCCCGGGTGACGACGTTTCAATTTTGGTCGACCAGGACGGCATTCTGATCTTTGACCAGGAATCAATGGGTTAATGATCCACTCGGCTGGCAACTAAGGTCGAAGTTGACAAGTGACGCTGCCTTGCCCATCTGCATGCTATCTGCGATAGTTGCGGCAAAGCGACGTGGTGCAAGATGCCGTCCAGATTAGACTGGCTGTCAATCTGGAAACGTGTTGATTGCCCATCGGGAATATCCGGCACCGACGTGATGTGCCGTTCGAATTATAAAAGGAGTTTGCAGACGCATGGGAACGTTTAGCATCTGGCATTGGTTAATTGTGCTGGCAATTGTCGTGCTGTTGTTCGGCCGCGGCCGTATTCCGGAGTTGATGGGCGACGTCGCCAAGGGCATCAAGAACTTTAAAAAGGGTATGTCCGACGACACCAAGACTGAGACGGCTGACGACAAGGCCCTCGAAGACAAGGCCGAGAAGACAGTCGAGAGCACGACTTCCGAAACCACAAAAGCCAGCTAACTGGATTGGTGCTGTTTCGCGTTTGGAACGGATCGATTGGAGATCTGTTTTATGCGGCGAGACCCGATTGGACTCCAAAGGAACTGAAGCGCTGGGTCGGACTTGATCTCTAAGCCGACGAAGCGCAGGACAATTGCATGCTGGACATTGGCTGGGCCGAATTATTTGTCATGGCGGTCATCGCACTTTTGGTTGTTGGGCCAAAAGAGCTGCCGGCGATGTTGCGCACTATTGGCAAATTCGTTTCCATGATCAAACGTCAGGCGCAAGACTTCCGAAGCCAGTTTGATGAGGCCATCAAGGACACCGAATTCGAGCAAGTCAAAAACGACTTGCAGGATCTGAAATCAGAAGCAACCTCGACGATCAGTGACGTGCGCGATGGTTTCAAGGACGAGATGCGGGAGTTGGACGACGTCCGGCGCGAGCTCGATGAAGAACATGCCAAACTCGACGCTGAAATGAAGCGGGAGTTCGGAGAGCCGGGTACCCCCGACGACGCCGGTGAAGACTGGTTGGAACAACACAACCGCACTGTGCTTGAGGCAGAGCAGGCAGGTTCCACTTCGAGCAATGGCAGTGAAGCCGCAACAAGCGGCGAAGGCGAGTCACAGGCAGCACCTGAATCCGATGTAGCTGCTGTGGCA
>JBCDBQ010000387.1:0-7163 GCA_039183375.1 Pseudomonadota bacterium
ACCAAGCAGTCAACCGGACCACCTATTTGGTCCTCAGTCAGTTGACGCGCATCTGTCTGCTCAAGCACGGTGACGCGTGGATCTTCGCGCAGCGTGGGATGTAACTGATCTCGACCAACATCAACCGCGACCACCCGCTCAACCCCGCGCTCCAGCAACAGCTGCGTGAAACCACCGGTTGATGCACCGACATCCAGTCCCGCCTTCCGCATCGGTGAATACGAGAAGTGGTCCAGCGCTGCGGTCAGTTTCTCGGCACCCCGGGAAACAAACTGCGGCGCTGCAGAGTGGATCGCTAATTCCTGGTCATTCGATACCCTGCGGGCAGGACGCTTCTCAACAACACCACTGACAAGCACAAAACCACGCAAGATCAGGTCACGTGCACGCGAGCGACTATCCACAAACGCGCGATCGACAAGAACCTGATCGAGGCGGCGGCCTGGCTGATGATCCGTCATAGGTTCGTCCAACCATGAACCAACGGAGGGGTTCAATCGTTAGGCACGACTTGCGTCATCGATCACGCTTTCCTTGCCAAGCGCACCAAGCGCCTTGGCAACGATGTGTGACGCATTGAGCTCGGCCTGATCGTACATCGTCTCAGGCTTATCATGATCAATGAAGATATCCGGCAGCACCATCGTACGCACCCGAACACCGTGATCGAGCTGGCCGCTACTCGACAGATGGTTCAAGACATATGAGCCGAACCCACCGATTGATCCTTCTTCGATGGTCACGAGCACTTCGTGGTTCCTGACAAGTTGATCAACAAGATGGGTATCCAACGGTTTCGCGAAGCGCGCATCCGCAACGGTTGTCGACAGTCCCATGGCAGCCAGCTGATCCGCTGCCGTTAGCGCCTCCTGTAAACGCGTCCCGAATGACAGCAGCGCAACCGTCGAGCCTTCGCGCAAGACCCGGCCTTTACCGATCTCGAGCGGAACCCCTTCTTCCGGCATATCGACGCCCATGCCTTCGCCGCGCGCATAACGGAATGCACTTGGGCGGTCATCGATGGCCGCAGCTGTTGCTACCATGTGGCGAAGCTCAGCTTCATCGGCGGCAGCCATGACGACCATGTGCGGCAAGCAACCGAGATAAGCCACATCGAACGAACCGGCATGTGTCGGACCATCGGCTCCAACCAGACCTGCACGGTCAATAGCAAACCGAACCGGGAGTTTCTGGATCGCAACATCATGCACGACCTGATCATAGGCGCGCTGCAGAAATGTCGAATAAATCGCCGCGAATGGCTTGTAGCCCTCTGTCGCGAGCCCGGCAGCAAACGTCACGCCATGCTGCTCGGCAATGCCGACGTCGAATGTCCGGTCGGGAAACTCCTCACCGAACAGGTCAAGGCCTGTGCCTGAAGGCATAGCCGCAGTGACCGCAACAATCTTGTCGTCCTTACGCGCTTCCTGCATGAGGCTCTGCGCGAACACCTTCGTATAGCTCGGCGCATTGGGAGCCGGCTTGACCTGATCTCCCGTCACAACATTGAACTTGCTGACGCCGTGATACTTGTCGTCTGAATCCTCAGCGGGTTGATACCCTTTGCCCTTCTGGGTCACGACGTGGACCAGGATCGGACCCTGGTTCGCATCCCTGACATTGCGAAGGATCGGAACCAGCTGATCTAGATCATGCCCATCGATGGGACCGACATAGTAGAAGCCGAGCTCTTCAAACCAAGCACCACCTTGCCAGAGGTGCCGCGTGTACTCTTCCATCCGCGCAGCACGGCGTTCCCAGCTCTTCGGCAGACGCTTGGCAAGCTGCTTTGCAATATCACGCACATAGAGGTACGGCCCGCTGGATGTCGTGCGGGCCAGATAATGCGAGAGTGCGCCTGTCGGCGGAGCAATCGACATATCGTTATCATTAAGGATTACGATCAGACGTTCATTGCGCGCTCCGGCATTGTTGATGGCCTCGTAGGCCATGCCTGCACTCATCGCCCCATCGCCGATTACAGCGACGACGTTGTTGTCACCGCCGGAGAGATCGCGGGCAACAGCCATACCAAGGCCGGCAGAGATCGACGTTGATGAGTGCGCTGCGCCAAACGGATCGTACTCACTCTCCGCGCGCTTGGTAAAGCCTGACAGACCACCACCTTGCCGCAAGGTCCGGATGCGATCGCGTCGGTCCGTCAAAATCTTATGCGGATAGCACTGGTGGCCAACATCCCATATCAGACGATCGTCCGGTGTATTGAAAACCCAATGGATAGCGACAGTCAGCTCAACGACACCCAGCCCAGCACCGAGGTGCCCACCGGTGACGGAAACGGCGTTAATCGTTTCCTGTCGCAACTCATCCGCCACCTGCCGCAAATCTTTGGCGTCAAGCTTGCGGAGATCATGCGGCGTCTGGATCGTGTCGAGAAGTTCGGTGCTAGACATGCGTCGCTATCAGCCATCCATCTTCATCGGCGTCAGAAAAGCCTGCGCCAATATTTGTTACGTAAGAACTGCGCATAGAGATTGCGACTTGTCGAAAGTTCATCCTAGCCCCGCGACCGTTATGCTTTAAAGCGTCCAATCAGCGCGCCAATAAGGCATCCTTTCCGATTTCTTTACGACTGGATGGCAGACTGCGACGGATTGGGTGGATAACCAACGTTCAGTATTCCGAACGCCATTGCCATCCACGCACACACCCGCGACAATCCGGACAGCCGAAGGGCAGAAAGAACGTTCGATGCGTATTATCGCAATCTCAATACTGATAGGCGCTCTGATCTCGGTTCAAACAACGAGACCTTCGAGCTTCTCCTTGACGTCATATGAACGCGTGCCAGTAACATCAAGCTGGACCTGACGCACGTATGCGCCCGAAATAGCTGTTCCTCGTCGATAAATTGTTTCTTATTGCGGATCCAGCGGCGTCGAACCAGATATCGCCCCATCGCCGCTTACAGTCAGCTTTTCGACCTTTGCCTCAGCCTGCTTGAGCAGCTTATCACAATGCTTTCGCAAGGCCTCGCCGCGCTCATAGATCACGATGCTGTCCTCAAGCTCGACATCACCTTTTTCCAGGCGACCGACGATAGACTCCAGCTCCTTAAGCGCTCGCTCGAAGCTAAATTCCTTGATATCAGCGTGTTTTGAGGCTGGTGCCGCCATAACTGTATCCATTCGAACTAAACACCCTTTGCTCGCTCAAGCATCCATCAACGTCTTAACGTGAACTGCCGCGGACCCGGCCAAGCCCTTCAGATCATATCCGCCTTCCAGCATGGATACGACCCGTCCGCCGCAATGTCGCGCAGCCACATCAAGCAACTGCTCCGTGGCCCACCCGAAATCTGCCTCTACCAATCGAAGATTTGCCAGTGGATCGGCCTCATGGGCATCAAATCCAGCCGAAATCATCAGAAGTTCAGGCTGAAACACGTCAAGTTCGCTCAAAATGCGCGATTCGAAGGCCTCACGAAATGGGCCGCCGTCGTCATTGGGCCTGAGCGGTGCGTTGCAGATATTCCCAACCCCGGTCTCGTTGACCGCTCCGCTGCCCGGATAAAGTGGCATCTGATGTGTGGAGCCGAAGAACAAGTCTTTGTCAGACCAAAAGATATCCTGCGTGCCATTGCCGTGGTGAACATCAAAATCGACCACAGCCACACGCTCTAAACCATACTTTGCGCGCGCATACATCGCCGCAACAGCAATACTGTTGAAAACACAAAAGCCCATGGCCGTTGCTGTTTCCGCGTGGTGCCCAGGCGGGCGCACCTGACAGAACGCATTCTTGATCAGGCTGTCGTCAGCCATCACCCGATCCACGGCCTCGAGACCCGCCCCAACAGCCCGAACAACGGGTTCCCAAGACCCAGGTGAAAGCACCGTATCACCGTCCAGGCGAACGGTATCGCCATCAGGGCCGGGATCGGCAGCCAGGATGGCATCATAGTATTCTTGCGGATGCGCACGCACGACGGCTGCTTCAAGATCTTCCCGGATCGGTGCTTCATCTCGAACAAGATCGTCGAAAACATCGTTGGCAAAGACCTGATCGAGGGCCCGCATACGGTCCGCGCGCTCCGGATGTCCATAGCCCGTGTCATGATTGACAAAGCACGGATGCGTCAGAAGCAGCGTGGACATAGGCATTCCTCAATTCAGTCTCGGCCAAACCGGCTGGGCACAACTAGGCAGGCGTTTTGGCCTGCCCCAAGCCAAACAACCACTTCATGGCACGCCAAGGAAATGTCAACCAGGCCCAGACTTGGAGAGCAAAGTTCCAGATCATCGCCGGCACGCCGATCAGCGGCAGGAAAAACAGCAAAAAGAAGATGAAACGCACGAGTTGTGCTGCACGGTATCCGAGCCAGCCACCATACTCCGTTCGCTCTTCCTGCGGCCACACCCAGCGCCACCAACGCCACGCCACCGGCAAACCCAGCATCCCGGCGACCACCATAACGATGAAACCAAACTGCACGTCTGACGAGATGCCCGGCACAATTCTGCGGTCGAGTTCCTTGGAGCGTTCCGCGCTTGTTCCGTGCACTTCGATGGCTGTGGTTACGACCGACCCGGCAACTTCCGATGCGACTTCCGCGATGACATCACCAATGGTTTCGCTGCCAGGCGCAATCACTCCGTCGGAGAAGTTAACCACTGACAGAACCGTCCGATTACTGTCCGACCGCGCCACACGCACTTCAAGCTTTCGACCGCCACCTGCCAGCGAACCGACAAAGTCACCATAGGTCTCGCTGTTCAGTGCCGTTCCCAGCCCATCAATACCCACGGTTTGCCAAAGCCAGTTCCGAACACCTGGCTGGCGTGGTGCCGGCGAATTCAGGAGAACAAGATCAATATCATTGGCCGCCGCCGCGCGGCGCAATCCGGCAAGATCCAAATCCGCTTCAGATCCGCGGGCAGACCTATAGACCAGGTTATCGCCAGCCAATCGTCCCGTGAGGACAACGGTTTGCCCCTTGAGCGGACTAATGGCACTAGTGATATGGCGCGGGTCGACCTTTTCGATGATCTCTTTGCCGGCTTTGCTGGCCGACTTGCTCACAACGGGCAGGCTGGCTGGCCCATCTGCCGTCAACGATAAGACTCTCACGCTACTCCGCTTGAAGGGCCTTTCAAGCCGCCAAACCGCCTCGTCGAAAAGCTCGCGCTTGTCCAAAGGAACGAATAAATCCCGCCGAACCTGGGCAAACAACGAAGGCTTCGCATCGCCTCGACCAGCTCGATAACGCAATTGGTAGGCGCGCTTGCCATCTGACAGCCAAACCTTGGAACGTTTCGGAAGCTGCTCCAGGGCCTCGCGATACTTAAACACGGAGTCTCGAGTGACATAGATGTTGAGGCCTGCAGGTCCAACGCCTTCCGGAAATAGAAACGAGCTCAAGCGCCCCATCTCGGCGTCATTGGCCGCGGTAAACCGCTGCCCGGCTTTGTTGATAAAGGTCCAGTGACCTTCGCCGCTCACAGAAGCGGCGACCGCACCCGCGCGTGCAACCTTTGGCAGGTTCTTGAGTTGAGATGCCGCCTCATCCAGTTGACCGGCACCCTTGCGTGCGCCGCTGCCACCGGCTTCGCCGGCCTCTTTTGCCAGCCGCGTCAACCATCCGGCATGAACGGGAACCGAAGCCACCGCATTGAGAGCGAGCAGGGCAATCCCAAGCGGAAGAACCATCAAAATATGAGATCGCACGAGCATAGCGGGACCCTAAGCTAGGCTTATGGCGAAATCAGCACAATTCAATCCGTAATGAGATTGCCGCGTGATGCGCGCTCTATGCTGATAGCAGCTCCGGCGTCACGTCTGCCAGTGCATCGGCACCAGTGACAACCGACTGTCCGTGGCCGGGGGCAGCAACCAAAAGATGCTCAGCAAAGAACCGAGCCGACTTGACATTTGCCGCCTTGCCGTTAGCTGAAGAACCATCACGAACAGCCTTAAGCGCGCCTCGTGCGAGATACGTTCCGCCAGCAGTCAGCCCAAACAATTTGAGATACTGGGCAGCACCTGTGAGAGCCGCTTCAGGATTCGACTGCAACTGTTCGATCATATATTCGCTGGCTTCCGACAGCGCCGTGACGGCCTCATCAAGCCGCTGTCCCATCAAACCGAACTCCGGCCGATTGGAAGCCCGGACCTCATCGGCAGTTTCTTTCAGTTCCGCGATATAACCGCGAACAACCTCGCCATTGCCAAGTGGCAACTTGCGAGTCACCAGATCAATCGCCTGAATTCCGTTCGTGCCTTCGTAAATGGGCAGGATGCGCGCATCCCGATAATACTGCGCCGCGCCGGTCTCTTCCATGAAGCCCATGCCGCCATGCACCTGCACACCCATCGACGCGACCTCAACCCCCATATCGGTTGAAAACGCCTTGGCAACCGGCGTCAGCAATGCTGATAGCGCACCTGCAGCCTCGCGGATCTCTTCTGTTTCACCACGATGCATGAGATCAATCTCACGTGCGGTGACCAGACAGATCGAACGCGCAGCCTGCACCAGTGATTTCATCGTCATAATCGTCCGGCGAATGTCTGCATGTTCGATGATTGGGCTCATCTCACCGCTTTTCGCTCCGGGGCCACGCCCTTGGGTCCGCTCATTGGCGTACTCAATCGCGTGTTGTGTGGCGCGGTCAGCAATCGCAACACCCTGCATGCCGACCGCCAGACGCGCCGCGTTCATCATTATGAACATCGCATTGAGGCCGCGGTTTTCCTCACCGACGAGGTAACCGATCGCACCACCATTCTCACCATACTTCAGGGTGCATGTGGGGCTCGCATGAATACCGAGCTTGTGCTCGACGCCGGCAGTGATCACGTCATTGCGCTCACCGATCAAGCCGTCCTCATTAACGAGAAACTTCGGCACCAGGAAGAGAGAGATGCCGCGCGTGCCCGCTGGCGCATCACTCGCGCGCGCAAGAACCAGATGCACAATGTTCTCAGTCAGATCATGGTCACCATACGTAATATAAATCTTGGTCCCAAAGATCTTGTAGGTGCCATCCTCCTGCCGTTCCGCTTTCGCGCGCAAATGACCGAGATCTGAACCCGCGTGCGGCTCGGTTAAATTCATTGTGCCGGGCCATTCGCCGGACACCATCTTCGGCAGATATCGCGCCTTCAGCTCATCCGAGCCTTGGGAAAGCAAGGCCGCAGTC
>JBCDBQ010000388.1:0-7160 GCA_039183375.1 Pseudomonadota bacterium
GTGTCTTCTGGTCAAGCTCTACATTCATGATGCTGACTTAGCATGTTACGGACATTGGTTCCAGCTCCGAACAGCTGTGGGAGCTGACATTGAGGATGACTACCTCGGCATCGGCCAAGTATCCGACAACCGGTAGCCTTCCGGCCAGGGATCAGCCGGATCGATCATGTGTTGATGTGTGCCTGTGATCCACGCGCGGCCGGTTAATTCCGGGACGATCGCTGGTTTTCCGGCCACGTGAGTCGTCTCGACAATCCGGCAATCAAACCGCGAGTCGATGATTGAGCGACCGATAAACGCTTCGCCGACGCCCAGTTGCCCCTTGGCGTGCATCACCGACATCCGCGCAGAACAACCCGTGCCGCACGGTGATCGGTCAAGCTTGCCCGGTTCGATGGCAACAGCGTTCCAACCCATCAAACCTTCTTCTGTCTTCTCGACCGGCTTCGTGAACTGGCAAAACGAGATGTGGCTCCAGTCAGGATTTTCCGGATGGGCAAACCCAAGCTGCTCGTTCGCTGCCCGAGTAATGCGCTGGCCGGTTGTCGCAAGGTCCTTGGCTTCGTCCGGCTTAAGCTCGAAGCCGGCTGCTGCGGCGTCGACCAGCACAAAGCTGTCGCCACCATAGGCCGTGTCGACCGTCAGTGTTCCGATACCTTCGACCTCGAGCGTCACGTCAAGCTTGTCGGCAAACGATGGAACGTTGCGGATCGATACGCGCTGGGCTTTGCCATCACGGCATTCGGCTCTGACGTGCACCAGTCCTGATGGCGCTTCCAAGGAAAACGACGTCTCAGGCTCGGTCATTGCCACGATGCCGCTATCCAGCAGAACCGTTGCCACACACATCGAGTTCGAACCCGACATCGGCGGTGTATGGATCGGTTCCATGATGATGAAACCCATCGCCGCTTGCGGGTTCTTCGGTGGTACTAGGAAATTGACATGCCGGAATACGCCTCCACGCGGCTCGTTCAGCATGATGTTGCGCAGCGTATCGTCCTGAGCGATCCAGCGCGACTGCTCCCACAGCGTCTCGCCTGGTGGCGGCGCAACCCCGGCGACAATGACATCACCGACTTCGCCTTCGGCATGGCAGGACACGGTTTGGATGATACGGGTGGAACGCATGGCAGCCTCTGTCAGTGTTTCGGCAGGCGGAATAGGGAATGTCAATCTACAGTGAATCGCAGAAGAGCGCTAAATGCACGTCGGGCGATGGGAGCCTGTTCGGCGCCTGACTTGGCACAATTCACAAGGCCAGCTGCGTGAACGGGTTCGACATGATACTTTCACGCTGGCACGACAAAGATTCGTCGCCAAAGTGAACAGCTGGGAGCGCGCAACATGAGCGAGAAATCATCCTCGTCAATCCTACAAACTTTCTTGATTGGTGTGATTGCGCTGCTGCCCATCACCATCACGGTCGTGGCGGTAGTTTGGACCGCTAATCTCGTCCAACAATTCGTCGGCCCCAATAGTCTGGTCGGCGGGTTGCTGACTGACCTAGGCTTGTCTTTCGCAGACTCGAAGTTGCTCGCCTATCTGAGCGGGATAATTCTAATACTACTAATCATCTTCACGTTGGGCGTTCTGCTGCAGCGCAGACTGGCGCGCAACCTTCTCTCTTTCTTCGGCGATTTGTTCCGCCGCATTCCCGTTGTCGGCAAAATCTATGATCTCGCAGAGCGTTTGGTTGGTGTTTTCGGCGTCAGCGATGATCCCGATATGAAAAACATGACACCGGCGTGGTGCTTCTTCGGGGGCGATGGCGGAACCGCTGTACTCGCGTTGCTTCCGAACTCCGAGCCGGTTCTCATCGATGGCCATGAGTATCTTGCAATCCTGGTTCCGTCCGCCCCGGTTCCTGTTGGCGGGGGGTTGTTGTTCGTACGCAAAGAGTGGGTCAAGCCTGCCAACGTCGGAATTGAAAGCCTGACATCGATTTACGTGACGATGGGTGTCTCAGCGCCATCGATGCTTGAGGAGGGGGAAAAACAAAACTCCGCGTGACGCCGGATGGCAAGTAAGCCTGCGAACAGCAAGAACGTTATTCGCAGATTCGAAGGCGATTGCCAGAATTGGGTTGACACCGATCCGGGCAGCGTTGACCTCCACAAAGTCGCTCGCGGCACTCCACGAGTCCTTCTTTACGACAGACTACTGTTCTCTTGGTCTTGAGAACAGACCGGGCTCTTGGCCCTAGTTCACGAACTTTGCTTGTGCTCGATGGCTTGGAAGGCCTTGAACCCACGTTTTTGGTGGTGGTCTCTGCCGGGCAGATCCGCACAAAGACTGTCCTCAACTTTGCGATCGCTTGTGGCGTGGGACGCGTCGTTGCGAATGCGGACTTTGAGTGCAGATTGTAGTCTGCCATTGCCCGCTTGGAACCGGCGCCCCAATCGCCATCAACCCGAGAAAGGTAGCAGCCAACTCGCTTGAGTTCACGTTGGAGCGTCTCCGCGAGCACACGTGGGTCGGCAACTTCTCCTCTGGCATTCGCTGCGTCCCTCAGTGCTGCGGCACGTTCGATCTCGGCACGGCGAAGTTGTTCTTTCGCGCGCCTTAGCTCCGCGGCCATAGCCGATTCCGAATTGGACTTTCCAGTCTGTACAGGCAAACCTTGACCGGAAAGATATACCCGCTGCAACATGCCATCTCGGGTCCAGGGGACTTGCAGGCGTGTGGATCGGTAGACCTTCTCTTTGACGTTCTGGAATAGGTCGAGATGATGCTGTCCCTGCTTTACAAGTTCGCCGGCCAGGGCTGCCGCGTAAGGTCCGCTCGTCTCACCTTCATCCGATGCGGTGTCACCAGGATCAGTGGAAAAAGCAATCAACATGCCGCGCCGCGCAGCCATGGGGACAAACCCTTTGCCGCCCCGGACTGGCGCAATCAGCAGGTTTCGGCAGGCATCGAAAATCACGAAATGGGCTGCATTCGGTGCGAGCTGGGATAGCTTCTTTACTACGTCATCAAGTGCGATCGCCTTGAACCAGACGTTGCGATCGAGTTTCTTAACGCCAACGGGAATTAGGTAGTTCCGTCTATCGCGCCGGTTGGCGATTCCATGCCCGGAGTAGTAAAAGAAACTAATGACGTCTTTTCCGGCGCTACTGATACGATCTATGTAAGCGTCGAGGGCGGACAGCATTGACAAACGATCGGCATCTGTAATGATCACGATGTTTTTGTCGGGGAAGCCGACGGCTTTCAGACTCTTCGCAATCAGGTTGACATCGTTGATCGGATTTCCAAGGCGTCCCACCTGCTCACCATAAGACTGATTGCCGATCAACAAAGCGAAGCGTTCTTGCGATTTCGCTGGCACAATGAGCAAGCATAGAGCGAAAATCATAGGGGCAAGTCGACGGATGACAACCATATTTGCCCGCTCCAGAAAGCATAAATAAGAGTAGAAATTAGGGACCATATCGGCGGACTTCCGAAACCTCATCCGATGGAAACCTTCTTGAAGTCATCAGTGGCCTCGCAAGCTTCGGAGAAGGCCGCGAGCGTTGGCGCCGTACCTTTGAGGTCGAGGTTCGGTCGCACAAACTCGGTAAAACGATAGGCAACGGCACAGGTGATGCCGGCTTGATTGAGAGCAGCTCCGTTTCGGAAGAGGGCATCAGCACCAGAAGCTTTCAGCTTCTCTTCGAGGTGTGCGTAGCCGGCAAGCACCTGGCCTTCGTTCTGTTCGAGCCAGGGCTGATGCACTTTTTCTACAGGTCGCTTGCCAAGTTCATAGTAGGCCCAGACGGTTTTCTCGGCGGCTCCAGTGCCCACGGATACCAGCTGCAGCACCTGCCGCCTTGCCGCACCGGAAGCTGGAATCAAGGCTCGGTCCGGACCGACCATGTGATCGATCTCATCGAGAATAGCCCAGCTCTCAATCAGCGTTTCACCACTATCCAGCATCAGAGCAGGAACCCGCGTCAGGGGATTGTACTTGCGCACTTCCTCCGGTTCCTTTGATGTTGCAAGCGGTACTGACTCGTAGTCCACGCCAAGCTGGTTGAGGCTGACGGCGACCCTGCGCACAAACGGCGATACAAAGCTTCCAAAAAGTTTCATGAGATCCTTCCAACGGGCGGCAGACAAGTTGATGTGCTGCCGGCATAAAGCAGGGGCGCGGGTTTACCGCAAGTCTTTGTCAAAACCCTCAAACATCACCCAATCCTGTTCCGAGAACCGTGCGACGAGCATTTGCGTGTCATTGCCCAGCAGAAAGTAATAGAGATTGGCACCGTAATGGCAGACGATTTTCATCACCCGCACCGTCTTGGTGTCTTTGAGGCGCCGCGCCCATTCTGCGATTCTCGGATTGCCGAGTTCCTGGCGAATACGATCAACTTTGAGCGTTGCATATGTGCGCTTGAAGACGCGTCCGCATTTGGCTGCCGTGAAAATTTCGGTCTCCGGTGCGAAGGCTTTCTGTAGTTTCACGCGCTTCGCATCAACCTCCAATGTCCAATGCTCGGCAAACCATCGGCCGTGAAACAGCGATGTCCGGATCTCAGGCGGCGGTGTGAAGTAGAAGCGACCGAGAACAGCCTCCTCCATCCACGGCGTTTGTTGTCCATCGGTTGCCTTGACGACGGCCTCGCGAACGGCGCCAAACATCAACCGGACCTCGACCTCCGGTTCCGTCATCTTGGCCAGCATGGCTTTGGTGAAAGGACTGTTGCGACCGATACCATCCCCGGCGACATTATCGGGGTCTGTCGAATAGACGATCATCATGCCGGGCAAGCCGGAGCGCTTTGCCAACCCTTTGCCGATCTTGATGCTGGTGATGCCACGCGACCGCGCGTTCTCCTCAAGAGTACCTGTCGCCGGATTATTGCGACAAGCGTCCAGCACCACGATTGCAAGCGCAGGCTTGGCTTCGGCAAAGGCCGCCATCACGTCAGAAAGCGAGACCGCCTGGAGCCGCACGTCTTCGGGCTGCTCCAAGTTTACTGATGTCGGCAGAAGATAGTTCTCACCATTTACCTGAATTCCGTGACCGGCGAAAAAGAAGAGCGCGATCTCAGCCCCTTCAGCGCGCTGGGAGAATGTTCGGAGAGCAGCCTTGGAAGCCTTCAGGTTTGCATCGATGATCTGAGTGACGTCGAAACCCAGCCGCTTCAAAGATTGCGCGATGTCTCGACCGTCGTTTCCAGCATTGGCAAGTGGTGTGACGCCATGGCGATACTTCCCATTCCCAATTACCAGGGCGACGCGCTTCTTGAGTTTGGCGGCAACTTTGCTCGATGTCGTCAGTGTCGGCTGATCTGCTTTTGTTGCGGCGGTGCGGGCTGCTATCTCTGACCGTTGAAGAAAGCGTTGATTGACCCATCCAACAATCTTCCCATGCTGGATCCGTTGCCACAGCGTGCGTCCGGACTTTTTGGGTTGACCGATGAGACGTATGCCCGCCGTTCCTGGCGCCAGTGTGCCGACCACGGCGCCGCGCGTCGTCGGTTTCGAACGCACATTGAGAACGTCATTAGCTTCAACGCCAGTGACCTGAAAAGTCGGAGCCTGGGCGACAGCAGCACAAGCGCTGGCGAATGCGGCAATGATCAGCAAGACGACTCGTGCCAGAGCAGATGACCAAGCAAAAGCCGGAGCAAGAGTATATGTCAAAGTATGTCTCGCATTTCAGTTCGCATGCACAACGGCAAGAAACCTAGCCCAACCCACTCAAACGTGCCAGAACAGACTAGGTCGGGTGCGAATGCAACTTGATGCGATCGTTTGCATCCTGACGCTGATCACTCAACTGTATCAGTACCTTCACGGTAGACTTTGGGACGAGCAACGGGCCATGGTAGGGCGTGGCTATGCCGGCGCTCGCCCGCACGCAAGGTAGATCCAGTTTGTGGCTTCTCATTACATGTACGATGGTGACGACGCTGTATGCGACGACCATCACCATCGCCAATGTCTCGCTGCCACAAATCCAGGGAGCGCTGTCGGCCAGTCCTGATCAGGTCGCCTGGGTCGTCACATCGAACCTCATCGCGACGGCCGTAACAATCCCGCTGGCAGGATGGATCGCCGGGCGTTTTGGTCGCCGCCGCGCCATGATATGGGGCGTAGCAGGGTTTGCCGGCGCGACGTTGATGTGCGGTCTCTCGACATCGCTCAGTGAGTTGATCTTCTGGCGCGTTGTGCAGTCAGCATTCGGCTCGCCATTAACGCCAATCGCGCAGTCCGTGGTGATCGACAATTTCACAGGCGACAAGCGCAGTCGTGCGCTCGCGATCTATACGTTGGGCGTCAGCATTCCGCCAACACTTGCACCCGTCCTGGGCGGCTACGTCAGTGAAGAGATCTCCTGGCGCTGGGTCTTCTTCGTCCTCATTCCAATCGCGATGATTGCACTGGTCGGGTTGCTGACGTCGGTCAAGCCGGACCCGCCGAGCGAAGAGAAACCAAAGTTGGACTGGACCGGCTTCATCAGCCTCTCCATTACCGTGGCCTGCATTCAGCTGATGCTCGACCGTGGCGAGCGCGCTGAATGGTTCGCCTCAACGGAAATCGTGGTGCAGTTCGGGCTCGTACTGCTGTTCGGCTACATCTTCATAGCCCACAGTCTGACGACCAATCGGCCGTTTCTTGACCCGCGTCTGCTGCTCAATCGCAACTTTGCCCTTGGTATCGGCATCGCAACCATTTTCGGTATGCTGTTTGTGACGCCGATGGTGCTGGTGCCGGCGATGCTGCAGCAGCTGCGTGATCTGCCCGAATTCACGACGGGAACACTGCTCGCCGCGCGCGGAGCTGGCACGATTGCCGCGATGTTCATCATGATCGCATTTGCGAACAGCTGGGATCCACGGCTATTGTTCCTGATCGGGTTCGGTCTCCACTCTTACTCAGGGTTTGAGATGGCGAACTTCGACATGAATATCACGATGGAAGACGTGGTGTGGACGATGGCGATCCAGGGATTCGGCGTTGGCTGGCTGTGGGTGCCGATGTCGATGGTGATATTCTCAAATCTCGATCCGCGAAGATCTGCCGAAGGCGCAGCGATGTTTCACTTCGTGCGCAGTGTGGCGTCGAGTTACTTTATCTCCGCGAGCCTTGTCGTGGTGTTCCATACCCAGAAGATGAACTATGCCGACCTCGTCCAATGGATCAATCCGTTTAGAGTGATTACGAAC
>JBCDBQ010000389.1:0-7155 GCA_039183375.1 Pseudomonadota bacterium
CTACTATTACCTGACACTTATTCTGGGCGTGGGAGGAATTCTGTTTCTCCGGCATGCCGCGCACTCTCCATTCGGATATGCGCTGAGGGCGGCGCGGGATTCAGCGCGACAGGCAGAAGCAACAGGTATTCACACAAAGCGGGTGCAATGGCTAGCGTTTGCTTTCGCCGGCGCAATGGCCGGCATCGCTGGTGGTCTGTTTGTGTTCTCAAAGGGCAGTATTTTTCCAACCGAGCTGGAAATCGCACGATCCTTTGATGCGCTGATTGTTGTCTTTCTAGGAGGGGTGAAGACGCTATCCGGAGCCGTGGTTGGTGGCGCATCGCTCGAGTTTCTGAAGGACAGTCTCACCAGGTTCCCATACTGGAGGATGACGCTCGGAATTGTCATCATTCTGGTGGTCATCCTGGCGCCTGACGGGATTGTCGGCACGGCGCGAAGGTTGAGCGATCGATTTGGCTGGTCGCGCAGGTTGGGAGGGTCGCAATGAGCGATCGCCCCGACGTGGTCCTCGATGTCCGGAACCTGTCGAAATCTTTTGGTGGACTTCGAGCGGTGGATGACGTCAGTTTCACCGTCGCAAAAGGAGAGCTGCTCGCACTGATTGGACCAAATGGCGCCGGCAAGACCACCTGTTTCAACATGTTAATGGGTCAGCTTACGCGTACGAGCGGCGAGATCCACTTTGATGGCAGAGAAATATCTGGTCTGCCACCACGTACCATCTGGCGCATGGGTGTCGGGCGTACATTTCAAATTACGGCAACCTATCCGTCGATGACGGTAATCGAGAATGTACAGATGGCGCTGATGTCGTTTCATCGGCGCCTCTACACCTTGATCCCTTTCGCGACCAGGCTCTATCGCGATGAAGCGGCTGCGCTGCTCGAATTTGTTGGTATGACAGAGCAGGCTGACCGTCACTGCGCTATCCTGGCTTACGGTGATCTGAAACGTCTGGAGTTGGCAATCGCACTGTCTCACAATCCAAAGCTGCTGTTAATGGATGAGCCAACAGCAGGCATGGCTCCCACTGAACGTGTGAAACTGATGCAGCTGACAGCTGATATTGTTGCTCAGAAACAGATTAGCGTGCTCTTCACTGAGCACGACATGGATGTCGTTTTTACTCATGCACATAGAGTGATGGTATTGAATCGTGGAGAGTTGATCGCGAACGGATCGGTGAGTGAGATTCGTAGCGATCCACAGGTCCAGGAGGTCTATCTTGGTGGCGGCACTCTGTTCGCCGAAGAGGTTTGAGCCCAGCATGCTCGAAGTCAAATCCATAAACAGCTTTTACGCCAAGGCTCACATCCTGGATGATCTGAACTTCGCGGTGCATAGCGGTGAAGTTGTTTCCTTGCTGGGGCGAAACGGTGCTGGAAAGACCACAACGCTAAAGTCGATTATGCAGCTGGTGCGACCGAAGAGCGGATCTGTTTGGTTCTTCGAAGACGAGATTACAGGAAAGCCGCCGCATCGAATTGCACGGATGGGTCTCGGTTATGTGCCGGAAGAACGGCGCATCTTTAGCGATCTCACCGTCCTTGAAAATCTTGAAGTCGGTCGGCAGTCAGCTCGCGATGGATTGGTTGAGTGGTCGATCGATGGTCTCTTTGAGCTCTTTCCTAATCTTAAGGAAAGGCGCGGAAACCGTGGCAAAGAACTCTCCGGCGGAGAGCAGCAAATGCTGACCATCGCCCGCACCTTGATGGGAAATCCGAAACTGCTATTGCTCGACGAACCTTCTGAAGGAATCGCCCCGGTCATCGTAGAGCAAATGGCAGAGACGATTCTAAAGATCAAGAAGGAAGGCCTGTCTGTGCTGCTCTCTGAGCAAAACCTGCACTTTGCGAAGATCGTTGCCGATCGCGCGATCATAATTGAAGGCGGCACAAGCAAATTCGACGGTACTTTTGAAGAGCTCGCAGCTCAGCCGGACGTCCGAGACACGTACCTTTCCGTCTAGTGAAGCCAGAACCGGTTGCTGAATATAAGTGCAGATAATGTTGCTGCCTCGTGAAGGTGCACCTGCAGCAATGTAGTCTGTCGCGAAGTCCGTCTAGTGTATCGCACCGAGAAAGATTGGACGGAAAATGTCTAGGAAGGTGGATGCAACTGATGACAACGGGCGGTCTTTGAGATGTAGGATGCCGATGCGTCTTGAAATCTTGGGACGAAGCGGTTTCACAACAATGCCTTCTTGTTCATTGGGGGGGAGCGCCACGGCAGGAACAATGGCGACACCTAATCCATTCCTGACGAAATCGAACATTGAGCCAAACTGATTGATAATAACGCTATGGTGTAAGGCGATGCCTTGCGAGTGCGCGGCCATATCAATCGCTTTTCGCAAACCGGACTCAGGCGGCATCGAAATCAACTGCTCATCCGCCAGCGTGTGCAATCGAACGTGCTTCAAAGCTGCCAACGGGTGGTTTAGGGGAACAACGAGATAGCAGGCCTCTTCGGCTGCTGCCGCGACGGTCATGTCCTCTGTTACCCCCTCGACATTCGCTATGCCAAAGTCAACTTGGCCGCGTCGTATATCGTCGTAGACGTCATCTCCCAAACCTTCCCGCACATGAACGTGGATACTTGAATGCTCAGATCGGAAACTCATGAGAGCTCGCGGTAGAACACGATGAGAAATCGACATCAGGCTTGAGATTGTGATTTGTCCTCTTAGTTCGCCATCAAGCACCCGCGCACTTTGCACTTGAAGCGCCAGATCACTCAACATGCGCTCAGAGGCCTGGACGATGACTTCGCCGGCATCGGTCTGCATGACCCTGCGTGAACCCCTGTGAAAGAGCTGAACTCCAATCAGCTTCTCTGCCTGTTGAATGAGGCGCGTTAGTCCCGATTGGGAGATCCGCAAATATGTTGCGGCCGCCACGAAGCTCTCAAACCGGCCAAGAGCGACGATTGCCCTGAGATGACGAACGGATAGCTCTGGGATGTTGTCCATATGATTGCCAATTATGCAATGAATTTCATCATCAATGATGTTTTGACAATAATGTATCGAAAGTCAACAATGCTGCATCAATCGATCCTGGCAGACATTCCTGTACCCGATAGGAATAGAGAACACGGGCATCCAAATGACATTGCTAGCCAAGGTGCACACCGCTGACGATTTTTCGGCAGCTCAAGAATACTTTCATAGCAGGAAGTGGACCGACGGCTTGCCGGTTGTCCCGCCGACTGAGGATGCTGTTCAAGCCATGTTGGATTGGGTTGTCATGCCGGCTGATCAACTCATCGGCATTGAGCCCGTTCGTGAACGCGCCATAACCACTGAAAAACTGGCTATCAATGCGGTTATGGCTGGTTGCCTGCCAATGCACTTTCCGGTCGTCGTTGCGGCTTTCACTGCGATGCTCCAGGAGCCGTTCCTGTTGCACGGCGCCACAGCAAGCACTGGCGGTTGCGCCATCTTGATCGTCGTCAACGGAGCAATCCGGGACGAACTCGGAATGGATGGGACATTCAATGCATTGGCATCGAGTGACCGGGCGACCACCGCCATTGGTCGGGCAATACGACTGACACTTTACAACATGCTGGATGTGAGACCCGGTGGAGCCGATCGGGCAACCCTTGGGCACCCCGGCAAACTCTCTTATTGCATTGCAGAAGATGAAGCCAACTCACCGTGGCTGCCGCTTGCAGATGAGCGAGGCATTCCGGCGGGTCTGTCCGCTGTGACGGTGATGGCGGCAGGGGCACCGCGTCAGTTCATGAACGAATGGACCACAAAGCCCGAAGAGATTCTCGACACCTACATTGCTGAAATGCGCGCAAACCAGCGCCACTACTCGATCTGGCCTGGCAACTACGCAATTGTTGTCCCGCCACAACTCAGGACGCATTTTTCGTCGGCTGGTTGGACGAAGGCCGATATCCGTCGCTACGTCTACGAAAACGCATTCATCCGCAGGAAGGAATGGGCCGAGTGTGGTAAGGGCGCCGTCGTCGGCGAAAAGGGCGAAAAGATCTACCCTGCGATGCCCGATGAGGATCATCTCTTAGTGATCGCAGCAGGTGGACCGGCCGGTGGATTCGGCGCTGTCATTCCACCGTGGTTGGGCAACAAGAGCAAAGCGGTCACCGTCGCGATCGGCGCGTGTGTTGATTGCGGTTAGTCCCGCGACCTGCAGCACAAGAACCAGAGGAGCAAATTTTCATGAACATTCGATTCCTGGATCCCACCCACGAGGCCAGTTCAACCGCATTCGAGCCAGCGCCACGGATCGCTTCGCTGACAGGTGCAACTGTTGCCATCATTTCAAACGGTAAGAAGAACACAAAGCCATTCTTTGACGCTGTCGAGAATGAGCTGAGGGATCGCCAAGGCGTGGCCAACGTCGTCCGCTTGACGAAATCCAACTACAGCGCACCCGTTGAGGCCGAGCTTCTTGTCGAAGCAGAAAAATGGCAGGCGATCATCTCAGGCATTGGAGATTGAGGTAGCTGCTCGTCGTGCAGTTTGCATGACTCGATTATAGGTGAACGTTTGGGCATTCCTTCAGTTGGTGTGATGACGACAGAGTTCGTGAGCGCAGCCCAATTGATGTCACGGGTACTTGGTGCCGAAGAATATCCGTTTATAGTTATTGATCACCCAGTTAGCAGTGCCACACCGGAACAGCTCATGGAGCGGGCACGGAAAACAGTCTCAGATGCCTGCACGATCTTAACTGGCAATTGAGCGAGGATTGATTTTGTGATCACCCGATGATGGCGGGAGGGGAGCGATGAATGACTGATCCCAAGAAGAGCAACGGCCCTCTCGCCGGTTACAAGTTCATTGAGATCGCGGGCATAGGCCCGGCGCCGTTATGCTGCTCCCTCCTCTCCGATATGGGGGCGGACGTCATTCGTATAGATCGGCCGAACCCCACAGGACTTGGGTTCGAGTACGCCGGCCCAAAAGCAGACATCCGCCGGCGTGGACGCCCGTCCGTCGCTATCGACCTCAAACACCCTCAGGGCATTGAGACTGTACTTCGACTGGTCGAGGGTGCTGATGCGCTAATCGATCCAATGCGGCCTGGCGTGATGGAGCGTCTGGGCCTGGGGCCCGATGTCTGCCTGAAGCGCAATGCGCGCCTGATTTATGGACGTATGACCGGTTGGGGGCAGACCGGCCCGCTGGCCGAGGTGGCTGGCCACGACATCAATTACATATCTCTATCGGGCGTCTTGCACGCAATCGGCACAAAGGAAAGGCCTGTGCCACCACTCAACGTGATTGGGGACATGGGTGGTGGAGCCATGTTCCTCATCATGGGGCTCCTGTCGGGTATCCTGGAGGCAAAGAACTCCGGACAGGGGCAGGTGGTTGATGTAGCGATGACCGAAGGGTCGGCCTACCTCGCCATGGCGTGCTTTGGGCTTGCTTCATCCGGTCATTGGAACGATGAGCGGGAGAGCAATCCTCTCGATGGTGGAGCACCATTCTGGCGCTGTTTCGAGACAAAGGACGGCAAACACATTTCGCTCGGTTGCGTCGAAGAGAAGTTTTACGAGCTACTTCTAAAGACGTTGGACATTGATCCAGCAACCTTACCTCCGCAACTTGAGCCTGAAGGCTGGCCAGAGATCATTGCCATTCTGGATGCCAGGTTCAAAGAGAAAACAAGAGACGAGTGGTGCGAGATTATGGAGGGCACGGACATCTGTTTCGCGCCAGTGCTGAGCTTCAGCGAGGCTCCAAACCATCCTCACAATAGAGCGCGCGGAAGCTTCGTCGATGTCGATGGCATTGTGCAGCCAGGCCCGGCGCCGCGCTTCAGCCGTACGCCAGGCAGCATAAAATTCGGACCGCCAGACTTCGGCGCACAAACCGAAGAGACTCTCACCCGGTGGGGCTTCTCGGACGATGAAATCGATGCGCTCACAAAAGAGAAAGCGATTGGCCGACAGCAATAAAGCTGCAAGAATTCATCACCTCGACCTCTTCTAGTTCCTGGCTCGTGGCCAGCTATAATCAATTCCAAGGTGATGACCTTTGCAGACAAGCCCCGAACCCAAACGCATTCTTGAGGGTGTTCGCGTCCTTGACTTGACACAGTTCCTGGCAGGGCCACACGCAACCCTTTTGTTGGCTGGCTTAGGCGCAGACGTTGTCCGCATCGACAATCCAACAACAGGTGACGCCTTATCAGACTCGCCAATCTACTACGGTTCGAATGGGCCTTCCTTCGAGAAGCGCACCGAAACCGATCTCGGCGTGGCGTTTCTAAAGCGATTGCGTGCGAAGAAGTCCATAACGATTGATCTCAAGTCGTCGGAAGGTCGTTCACTCTTTGCCGAGCTTGCAGAATGCGCCGATGTGCTCGTCGAAAACTATTCCGTAGGCGTAACCGAGCGCCTCGAAATCGATTGGCCACGGATGAAGCAGGTCAACCCAAGACTGGTTTATTGCTCGATCACCGGGTACGGCAGCAGCGGGGCGGATGCAAAGCGGCGAAGCTACGATGTCACCACGCAAGCTATGTCCGGCTTGATGAGTATAACCGGCCAACCGGGCGCACCGCCAACAAAGGCCGGATCTGCTTTGGCGGATACGATCTCCGCAGTTTTCGCGTTCTCCGGAGTGCTTGCAGCTCTCTACCATCGTGAACGCACCGGCATCGGGCAATTTGTCGATGTATCGATGGTCGATGGATTGTTTTCCTTGCTGTTTGATGAGCCGCTTGATTGCTATGACCGCCTTGGCCTCGACTACCAGCAGGGCAATCGCGTGATGCGGTTTTCGCCATTCAATACCTTTCCGACGCAAGACGGTTGGATTGTCATTGGTTGTGGTACCGATTCGATGTGGAGTTCATTCGCGTCGGCCATCGGGAGAGACGACCTGGTCAATCACAGTGAATGGAGCCGCATGGCGTGGCGCGTCGCAAACAACGAACAGGTCGAAACCCTGGTCTCAAGCTGGAGCTCCGGCCAGGTGACACATGAAGCTGTTGAGATGTTGACATCCATAGGTGTTGTTGCAAGTGCAGTTCAAAACATTGAGGATCTGATGCGCTGGCCACACTTGAATGAACGAGGAATGATTAGTGTTGTCGAGCATCCCTTGCTCGGGCCGCTCGGTGGTTTGAAGGCTGCAGGTTTTCCACTGCAGTTCAGTGAGACACA
>JBCDBQ010000390.1:0-7149 GCA_039183375.1 Pseudomonadota bacterium
ATTGAATGTAGGATATTACGCCAGGCAGATCCTCGGGCGGGATTTCGTCCTGGAAGTACTCATCTTCTGTGTAGTCAAAAATACCAAAGGCACCATGTGCCTGGCAGTGCACGCAGCCGCTCGCAAGTTGGTAAACGAAGAAGATCGACCAGACGTCGTCGTGATCGAATGTCCGTTCGGTCTGCAGGATATAGGCATCCATCGCGAGCGTTCCAAAGGCCGCTTGTCGAGGCCAATATGTGTCGAAGCGGTTTCGGTCGCTGTAAGGCACAGTGCTGTCGATCGCTGGGGCACTTTGGAAATACGCGTAGTCGTAGGCCGCAACATCGAAGGCTTTGCTGCTGTCTGACGGAAGGTTGGCTGCACGCGCGCCTTCTGCCTCCCACTCCAGAACGGTCGTTGGAGCCGCATCGAAGGGTTCTTCGATGCCATCGCCGTCGCCATCAAAAGTAATCTCTGACACGTCGTATCCGGTGATGTAATTGACCCAATCTGTTGCAAAAGTTGGATCAACCGCGCCGAGATCTCCGCGCTGCCACGTTGCATCGACTTCGGCCACAGCCTCCGACAAGACCTGTCCGACAAACGGGTTTGTTCGTTGTTCTCCTGAAGAGCTTGCCGCATTTGGACCAGGTGTCCATCCAACAGACGACAGGTTTTTAATCGCCCAATCCAGCGTTTCTTGATCCGTGACGATTGGTAAAACCGCGTCATGCGTAGCCGAGGCGTTATTGATCGCGCCCAGCTGCATGAGTTCGGATATCTGCCGATCCGTATAATTTCTTCGTAGAAGTGCGTGAAGATCCGCCGAGGCCGTAATCGGGTAACTGCTGATCTCGTCGACGAATGTAAATGCAGCTTTCAGCCGGGAATCTTGAAGTTTTTCCAAGTAGTTCGGTGCAAAAATGGCCGTGATTTCGTCATTTGGCACGCCCATCAGAGAAAGCTGATAGGCGCTTCTGGCAACGTGGTGGCGACTACCTGCGCCAATCATTTGCCGCAGCGTCAGACGCCACTTTGTTTCAGCATCGAACATGGCATCGGCATGGATCATTGCGTCGGACATCAGCAAGCCGTTGTAGAAATCCCGCAGGTTGCTGATGTCGATTTTCTGCCGATCATAGAAGGCTATGTCTTGATCGGCCTCTGGGGCGGGTGGTGTGTCCGAGAACGCCGGTGAATGAGACAGGCATATGGTGGCCAAAGCCGTTCCAACGAGAAGAGACTTTAACTGCATTCCCTTATTCTCCCTCGAAAATAGAGAAGAACATACCGATCGGATTGGGCGCATGGCTTGGTACAGTTTGTAGAACATCCCAGTGTTCTGTTATTTTCCCCTCACCATCGAAAAGATACATGTCGACCGCAGCCATCCCCATGTCATCGGGATCATCATTATCCAGATTGCGAAAGTTGACGTGCGCCATTGCGGAGTTGCCAACAACGATCACCTTGTGAACGTCTATTTTGACCGGATATTCATCGACGGAGCCTTTGAACAACATCGCCAGCGGCTGACGCCCATTTGGCAACATTGTGCTGTGCTGAATGTACTGATCCGACACGTACTCACCGACGGTTTCAATCGTTGGGCGTGTCGAGAGCACGTCATAGAATTCGATGATCCGTACTGCTCGGGCTCGGTCCTGATCGTTGTTGACCAGAATATGGGTTTCAAATCCTTGTGGGATCGAACTGCGGTAGATAAAACCCTGGTCCTGAGACCGGGTGGGCGGCGCAAACGGATCAATGTCTTGCGCTTGTGCACCACCCGCAATGACCAGGCACAGCGCCGCTGCCGCCGTGGTCAAATCGAATACTTTCAGCATCGTTCTTCTTCCATTCCGACACGTTTCACACGCGCCGTATTCTTGTGAGATCGCGCCGGCTAAAGACGGTTTGACAGTTTTGGGTTGCTCTTTCAGTCGAACAGATCGCGGGCCGCGTCAGCGACCAATTTCGGTTTTTCGGCTTGAATGAAATGGTTCGCATCCACGATGAGGACTTTGCCATTGAGCACCATGTCTGCGGTGCGCCAGTACTCCTCCGGACGCTGTCCAGGATCATGAGCGCCCTGCATGAACACGACTGGCATTGTCATACGCGGAAAGACCTCAGCCAGCCGGAACTCTAGCTCTTTGTCGAAGCTAGCATCTGAATAGCGGACAGCTGCTGCCTCGGCGGTGCCTTTAAACCCATACTCCCACATCGCCCGTGCAATATGTTCTTCACTCATCTCGACGGAGAAGTAGTTGCTTTCGAACAAATCCCGAATGAGCGTTGGATTGCTGTGAAAGGACACCTCTGTCATGCCGTCGTGATCAGGTCGTGGCAGACCGTGCGGCTGATCCGCTGACTGCTGCATCCGCAGATAGGCCAGAATACGAGGATTGATGCCGTCTTGAGCAACCATGTGATCACCGACCACAGATCCTCGGTCGTGCCCGACCAAATTAAACGTCTCGATACCAATCTCGGTCATCAGAGCCGCGACGCCAGTTGCGACGCCGCTATAAGTTAGATTGAGGTCCAACCGCTTGTCCGATTGGCCGTATCCAAGAGTGTCCACGGCGATCACGTAGAAATCATCAGCAAGATGCGACATGACTTGGTGCCAAGACCACCAGGTGTCCGGATGGCCGTGGACGAAGAGGATCGCTTCGTCCTTGGGATCGCCCGCCGTAACGAAGTGCCAAACAGCTCCATTTGCCTCGACATACCAGTGCGTTCCAAAAACATTATGCGCCAGGTATTCGATCTCACCATGACGGCTGACGGTGCCTTCGGGTGGCTGCGCCGCTGGATACAATATCTCGTTAGAGAGTTGAGCGAGGGGATACGGTTTATAGGGGTCTGTTTCTGTCGGTTGCTGCGCGGATGCTGCGCTCAAGATGCTTACGGAAACTAATATCGAGAGGAGAGTCGAGCGTTTCATTGGGAACCTCATGCCAGTCACATAGGTGGTTCCACTATGGCAGCCTGCTCATAGGCATAAAGATCGGCTAGCGCGCATACTATGGAAGATATTGAGTCATTAATGCCGTCTCTGTCTCTATCACTGCAATAATTTTTAGACTGGCATAAAATTCTCCACTTTCTCGAGAGCAGTGAACTAGATCTCCAATGCAAAACAAAAGAGACAAATATGAATCAAGATTAATAGATCAATTTGCTACTATGGTCGATCCGTTACTGGCCGAGGGTTAATCTGGAAAAAACCCCTCAGTTTGGTCTGCTCGAGCTATGCAATCAACTAAATGCAAGTCGCTTGGCGACGCTAAGTCGCTTAGTGAACTTACGATCGCGATCGCTGCTGGAGAAGTTGTCGCAGTGTTGTGTTCAAAGCGTTGGCCGTAAGATAGAGAGCCGACGTCTACCAAAGTTTCAGCTAGCCCCTCGAGCTCTTCAGGATTTGTAAGCAATCCTCAACTGAAAGATGTTTGCCAAATTGTGCACTGGTTTGTTGACTCTGTTGGATCGTGTTTAACCGACGTATTGGCAACCTTCGCGGTGCTAAAGCCTACCCGCAGTGAAACGTTCTAAGCGACCGCATCTGCTTCCAGTTTGCATATAAGGCTGGCTTGAACTGACGGTTCAAGCGCCAGATGAGGAATTGCTCTCTCCTTTCCATTACTGATGTAGATGCCAGAGCGCCCTCCGAACTCGCCTGGATTTGCGGCGTTAATCATCTTCCGGGCCTGCTTTTCTGGTTTACCAAAAAGAAACGGCACAAGAAGTCTCAGGATACCTGGCATTGCGTCGCTGGTTTTCGTCATGGGCGTTACGACCGGGCCAGGATCTACGGAACGGATTTTTATACCATCGGCAGCCAGACTTTCGGACATAGCCGATCCCATCGCGGTCAGCGCGAGTTTCGTTGCCGCGTAAGCACCTGTCAAACCACCAATGGTTTCTGGATTGGACAAACCATTTACATCCAGCGATTTCACAGCGTTTTGCGCCGAGGATGTCGTATTGATGATCATGGTTTCAGCTGCACCTTCGCTCCGGCTCAATGCGGCCCGAAGTTTTTTTATCAATATGTAAGGCGCCAGAGTGTTAACAGCGTAATTGGACTCGTGCCCCTGCAAACTGTTGGCCCGTTGCGAGGTCAGTACACCCGAGTTGTTATAGAGTGCATCAATTGACGGGAAGCGGTTCTGAATCTCCTGAGATACCCGTAATATTTGGAGGGTATCCATGAGATCGGCTGCAAAAAGCTCGACAGCGGCATCCGGAAAGCTCTGCAGAAGTTGCCGTCTTTGATGTTCCGCCTTTTGAGTGTTGCGATTTACAAGCAAAAGACCCCAGCCATTTGCAGCGAGTTGGCTCGCAATTGCACTGCCAATTCCGCCTGTTGATCCGGTAATAGCAGCGAACTTAGATGCCGGCATTTTTTGCTCCTCCCTTCCGAATGTTACGTAAGCGCTTTGTAGACAATCAGGCCAAAAGCGCCTTAACCACCGCATCAATAGCTTCAACATCAGCAGGCTTTTTGAGACTTGATCCATCCCATACGTCGCGCCAGTTTCCTACGCCGTACTTGCCTTTGATGTTCATGCCAAAGAACGGCGCGGTAAGTTCCTGTGTCTGGAGTACGTTCTCCCCGGCACGCGGACCAGGCGTGGCAGCAAGTAGCGCCAATGGCCTATCCTGCCAGACTTTTTGGTCGATCCTGCTCATCCAATCGTAGATGTTTTTCCAGGCTGCGGTGACAAAGCCGTTATACTCTGCAAACGAGACGATCAGAGCGTCCGAGGCTCCAATTCTGCAAAAGAGTTCTTGTGCCAATGCATGCACACCATTGGCATTTTCTCTGTCAATTGAGTAAATCGGCATCTCGTAGTCGTTTAGATCGATGAATTCGATCTCTACGCCTGTGTAAAAGCGCTGCAGCCGCTTAGCTGCGTAGCCAACCAAAGCGCGATTTATGGATTGGCTATGGTTGGACGCTGCGAAAGCGAGCACTTTCATTGATACTATCCTTTTAACGGTGTCCGCAGTTTAGCCAGACCGGTGTGAGGCCCTCAACGATCTCATAAGCGCATACTATGCGCGCTCGTGTGACAAACTAAGGGTTCAATTCTGATCCAGGGCGCATAAGTGCGCATAAGGGGGTGATGATGGACTTCTGGAATGAGATGCATACTGCCTATTGGGTAGCGCGTACAGGCACCGTCAGCGGGGCCGCGAAGAAGCTTAGTGTGCATCGAGCGACTGTGAATCGGCATATTGATGTTCTTGAGACCGCAATCGGAGCCCGCCTCTTCCTCCGCCACAGGCGCGGCTATGAATTGACCGATGTGGGACACGAATTTCTGCGGGTCGCCGAGCAATCTCATGGCTTGCTAGAGGACTTCTTAGGTCGTCTACGCGTACAAAATTCTGACATCGAAGGAGAGATCACGGTTGCCACGCTGGCCCCCTTTAATGACCTAATTTCGCCTGGCATTTTAGCGTTTCGCCAAAGACACCCGCTGACACGGGTGAATTTGACCACAGGTGATGAGTTATCTCGGTTGGAACATGCGGAGGCGCATGTCTCGGTTAGAGTTGGTGCCAAACCTGTGAACGATGACTACGTCGTTCTCCCATTTTGTTCGCTAGAGTTCGCACTTTTCGCGCATGAGGCTTACATTGCCAGTCGCGGCATGCCACAGCACCAAAACCTTAGGGGCCATGACATTGTGGGAAACCCAGACGTCAATAGCCCTGCCCCTTTCGAAGTCTGGCTCGCGCAGAACACTGACCCGGATCAGATTGTGATACGTTCGAAAAACCCCAGGGTACTTGAGGATGCTTTGCTGTGTGGCCAAGGCGTCGGTTTCTTGCCTGTGTCATTGTCCGAGCGCTTGAAAGGTTTGGAACAGGTGTCGCCTGCTTTACCAACATGGCTGGTGCAAAGCTGGATGGTGACGCATGTGGACGTCCACTGGACAGACAAGGTTCAGTCAATGCTTAGTTGTCTCAAGGCTATCGCCCCGGAGACTTAGGCCTCGCACTTACGCAGGCCGCCGCGCAGCAACCAAGATACCCGCATGAAGGATGACCACCACGATTGCGGAAACTACGTGGATTACCGTGTTCGCGGAAATAGTCGAGAAAATCCAGATAGCGCCAGGAATGAAAAGTAAGATCGCGGTCCAAAGACCAGGATTATAGGATCGAAACTTAAGCGCCCAAAGGATGTGAACCACACTATTGATGGCCAATAGATACGCCGCGAGAACACCCCATTGAGCGTCGATGCTTGAGAGATAAAACACAGCAAGCAGGAAAAACCAGACAAAGATCACATTGACGATCCAGACATCACGCGCTGATAGACCACGCTTCTCTGATTCCATCATGCCATTCAAGAAACGGGCAAACCTATTGTCATCGTGTTCCTCATACTGGTGGAACATGTAGATCGGCAGCGAGGCGAAGACGCAGAGTTCAATGGTCGACCCAATGAAGGGATAGAGCCCAATCAACAGTAAAGCGACAGGCGGCGTGGCATAGGCCCAGTTCTGAAAAAGGCGTTCTATGATCTAACTAACCAACTCATCTCTAAGGCCCTCTGGGTACAAAATGCAGATGACTGGTCCAATCATTCTGCGTCTGTGCTGCTGGTCTATCAAATAGACGTCCAGGCCTATTACCTGCCAGATCTTCCAAGTTGCTATCGATCACCACTGAATAACTTATACTTAACCAAGGCGTGCGCGGCACAAAATTCCAGGTCTTCTCCCTTGCACCAAGTGAGATTTTGCCCGGCAAGATCGCACCGTCGCTGTCCAGAACACGTATGCGGTATGCCATCGAGACATGGTCATGTGGGCTACCGAGATCGATTTCCAATGCTTGCCGTGTCGAAGCGGAAGGCGGCGTAACTGTCCACAGAGATGGCGCAGGAGCGATGGTGTCTGGTGCTTCCACAGAGAAACGATGTCGCGCGTCATCCCCGATTGCGCAGCCCTCCGCATCCATCGTATCCCCCGAAACCAAGAGTGTATATGACTGGTCAACCGTCAAAGCTCTTCCGAGTTGATCGTGCGCCGTCAGACCTGTTTTCACGCGACCTGGGTCGAGTAAGACGGTCAACCGCCGTCGATCGGCGGACCAAAGGTCTATTCGATTACTCAAAAAAGCTCCTTCGATCGCAAC
>JBCDBQ010000391.1:0-7146 GCA_039183375.1 Pseudomonadota bacterium
GAAGGCTACCGGTTGTCGGATACTTGGCCGATGCCGAGGTAGTCATCCTCAATGTCAGCTCCCACAGCTGTTCGGAGCTGGAACCAATGTCCGTAACATGCTAAGTCAGCATCATGAATGTAGAGCTTGACCAGAAGACACGATGTTTGATCGAAGCTGCCGTTGCGAGGGGCGACTACCCTGACGAAGCGACGGCTGTTGCAGATGCAGTGGCAATGGTCTTGGAAACAGATTTTGGACAATCTGCTGAGGATATCAAGGTAGGACGTGCCGAGATCGGAGCTGGGAACGGTGTCGCATTCGAAAACGTGCGCCGTGAACTCAAGTCCCGCATCGGTCGGCTGTCGCGCACGTGACCGACGGTGTTTTCGCCCCCCGTGCCCAGCGACAACTCAACGAGATATTGGACTATCTTGAGCGTCGCGCAGGTGCAAAAATTGCCGAGACTTACGCCCGTCGATTCTTACTTGCTGTCGAGCGCATCGAGGCTTTTCCGCTATCGGGATCGAAACAGCCGGAACTCGACGAACGCGTGCGCGTCGTATTCGTAGCACCGTACATCATGTTCTACGACTATAGCGAAGCAGATGATATCGTTCAGGTCACAGCAATACGTCACTTCAGACGATTGACTGAGCCGGCTGACCTTGGTTAGTCACGCGCGCGAACCGAAGATCGCGCTGCCGACGCGGACATGGGTGGCGCCGAACTTGATGGCGGTGTCAAAGTCGGCCGACATGCCCATCGAGAGCCCTTGCAGACCGGTCTCCTTGGCTAGCTTGGACAGAAAGGCGAAATGCAGCGCCGGTTCCTCATCGATCGGCGGAATGCACATCAGGCCGGCAATGTCGAGCTTCAACTCGCCCTTACACATATCGACAAAAGCCTTGGCGTCGGCCGGCATGACGCCAGCCTTTTGCTCCTCTTCACCGGTATTCACCTGCACATAGAGTTGTAGCTGCCTGCTTTGTGCCCGCATCTCATCGGCAATGGCCTTGGCGATCTTTGGCCGGTCAACGGTATGGATGGCATCAAACAGTGCGACAGCATCCTTGGTCTTGTTAGATTGCAGTGGACCAATGAGATGGAGGTCAACGTCAGCGAAGGCAGCTCGGAGCTCCGGCCACTTACCCTGGGCCTCCTGCACCCGATTTTCGCCGAATATGCGCTGGCCTGCTTCCAGCACCGGCCGAATTGCGTCCGCGGGAAAGGTTTTGGAGACGGCGATCAGCTTGACCTCGTCCGGAGCACGCTCAACCTCGCGTGATACGGCCGCAATGTTCTCCCGGACGGCCGACAATCTTTCTTGTGCGCTCATGCTGCTATCTGCCATTTCCAATTGGTCCTAAAGCCATATTCTGCATTTAGATCTGCCTGCGCGATTTCCACAGCTTGACCACCGGACACGATCCGGCGCATTACCTGCTGCGAAAATTCCAGATTTCGTCGGGCGTTTCTACTAACCTGAAGCGCGTCGACAATAGTGCCGGACAGGACAAATGGCGAGCGAACGTTACAACGCACCGGAGCGCGAACAGCATTGGCAAAAGATTTGGGCCGACGCCGACATCTTTGCTGCAAGCAACGATTTCTCCAAGCCGAAGTGTTATGTGCTCGAAATGTTCCCCTATCCGTCGGGCCGCATTCATATGGGCCACGTGCGCAACTACACGATGGGAGACGTGCTCGCCCGCTATAAACGCGCCAAAGGCTTCAATGTTCTCCATCCGATGGGCTGGGATGCGTTCGGCATGCCGGCAGAGAATGCTGCCATGGAGAACAAGACCCATCCTGGAACCTGGACCTATGCCAACATCGACGCGATGAAGGCGCAGTTAAAGTCAATGGGGCTGGCGCTCGACTGGTCTCGCGAGTTCGCAACGTGCCACGTCGACTACTACAGACACCAGCAGAAGCTGTTCCTGGATTTCGAGAAGAAGGGACTGGCTTATCGCAAGTCGTCCAAAGTCAACTGGGATCCGGTTGACCATACCGTGCTTGCCAATGAGCAGGTGATCGACGGTCGCGGCTGGCGCTCCGGAGCGCTTGTCGAGCAGCGCGAGCTGACTCAATGGTTCTTCAAGATCACCGAATATGCCGACGACCTGCTGACAGCACTTGATGGCTTGGAGAACTGGCCAGAGAAAGTGCGAACCATGCAGGCCAACTGGATCGGCAAGTCGCGTGGTATCGAGATCGACTTTCAACTGGTCAAGCCGGTTGACGAGCAATCGACGATTGTTTGCTACTCGACGCGCCCGGACACCATGCACGGTGCCAGCTTCATCGCGATCTCTCCCGACCATCCGCTGGCCAAAGCGCTTGAAACTGACAATAAGCAGATTGCGGACTTCTGTGCAGAGTGCCGCCGGGCTGGAACGTCAGAAGAGGATCTTGAGAAAACGGAGAAGCTCGGCGTCGACACCGGCCTTTCCGTCCATCACCCCTCTGAGGATCGTGAACTGCCGGTATGGATTGGCAACTTCGTCCTGATGGACTACGGCACAGGCGCTGTTTTTGGCTGTCCGGCGCACGACCAGCGCGACCTCGACTTTGCACGCAAGTACGACCTGGCAGTGCAGAACGCTTTCTATTTGCCTGGTGACCGTGTCGAGGTCGGTGATGAAGCTCTGGTTCCCGACAAGTCCGAGACCGTTGAGTACGTCGATCACTTTGCCGGCGTTGCGACCGCAACAAGCCAAGAAGGGATCGACACGACGATCGACTGGTTTGAGGAGCACAGCAAGGGACGCGGTGTGATCCGCTATCGTCTGCGCGATTGGGGAATTTCTCGCCAGCGCTACTGGGGTTGCCCGATCCCAATGATCCACTGCGACGCCTGTGGTGTGGTGCCGGTGCCGGACGATCAGCTGCCAGTGATGCTTCCAGACGATGTCAGCTTCGACAAGCCAGGCAATCCATTGGATCAGCATCCAACCTGGACAAAAGTCGATTGCCCGCAATGCGGGAGGCCAGCTCGGCGCGAAACCGACACGATGGATACGTTCGTCGACTCGTCTTGGTATTTCGCGCGGTTCTCAGACTCGCACGCCGAAACACCGACTGATATCGACGCTGCCAACTACTGGCTGCCTGTCGACCAGTACATTGGCGGCATTGAGCACGCGATTTTGCACCTTCTGTATTCGCGCTTCTATACGCGTGCCATGAGTGTGACCGGTCACCTGCCGCAAGGCATGAGTGAGCCGTTTGGCGCGCTCTTTACCCAGGGCATGGTGATCCACGAGACCTACCGTGCGAAAGATGGGCGATGGCTTTTGCCAACGGAAGTCAGGTTCGAAGGTGACGGCGAGGGTCGCAAAGCCTTTGAACTTGCCAACGGCGATGAGATCGCCATCGGTTCCATCGAAAAGATGTCCAAGTCCAAGAAGAACCTGGTGGATCCTGATGACATCATTGCGAGCTACGGTGCGGACTGCGCCCGCTGGTTCATGCTGTCTGACAGTCCACCAGAGCGTGACGTTATCTGGACGGAAGCCGGTGTTTCAGGTGCTAACCGCTTTATGCAGCGGATTTGGCGGCTGGTTGACCTCGTCGAAGAAAAAGGTTGTGAACAAGGTTCATCGATGCCCCCTGATCTCGGTGATGCAGCCCAGGCTCTGCGCAAGGTTGTGCATAAGACTTTGCATCAGGTCGGTCAAAACATCGAGAATCTTCGGTTCAACGTGTCCGTGGCCCAGATCTACGAACTTGTGAATGCCGTTCAAGCGACATCCAATAAGTCTGACAAAGGCTTGGATTGGGCGATTCGCGAGGCCGGAGAGATGCTGGTCCAGATGATCGGCCCGATGATGCCGCATCTCGCTGAAGAATGCTGGACGCGACTTGGATACAACACCTTGCTCGCGGAACAACCGTGGCCAGCCGCGGAAGAGGCGCTTCTCGTTGACGATACGATTACCATTGCCGTACAGGTAAATGGTAAGAGACGGGCAGAACTGACAATTGACCGCTCGGCGGAAAAGGACGTCGTCGAAGCTGCAGCATTGGCCCTTGAGCCGATTGCTAAGCTATTGGATGGAAATCCGCCAAAGAAGGTGATTGTTGTGCCGCAGAGGATTGTCAATGTCGTTGCTTAGGGCACGTCCAGTGTTTGCGTCGGCCAGCCGCTCCGGCAGGTCATTACGTGTTGTGGCAGCATCAGCAGTCATTGTGATTGGTGCTGCGCTTTCGGGCTGCGGATCTTCGGGCTTCCAGCCGATGTATGCTTCTTCGACCAATAGTCCGCTAACCCAGAAACTGGCGAGCGTTAATATAACGACTATTCCAGGACGGGTCGGGCAGCGGATCCGCAACGAGCTTGTATTTCAGACGACCGGCGGAGCCGCACAGGCTGCTCCGAAGTATCAGTTGGATATCACGCTAACTGAGCAAGTGATCTCGACTCTGGTCAACCAGGAAGGTGACTCGGCGAGCCAGATTTACAGCCTAGATGCACAATTCGCACTGGTGGACAAGGCCACCTCCAAACCGGTTCTGAGCAGCACCAGCTTTGGTCGCGCCGGATTTGAGCGCTATACGTCTATCTTTTCGAATGTGCGGGCACGCGAAGATGCTGAGAATCGGGCGGCTACGACTGTTGCCAGAGATATCAGAAGCCAGCTTGAGGCGTTCCTCTCGCGCAGTTAGGCCTTACTTGATTGTTTGATGTGATATTTTTTCCTGGTCAGGCTTCTGATTGGTATCGAGAGCCGTAAAGTTCTTCACGATCGACAAAGTATCATGGTGGCTATCAAAGCGGCCCGCGCCGCAGACTTCGTAAAGGCTCCGCCTGCTTCGTGTTCGGCGGTTTTGGTTTACGGAACCGACGTTGGGCTGTGCTCCGAACGCGCCGTAGAAATCTCCAAGAAATTGGCGCAGCGAAGTAATCCTCCTGGCGACATTATTAGGATCGAAGATTCTGACATTGAGCAGGATCCAGATCGACTGGCAGTTGAACTGGGCACCGTGTCGATGTTCGGTGGCATGCAAGTGGTCAGGGTCGGCGTGGGCAGACGCATCAATGCCAATCTTCTCAAAGCGCTCTTCGAGGGCGATCCACCAGCCGCGCAACTTGTCGTCGAGGCTGGTAATCTGAAGGCGAGCGATGGTGTCCGCAAGCTATTTGAGGCAACGCCCTGGGCTGCAGCCTTACCCTGTTACACCGACGACGAACGCGATCTCAGCGGGATTGTTCAGGACATGATGCGGACGGCCGGAAAAACCTTGGACGGCCAGGCCCGAGATCTCCTGTTGTCTCGTCTGGGCGCCGACAGAGCCTTGTCCCGAGGTGAGATTGAAAAGCTGATCCTGTTTACGGGAAACAAGTCCCAGATAGACAGTGATGACGTGGAAGCGGTGGTGGGAGATGCTTCTGAACTTGCCATCGACTCGATCGTTAACGCGGCAGCGGGCGGAGATGCGTTGTCGTCAGTTCGCGAGTTCAATCGTTCGGTTTCCGCCGGTGAGAGCCCGCAAGTTATTATCGGGGCCTTGCAGCGACACTTCCGAAGGATCCAACGTTTGCGTGCAGGAATGGATGAAGGAAAGTCGTTTGATGACGCAGCCAAGACCCTGAGGCCGCCCATTTTCTTTAAGCAAAAGGCAGGCTTTTCAGAGCAGTGCCGAAAATGGCCCCAGGAACGTCTTCTCACAGCGTCACAGCGCATCTCTGAGATCGCCCGAATGGCACGCTTGAATTCCAGCATGGAAGCTGTGCTAGCGGAGCGCCTATTGCTCGAGCTTTCGACGATGGCTAAGCAATCGCGCAACTAACCCTCACTGCTCAACCAGAATATGTTTGACCAAAGCATCTGGGCCAGATTCGCGCGTGCGACGTCTTTGCGTGCGGAAGGCCACCGCACATCTCTATAGTTCGGCACAGTGTAGATTGAGAGGCAGCAGATGACTGACACCGCTTTTGACGTCGTTGGGATCGGTAACGCGATTGTCGACATTATTGCGCGTTGTGACGATCCCTTCCTCGTTCAACAGGGTTTGGCAAAGGGTCATATGCAGTTGGTGGACCGCGACGCCGCGACCAACCTCTACAATGCCATTGGGCCAGCCGTTGAGATTTCGGGTGGCTCAGCTGCCAACACAATCGCCGGCGTCGCATCATTTGGCGGCACAGCCGCCTACATTGGCAAGGTCGCTGACGATGACTTCGGCCGCGTCTTTGCACATGACATCAAAGCCAGCGGCGTAAGCTTCGAAACCCAGCCAGCACAATCTGAGACACCAACCGCGCGCTCCATTGTTCTTGTTACGCCGGATGCCGAGCGCACGATGTCAACTTACCTGGGGATCAGCCCTGAGCTGAACTCGTCCGAAGTCGATAAAGACGTCATCGCAAAGAGCCGCATTCTGTATCTTGAGGGCTATCTGTTTGATGCACCTCAGGCGATGGAGGCCTTTCGCTTGGCGGCACAGATTGCCAAGGCATCCGACTGCGAGGTGTCACTGACGTTATCTGATGGCTTTTGCGTCGATCGCCACCGGAATGAATTCCTGGCTTTCATTAAAGACGATATTGATATTCTCTTCGCAAATGAGTCTGAAATTCTATCGCTTTACGAGACCCAGTCGCTGGAGATGGCGATTGATAATGTTTCACGAGATGCAAAAATTGCTGCCGTCACACGCAGCGAAAAAGGCTCGGTCATCGTCTCGGGCTCAGATCGCCACGAAGCAAAAGCAGAAGCTGTAAACGATGTCGCCGATACGACGGGTGCCGGTGATCTTTATGCCGCCGGATTCTTATTCGGCCGTGCACAAAAGATGTCCCTCGCGCAGTCAGCACACCTTGGGCATATCGCAGCGGCAGAGATCATTTCGCATATTGGTGCCCGACCGGAGACTTCATTGCGTGATATCGCAAAGCAGCATGGATTCGACATTTAGCACTGCACACTGCTTCGCACACTCACCTACACACCATGTACACCCGCACTTAATACCTTTGCATTTTATGGACAATCGGTGATCAACGTTCACATTGGTTGTATAGGCTTTTCTCGACTATATTTTTATCCCATACAACTCATGAATTTAGGGGTATGAGCTATACAACCAACTTAACTCAACCCCTTAATGAATTAAAATCCTTGGCAAAAACGATTATTCTTACATAATCAAATCAGTTGA
>JBCDBQ010000392.1:0-7130 GCA_039183375.1 Pseudomonadota bacterium
CCGTGTCCGCAAGGCGTTCATGCATGCCATCAACATCGATGCGATCAAGAGCAAGGTGATGCGCGGCGCCGCAACACCAGCTGGCTTGATGGTCGCACCGCAGATCAACGGCTTCAACAAGTCGATGAATGATCGCCTGGCATATGATGTCAAAGGTGCTCAGAAGCTGATGGCTGACGCTGGTTATGCCGACGGCTTCGAAGTTGTCATGGATTGCCCGAATGATCGATACGTCAACGACGAGCGCATCTGCCAGGCAGCCGCATCAATGCTTGCCAAAATTAAAGTCAAGGTGAAGCTGCTGGCACAGACCAAGTCGAAGTACTTCGGCAAGGTGCTGGCACAGAACGGTTATGACACCAGCTTCTTCCTATTGGGCTGGACACCGTCAACATTTGACAGCCACAACCCGATCTCTTCGTTGATGGCCTGCCGCGGCGGTCCGGACAAGATCGGTGCCTTCAACCTTGGCGGCTTCTGCAACAAGCGGATCAACGAACTTGCTGCAAGCATCCAGTCGGAAACCGACCAGGCCAAGCGCCAGGCGATGATCGACGAAGCCTTCAAGATCCATAAGGACGAAGTTGGCCACATTCCGTTGCACCAGCAGCCTCTGTCTTGGGGTGTTGCTGACAATGCAACCGTGGTTCAGCGTCCGGACAACGTTATGGATCTGCGCTACGTTATGGTTGGCAAGTAAAAACCATTGCAACCAACAGCGGCCGCGGCTCACCACGGGCGGCGGCCGCTCTCCGATCGACCGCATCGCACCGTCGATACGGTTTTTCTCATTCAGTGAAATCACTGTTGTAGCCATCAATGATCACCTTTATCGCGCAACGCCTCTTTCAATCCGTCGTCGTCATGCTGACGGTGGCTTTGATCGCCTTTTCCCTGTTTCGCTTCGTAGGTGACCCGATCAACAACATGGTCGGACAAGATACGACCCTCGAGGAGCGCGCCGAACTCCGCGAACGCCTCGGGTTGAATGATCCATTTATCGTTCAGTTTGCCCGCTTCTCCTACAATGCGGCGCAGGGGAACTTCGGGTTTTCCTACCAGCATCGCCGTCCGGTTTCAGACCTCATTGCCGAGCGCTTGCCCGCAACACTTGAACTATCACTCGTATCGGCCATTCTTGCATTAGCCATTGGTATTCCGATGGGGGTTTACACCGCCATACGGCGAGATGGTTTTGTTTCTCGATCGTTCATGACCCTCTCGCTGGTCGGCGTATCCTTGCCCACATTCCTGATCGGTATCCTGTTGATCCTGCTCTTCGGTGTTGTGCTGCGCTGGCTACCCACGTTTGGGCGTGGCGAAGTCATTGAGATCGGTTGGTGGACGACAGGCTTTTTGACAGCCTCCGGTCTGAAGTCCCTCATTATGCCATCGATCACTTTGGCGCTGTTTCAGATGACATTGATCATGCGCCTGGTCCGAGCCGAAATGCTTGAGGTACTGCGCACCGACTTCGTCAAGTTTGGCCGAGCCCGTGGCCTCTCAGACCGCCATGTACATTTCAAGATGGCACTGAAAAACACGCTGGTACCTGTGATCACCATTACCGGTTTACAGCTTGGCTCCATCATTGCCTTCGCGATTATCACCGAGAGTGTGTTTCAGTGGCCTGGAATGGGCTTGATGTTCGTGCAAGCCATCGGTGAAGTGGACATCCCGATCATGGCCGCATACCTCGTCATGATCGCGTTTCTGTTCGTCGTCATCAACTTGGTTGTTGACGTTCTCTACTTTGTCGTCGACCCCAGGTTGCGTGTGGATCGGGCGGGGCACTAGACGATCATGGCACAAACTGACTCTCAAGAAACCGAAGCCAAGGGCCGCCTGCAACGGCTACGCGACAGCGACATCTGGGCAAGCTTCACCTCGTCATGGGTTGTGGTTGGCGCAGCCATCATGACTGTCTTCTTCTTCTTCATCGCAATCTTTGCGCCGCTGGTCGCACCGCATAACCCATTCGATCTGGCGTCGATCGACATTCTCGACGCAAGCCTGCCACCGGTATGGTTGGCCGAGGGCGATTCACGATTTCTACTTGGTACCGACGACCAGGGTCGTGATGTCTTCTCGACGATCATTTACGGCGCCCGCATCTCTTTGTTCGTCGGATTCGCCTCCGTCATATTCTCGATGGTTCTCGGCGTCGGCCTCGGCTTGATCAGTGGTTATGTCGGCGGCCGTCTGGACGACTTCATCATGCGTGTTGCTGATGTCCAGTTGTCGTTCCCGGCAATTCTGATCGCGCTGCTCATTGATGGTGTCGCGCGCGGCATCTTTCCGCGAGACATGCACGAGGACATGGCATTCTACGTCCTGATCTTCGCCATCGGGGTCTCTGGTTGGGTGCAGTATGCACGCACAGTGCGCGGTTCGACGCTCGTTGAGAAGAACAAGGAGTATGTGCAGGCCGCCCGTGTCATTGGTCTCGGGCCAGGCGTCATTCTCTGGCGTCATGTTCTGCCGAACGTGACCGGACCGGTCCTCGTCATTGCAACGATCCATCTCGCCATCGCGATCATTACCGAGGCAACGCTGTCCTTCCTCGGCGTCGGCGTTCCGCCAACGACACCATCGCTGGGCACGCTTATTCGAATTGGCAACGACTTCCTGTTCTCAGGCGAATGGTGGATCACGATCTTCCCCGGCGTTGCACTGGTCTTACTAGTGCTCGCAATCAACCTCTTGGGCGACTGGTTGCGCGACGCCCTCAATCCGAAATTGAGGTAGTCACAACATGGAACTTCTCGACATTCGGAAAATGCGGGTTGAGTTCCCTTCGAGGCGTGGCCACGTTGTCGCCGTGAAAGAGCTCTCGCTAACGCTTAGTCCCGGTGAAATACTCGGCATCGTCGGCGAATCCGGAGCAGGCAAATCGACCATCGGAAATGCCATTATCGGCCTACTTGAGCCACCTGGCGAACTGACAGGCGGTGAGATTTACTTGCAGGGCGAGAGGATCGACAATCTCTCGGACAGCGAGAAGCGTCTCATCCGTGGTGGCGAGATCGGCATGATCTTTCAGGATCCTCTGACATCCCTCGACCCACTGCAAACGATCGAAACGCAGCTTCTCGACACGATCCTGCTGCATCTGCCGCTATCCATCGAGCAGGCACAACAACGCGCAGTCGAGCTACTGGACGCTGTCGGAATTCCAGATCCGGCTTCGCGCATCAAAGAGTATCCGCACCAGTTTTCCGGCGGCATGCGCCAGCGGGTCGTCATAGCCCTCGCCCTATGCGCTGAGCCCAAACTCATTATCGCGGACGAGCCAACAACCGCGTTGGATGTCTCGGTTCAAGCCCAAATTCTCGAACTCATGAAGGGTCTTTGCCGCGAGCGCAACGTCGGCATGATCCTGATCACGCACGATATGGGCGTCATTGCTGAAACCGCCGATCGCGTGGCCGTTATGTATCGCGGTCGCGTCGTGGAAACCGGCACGACGTCACAGATCATCACCGCTCCAGAACACGATTATACGCAAAGCCTGATTTCGGCGGTGCCGCGCCCTGATCGGCGCGTTGAACGATTTCCACTAGTCACTTACATCGAGGACGCCCAGGAGCGCCCTGAAGGCCTTGATCTGGGGTCGCACTGGCTTGGACAATCACGCGATTTTGGCAAGCAGCACGCGGATCTGGTTGCGGTCAACGATCTGTCAATGCGCTTCATCACACGCCACTCGATCTTTCCAAGCAAGCGCCGTTATCTTGAAGCGGTTCGCAGTATCAATTTCTCAATTGGCACCGGAGAGGTTTTCGGACTAGTCGGCGAAAGCGGCTCTGGCAAGTCCACTGTTGCGCGCATGATCACCGGCATATACCCGCCAACCGGTGGCAAGATCACGTTTGCCGGTCAGGATCTGACAGCACTGCGCTCACGCCGAGAAGCCGCACCTTGGCGGCGGCAGATGCAGATGGTCTTTCAGGATCCGTTCTCATCGCTCAACGGTCGGATGCGCGTGCGCGATATCATTGCCGAGCCAATCATGTTCCACAAACTGGCATCAACGCGGAGTGACGCCGGAAAGATCGTGGACGATCTTTTGGATATCGTTGGGCTCGGTGCGCAGGCCGCGATGAAATTTCCGCATGAATTCTCCGGCGGTCAGCGACAACGCATTTCAATTGCACGCGCACTTGCGACTCAGCCGCGCTTCCTCATTTGTGATGAACCGACATCCGCACTGGATGTTTCTATCCAGGCGCAGATCCTGAACCTGCTCAAAGATCTGCAGGAAGAATTGAACTTAACGATGCTGTTCATCAGTCACGACCTGCCGGTGATCAGGCAGATGTGTGACCGCGTCGGTGTTATGCGTCATGGCCAGCTTCTCGAAGTCGCCGAAACCGAGAAGCTGTTCACCAATCCCGCGCATGAGTATACGGGCCATCTGCTCGAGCTAATGCCGAAGTTCAGCGGCTTCGAATTGAGCGCAGGATCAACGGACCAACTGGCAACGGCAGTCACAACCAGCGCCTAGTCCCACTGATACCGCTTCCAGAACGAGGAATGCACAGCCGAGGCATAATCCGTCACGCGCGATTCCAAAACTGCCGCACAATCAACGCCGCAACAACCATCTCGATCCATGCTAACGGCAATGCCACAAGTACAATACCAACGGTGGCAAGGTTCATATTGAACAAGCCGAGCCAGAGTATCGCGAATATCCCAAGCCACAGACCGGTTGCTGCACCCAGCACCGCGCGAATACCTGATCCAAACCTGTCGATGACCACCCAAACACTTAGCGTTACGACCAGAACAAGAATGGTGTCCCAGACGCCCCAACTCAGAAACACTGCAATGTTCATTGGCGCAATGTTGTCGATACCGGAAAATGCATCACGCATCATCGGCATGACAAAGACGAAATAGCGGAAGATTTCCGACGCGTTGATCCAAACCGTGTTGGCCAGCACGGCCAGCCAAAACGCCTTGTTCCCCAATAACGATGATCCGACACCTGACGCAACGTTGGAGGTTGTCATGCTGCTATCCTTGAAGAGATGGTTTCCACAAACGCACGGGCGGACCTTCGCAGCACGCGCGCATCATCGATTGTCCTGGAGACCGACCAGAGACCGTTCGTAAAGATGACAAGGAGGTCGGCACAATCGCGAACCGCACCGCGCGACGCACGCTTGCCCGACAAGCGCTCCGTACCCCGTACGGCATTCTCGAAGCCCACTCTCAGTCGATCATTATGGCGAGAAACGAGGGCTTGAGCCGGCGCTTTATGGGGCGCAACTTCCGTCATTGTATTCGCCATAAGACAGCCGGGACCCGGCAAGCCAAAACTGTCAGCGAGCACGATCTGCTGAAGGAAATAGGATTCGACATCGTCTAGCGTTGCACCCCGGGCCTCAACCTGCTGAAAGGCCGGCGTCACAATGGCGTCGCTGTACGCCTCAAGGCAGACTTCGAACAGAGCCTCCTTTCCGTCGAACTCGGTATAGAGCCCGTGCCTACTCACCCCCGTCACACGGACGAGATCATCCATCGATGTGGCCTCGAAACCGAAGAACCAGAACTGCTCCATGGCGGAGCTGATCACTTGCGGACGGGAGTAGCTGCGGGGTCTCGGCATATACCTTAATAACAGAACGATCATTCTGAAACAAGCCACAGTCACCGTTTTCCTTTCGGCTCGAAGTTCGAAAAGGCCCCCCTGCATGTCTCAGTTTGATTGTTTCGACTGCCTCAGTCCCGGTCGCGCCAATCGCCAGCCAGCGTCAACCCTTCAATCTCCGTCGCACCATCGGTCTTCACAACGCGTCGCACACGAGCGCCAAGCTCCGTCTCTAAAGCCGATGACAGAACTTCCGAATGCGTGACGATCCAGATCTGAGTACGATAGGCTGAGCGCGCAATAAGCCTGGCCAATGGTTCAAGTAAATCAGGATGCAAGCTGGCTTCCGGTTCGTTGATCGCGACGAGCGCTGGCAGCCGGTATCCCATGAGCGCTCCCAATAGACAGAGGTACTTGAGCGTTCCGTCCGATAGCTCGTGCGGTTGAAACGGCCTCGGCATGTCTGGAAACGTTAGTTCGAAGCGACATGAACTGCCGATATCACCAGCCCAGAGCATGGCACCAGGAAACGCATCATCGATGGCTGCGTCGATTTCAGATGTGTCCTGCCGGATCTGAAACAGCGTCGCAAGGACGGCTGCCAGATCATGACCATCGGGTGACAAAGTCGGTGTCGTAATCGCGTTACAGGCGCCACGAATGGGAGAGCCGGCGTCCGTGCGAAAGTCATGATAGAAGCGCCAGTCAAGCATTTCGCGACGGACGGCTTCCAACTCGGGATAGCGCACTGCATCACGAAACGCTGCGAGCGCGGTCTCAGATGCAAGCACGGCGTCGCCATAGGTGATACGCTTACCGTTCTCATCTCGCAGCGTGACAGCCGGCCCCTTCCGCTCCATCATCACGACCGGCTTCTGGCGATGACTGCTGGTTAGTCGCTCGACCTTGACCAAAGGCTCGATACTGAAGGCCGCATCTGTCGGTCGCGGCAAACCAAGTTCGATCTCATAGGTGTAGCCAGCGCCAGCCGAGCCGCCGAACTCCAGCTCGCCAAATTCCGCCCGCAAGGCAATGCGCGCCGGCCGGCCCTTCTGCCTCACACCGGCCCAAAACACGGACTCAATACCACCTTCTTGGGCAACCGAGTGGGCAATTCTACCTTCCGCTGACGCGCGCAGCTTCGCCAGAGCGTTGTAAAGGTTCGTCTTACCAACACCATTCGCGCCGACAAACACCGAGCACGCTTCTATCGGCATTGTCAGGTGTCGAACGGAACGATAACCACGAATACCAACCGAACTGAGCGGCAACACGAAACTCCTTTTAAGATTGCAAGAACGCTTTTCCTATTGCAACTGACGACTTTGATGTCCGAAATTAAGCCTCGACATCGGCTCATGGCGATGTCCAGCAACAACTGGAATGCCCGATGAAAAACAATTGGCCAGAACTGGTCAAACAGCTTCGCATCAAGTTCTCCCTTTCCCAATCAATGCTGTCGGAAATGACCGGTGTCTCGCAGAAGACAATCTCGCGTTGGGAACGTGGCGAGGTCGCACCCAGCGGTCCA
>JBCDBQ010000393.1:0-7115 GCA_039183375.1 Pseudomonadota bacterium
GAGAGGTTTACGGTCTCCGTCGTCATGGCTGGGCTCCATTGTAGGACAGACTGTTGGTCTCGAGTTTGCGCACGGTAGACTTATGACTGTCACGCCGCGTTGGTCAGTTTGACCAACGGCAGAGCATCTTGCAACTTTCCTAGCTCAATGGCTGGAAAGCCGTTGCCAGATCTATCGGAAAAAGCGGTGGGTGAGTTTGTAACGGATGCGCTTAGCGATCGTGGTTGAACCATTTTGCAGATTTTGGCGCAGCGTTGATGATCCGCACCTTCCGGAAGTCAGTGACGGATGTCTTCGCATGGAGGTTCGTAGCAGACCTGTTCTCTTTCGTCTGAGGCGATGGAAGCGTCTTGAGGACTGTCGCTAACTTTGGTTTGCGGACTGGAAGCTGGATGTCGGTCGTTGTTGTTGTTGTTCTTTCGGGTGGCCGGATGACGGGCCGAAAAACCTTCCTGGCGGCTTTGGATGCTTTGTCTTCAATTTTCAAACCATAGTGACGGGCCACACAAGGATTGGTCCGTTTCGCAAATTCCAGCTGGTCGTCAGCAATGCGCATTGCTTTGCCGCCGTCACAGACGAAGAGTTGTTCAGAGCGTGCCTCTTCAATGAATGAACCAGCACAGAGTGCCAGCGCAGAAATGGCGCAAAATCGGGCTATCACGTTGCGTCCTCGTCCCATCGGTCTGAGCCCGTATCATATTGGGACGAGGCTTAACGTTGTGTTAACCCGGTCGGTCTGTCGATGGCCTTACGGGAACTTCCAGTACGTGCCTGCCGGCGTTTGTACCGGCTCAAGTGTCGGTATGCGGTCTTTGGGTGCCTGATACCCCTTCGAGAGCAACGATCGAATGTCTTCCAGCAGCTCTTTCTTCTCGGCATAACCTGAGTGGCCAAGGGTGAAATACTGCGTCTCCGTAGCGGAAACGTCGATCGTGTCGATGCCAGGCAGGACGACGGGTGGTAGGTCCGGCGGGATGCTGCCCGCTCTCGGTCCACGCCAAATGCTTTCTGATACCATCAGGGCTCGGTCATTGTTTGCAGCATAAAGCGTCATACCGTCGGACATGCCAGCGATCTGTTTGGCAATACCAGCGAAGGTATCTCTGTCGACATCTGGTGCCGCAAAGATGAGCTGTGAGATCTTGATGTTGAAGTTGCCGTCGCGTCGTAGGGACTCGAGTACCGGCAGCAGCACTTCGTTGCCCATACTGTGCGCTATGATAGTCAGGGACTTGGCACCAGAGCGCGTCGCAACAAGCTTTAGATACTTTTTGAGGTATTGTTCCGCCTGCTCTGCCGACTCGCGGTCATTCGTATAGTCGCGAGGCGAGATTGAGCCGTTGGATGGCCAGGAGTAAACGAAGGATCCAGAATCGTACTTCAGATCATATGAAAGCTGAGCTGCCCGGTATAATGCGTAGTCAAATGTAGTGTTGAAACCGTGCACGAAGACAAGCGCTTGGCCGACAAAATTCTTGGCACCGTCAATGCGGATTTTTGCTAACCGAGCGAACTCGTCCTCTGAAAGGTTTTTGAGATCGCGCAGTGTGAAGTGTTTCGCTGGATCTTCTTTCTCGGAAAAAATGGTCACGCCAATGATTGGTAACTTGTAGACCCATGGGCGCTCGATGTTCGGGACTTTATGGATCTTCGGCACTGTCACTAGTGCCCGACCTACCTCCAAGCGGCGACCTCGTTCCTCACTATATCCGATACGCTTTTCAGCATCTTTGCGGGCGCGGTCGGTTCCGTAGAACACAGGAACGACATCCCATAGTTCGTTGTCCGACGCCGCGGAGCGCGGAGTGACTGACCGCGAGTTTTCAGCAGGTTGAGATTGGGCTTCTTCACGACGCTCCGTGATGCTGCGCGAGGTCGGGGCTCGATCCGTTGGAGCGGACGCTTCCTTGCGTGGCGGCTCGATGCTTCCCGCACCGGGTTTCGCCGATTTGTCGTCTGCTATTTCTTTGCTAGGTTTTTTATCTGTTTGAGATGTGTGAACGACTGCCGCAGCTACGACTCCTACGGCGATCAAGCCAAAGAGAGTGACAGCTGTTGCCGTTCCCTGGCGTGCGATGCGTGAGATCAACCAAGGTGCGATTACGATGACAACAACGGCCGCTATGACCGTTGCCATGTTGAATTGTGATAGAAACTCATTCATCCGTTATGCCCCTAAATCAAGTCTAGTGACGACCTTCTGCCCTCATTTGACGGGACCCTACTTCTGTCCCCCCGGACCTGCAAGGAGCAAGCTGGTGAGGCGCACAAGTGCCATCGGAGGAGTGTTGCGTCCAAGCCAAATCAGTCGTGCGAGCAAAAGGTATTGAGCTGACTGAATGTTTCTTCTGCGCTACTGCGTTAGAACTATCAGGCACGGACGGCGATTTGTCAGATGTGCTTGATGTGAAAGATGAATATCCGTGCTGGATTGCCGACTGACAATCTGCGACGGTAGCCTCTTGCTGGAATGGTGAGCTGCAAACAATGAGATCTGGCGATACAGCACCGGACATTGAAGTGATTGCCAATGGTATCTTAAACGGTGACCGGGCGCTTTTGGCGCGCGCCATCACGCTGGTCGAAAGTACGCGCAGAGATCATCAGGAAAGTGCGCGCGCATTGTTGCAGAGACTGATGCCACATACCGGTAAAGCGCATCGCATTGGTGTTACTGGCGTGCCCGGTGTTGGAAAGTCGACGACAATTGATCAGTTCGGACGCAACCTCATCTCAGATGGCCACCGCATTGCCGTTCTGGCGGTGGACCCGACATCGAAGCGCACAGGAGGATCAATTCTCGGCGATAAGACGCGGATGACGCATCTGGCATCGGATCCAAACGGTTTTGTGCGACCTTCTCCGACCTCTGGGACTCTTGGTGGCGTAACTAGAAAAACCCGTGAAACGCTTCTGCTAGTAGAGGCTGCAGGTTATGATATTATTATAGTTGAGACCGTAGGTGTCGGGCAGTCCGAGGTCGCAGTTGCCGACATGGTCGATTTCTTTCTTGTTTTGCTCTTACCAGGCGGCGGTGATGAGCTGCAGGGCATAAAAAAGGGGATCGTTGAAATTGCCGACATGATTGCCATCAACAAGGCAGACGGCGATAAAGTTCGTCTCGCCGAGCGCTCGGCTGCAGACTATCGAAACGCGCTTGCGCTCCTCACGCCAACATCGCCCAATTGGCAGCCACCTGTTGTCACAATCTCCGGCCGCGACAATGTTGGTCTCGACGTTCTATGGTCGAAAATCGATGCACATAATCAGCGCCTGACAGCGACGGGTGAGTTGCAACAAAGACGGTCACTCCAGTCCGTGCGATGGATGAAAGATATGCTGACGGAACGATTGATGGAACGGATCACTGGTGACGGAGCGGTTGCTGATGTCATGGCCGACGCCGAGCAACGTGTCCAATGCGGTGAGCTCGCACCGTCGGTTGCCGTTGATGCTATCCTTGCAGCCGTTGATGGAACAAGCGTATGAGCTTGGCGAAGTCGACTATTTTACTTACCGGGTTTGGACCATTTCCGGGTGTGCCGCACAATATTTCGGGTGCTTTTGCCGAGGCGCTGGCCGACGCGGCTCAGCGGTGCTTTCGGCAGGCCGAGTTCAAGGCTGCTTGCCTGCCGACAGTTTGGCAAGATGCGCCGTTACAACTCGAAGAGCTTTACTATCAGCACAAGCCATCCATTGCGCTCCATTTTGGGGTTTCGCACCTGGCCAAGACGATCGTTGTTGAGACAACGGCCAAGAATTGTAGCGGACGGCCCGATGCCGCTGGAGTGACGCCGGAAATCGAGTATCTCCTACCCGGTGGTGCGAAGGAACTCAGTGCGACAGTGCCGGTTGGCCGGCTGGTTGCCCGAATGCGCAAGGCCGGCGTGCCGGCAGTCGTTTCGCACGATGCAGGAGCGTATCTGTGCAATGCGCTGCTGTATCATTCCATTGAGCTGATGCGTGTCTTGAGGGCGGACGGCCAGTGCGGGTTTATCCATCTGCCAGTCGCTCTACCACAGCGAACAGGTCGTGACGGTTCGGGTCGGACCGCTCATCTTGATTTCAATCGGGCCTTGAAAGGCGGTCTTGAAATCATCGGGACCTTACTTGGGCAGTCATCATCTGCCGGTCAGGTTCACAGGCGCTTGGGGCTGCTGACGGCGTAGCTTCGCGGTGGTTGCCCTCGACCCGTAATAGAAGCCGCAGCTCATTGCCCGGGGTGCAGGTTGAGTTGCCGTTTCTGGGACATGTCAGAGAAGTGGCTGGGGTGGCAGGATTCGAACCTGCGCATGGCGGTACCAAAAACCGCTGCCTTACCGCTTGGCTACACCCCAACGAAGAGACAGGGAATTACACCCGATTGCGTCGAGTTTCAAGCTGCTGCGTCGATGAATACTTGGGAATACCGAGTTTCGTGGTCGCCGACCCGCTAGAGTCGGCGACATTGCTAGCTGTATGCTGGTCTTAGCGTGTGGAAAGCGATGAAACCACACCGACCATTTTGTCCTTCCACCAGGTGCTGACGCTCAGTTCTTGTTGGGTCAATGCCACCGCGCGTTTGATATCTTCGGGCTCGTGGTGGGACGTGATGAAGAAGCGAATCCGAGCCGCCTTCATTGGCACAGCCGGGTACACAATCGGCAAGGCGTTGATGCCCTGTTCCAGCAGGCGCTCGCTCAGTTTCACGGCTCGCAGAATGTCGCCAATCATAATGGAGACGACCGCATAGCCTTCGCTCGTCCCGGTATCAAGACCGACTTCCTTGGCCTCAGAGAGGAACAGCTTGCCATTTTGCTGCAATTTCTGAACCCGCTCGGGTTCAGCGACCAAGGCATCGAGAGCGGCTTTGGCTGCAGCTGCAGCGGAAGGTGGCATACCAACCGAGTAAACGAAACCTGGGGCATTGAATTTCAGGACTTCGATGAGTTCCTTGGATCCGGCGATGTAGCCGCCGCACGATGCAAGCGTCTTACTCAGCGTGCCCATCCAGACGTCGACTGATTTGAAATCCGTGCCGAAATGCTCGGCAATGCCACGGCCAGTCTCACCGAGAACGCCCAACGAGTGGGCTTCGTCGACCATCAGCCAAGCGCCATACTTCTCCTTTAGCTCGACCAGCTTTGGGAGATCCGGCAGGTCGCCATCCATCGAATAGAGCCCTTCAACCATGATCAGGGCATTACGGTAGTTGCCGCGGTTTTCTTCCAGCAGACGCTCCAGAGCTTCCATGTTGTTGTGACGGAAGCTGAACGTTTTTGCGCCGGAGAGCTTGGAGCCAACCAGACCGCTGTTGTGCATCAGCTCGTCATGGAAGATGGCATCCTGTGGTCCCACGATTGTTGCAACGGTCGATACGTTAGTAGCGTGACCACTGACGTAGGCGATCGCATCTTCGGCGTCGTAAAACTTTGCGATCGCCTCCTCCAGCTCGCGGTGTACAGGACGCTCGCCTGCTACAATCCGGCTTGCCGAAACGGATGTCCGGAAATCATCGATTGCGGTCTTTGCGGCTGCGGCAACACTGGGATGTTGGTTGAGGCCGGCATAATCATACGATGCGAAGTTTACGTGAGGGACGTCTTCGATGAAGCTGTTGGCGCCTTCGACTTTGCCGTGAACGCGGTAGAACGGGTCTTCTACTCCGAACAGGCTGCCGAGGCTGCGTTGCTTCTGAATTGCTTGGTAAGAGGGCAGGTCGGCGAAACTCGGCTTCTTAAACGCCGATTTTGCCTTAGCTGCGTTAGCCTTATCTTCGTCAGAGCCATACCAATTGCGAATGGCTGACAAAGCGGCCTTGCGCAAACCAGAATCTTCTCCTGTGTCAGCCTGCTCGACTGACTTGGTATTGAGCTCTGGGTTGGCGTTCTCATTATGTTGTCCAGAACTGCCAAACGCGTCGTTGCTGCTCATTTATTTTCTCCTGACGCCACTCAAAGCATGGCCGTTTAGAGTCATATGTCGCAGCGCAAAAGGTGACAAGGTGAAGCATCCGAAAGTCGTAAAGAATTGAAATCACTTAATTTTACATCGCGCAACAATCAGTTACCATTGTTCCGCAAGGTTAATCCTTTTTGGAATCAGAGTTTTATCTTGAATCGCCTTTGTGAAACTTGTGCAGGGATACTAATCTTTTGGGTTAAAATGCCGGGCTCAGAAACTCGACAATCGATAAAACGTGATCGGCACATAATTAAATTATGACAGTTGTCGGGCTTGGCGATCTATCAGGCGGGATCTGCCTGCAAGCTCAAGTTAAAGCTTATTGATATCCGGTCGTTATTCGACAGATTCACCGGGACTTCATGGCGCAACCAGCTCTCCCACAATAGAAGCATGCCGGTCTTCGGCTTTATGTCGATGAAGGTACGGTTGTCCATAGCGGCATTGGCAAGGCGAGGCGGTGCAGCCATCATCATCGCAAGGCGCGGGTCCTCGAACCGTATTGCACTGGAATCGCCATAAATATCAACGTAATAGGTTCCGCTGATCACTGAATTGGGGTGAATATGAGCGGTGTGAGAGCCACCAGGCTCAAGAATATTGACCCAGATGCTGTCTAGGATAAGGCTAGAATTGCTCAATTTGAGCTGAATTGATCGGGCAAATTCGTTTGCGTGTTCAATCAAGTGTGGCTCGAGCTGCGCGAATTCAGGCATCCGCCAGGTCAGATCGTTCAATGACGCATATGACGTGTAACCGCCATAGTTATTCTCTTCTGACCAATTCTGCCCTGCCATGTCATCTTCAGCGAGAGCCACGGCGGCCCGCTTGAGGTCTTCGTTGAGCTTCTTGCTGCCGCGGCCACTGATGTTCGTCTGGTAGATTTTGGTGGCAAAGACGGTATTGATGCGCGTCATGGTCGCTGTAACTGCTCGGGTTGGCGCACCTTACCGCCCAAGATTGGTATGGGATGGATGATACGACTGCTTGATCTGTTCGTTGCCTTGGCTTACGTGCCTTGCACTGGAATTCTGTCACACACAGGGCAAGCTCGACTAGTGGCTGTTGCGGGACGGATTTAGATGCTGGAAGCGGATGTATCAAGGGTATGAAGTGCTTATGGCGGACGATGTGAAATCACTCATCGAGCAATACTATGCGGCGTTCAATGC
>JBCDBQ010000394.1:0-7104 GCA_039183375.1 Pseudomonadota bacterium
TCAAGCTGGCTGGTATATGGGAGACATGGCCTGCGCCCTTGGCGAGGGCACCTGGCAGGCTGTTTATGCGAGTGCGCAAACTGCCGTCTCTGCAGCTCAAGCAGTTGCACAAGGCGAAGACGAGGCATTCGCTCTTTGCCGCCCACCGGGACACCATGCCTATCATGACCGCGCATCCGGCTTTTGTTTTTTGAACAATGCAGCGATTGCAGCGGAAGAACTTCTGAAGCGCTATAACCGTGTCGGCATCATCGATTTTGATACGCACCATGGTGACGGTACGCAGGCCATTTTCTACCGCAGATCCGATGTATTTTACGCGTCAACGCACACTGATCCGCGCGAGTATTACCCCTTCTACTTCGGTTATGCTGATGAGACGGGCTTCGGTGAGGGGGACAAATTCAATCTCAACATACCTGTCCCGCAGGGTGCTTCAGATGAAGAGTTCATTGAGGCCAATCAGCAGCTCATTGTTGCAACACTCGCAAGCGAAGTAGAAGCCCTCGTTTTATCCGCCGGTTGGGATGCCCATCGCGATGATCCATTATCTCGATTGAATGTCACCACAGATGCCTACCGCCGACTCGGCCGGATCTATGGCGAGATACCGCTACCCACAGTCATCGTCCAAGAAGGTGGTTATTCTCTTTCAGCCATTGAAAAGGTAGCGCCAATCTTCGTCAAAGAGTTCCTTGACGAACGCAAACCCCAGTGATCCATCCGGAAGACTAGCACTTCACCACGAACAGGTATCCAATATGGCAGAACGACTGCAGGACAAAGTCGCGATCGTTACGGGCGGCGCGCACGGCATTGGTCAAGCGATTGCGAAACGCCTCGCAAGCGAGGGTTCAAAAGTCCTCGTAGCAGATATTGATTTGACGGCTGCGCAGAACACCGTTGACGATATTCGATCAGCCAACGGCGTTGCAGAAGCCACCGCTGCCAATGTCAGCGACCGCGCTGAGGTAGACGCGATGTGCGAGCTGGCTGTGAGCACATGGGGACGCTTGGACATTCAGGTTTCAAACGCTGGCATTACAGATCGCGAACCATTTCTTGAAATGACCGATAACCTCTGGGAGCGCGTCCTCAAGACTAACCTCTATGGTGCCTTCTATTGTGGTCAGGCAGCAGCAAGGCAAATGGTTGCACAAGGCGGCGGCGGTCGTATCGTCCATGTTGCGTCCAACTCCGGCATCTTTGGCGGTCGTGGTCGCGCCGCCTATGGCGCCAGCAAAGCTGGACTGGTCAATCTCACACAGACCATGGCCATCGAACTTGCGGAGCATGATATACTGGTGAACGCGGTCGCACCGGGTGCCACCAAAACCCGGGTTACCAAAGGAGAGTTTCCACCAGATACTGTTATGGCTCGCTCACCAATCCAACGTTATGGTCTTCCCGAAGAGATTGCAGCCGTCGCTGCCTTCCTTGCTTCCGATGAATGTTCATTTACGACGGGTCATGTATTTTGTGCCGACGGCGGCTTCACCGTCGCTGGCGTCATGGAAGGTTAGCGAGGCATCTAACGTCGCGAGCGCTTACCAAACCCTGCCGTCGGACGTTGCAAAGGAGGGGCACGTCGTCTGCCTGCAACCGGCGACACGTAATCATCACGCGCAACGGCAATGTCACCACCGGCCTCCACGCCAGCAAGGCCGAACTCCTTTTTGCGCTCGTGACGTACCGCCCACCACATAAACAGGGCAAACGCCGCACAAACAAGAGCGCCGAACAAGGCAGCAAAGCGGAAGCCACCCAAAGCCGACGAAACTGTTTTGATCGAGGCCTGCACGTCGATTGCTTGCTTTTCTTCCACCTCGGGCTTTTGTTGCTTGCGCGGCTTCGGACTCCTGCGTTTCGGCGGATCAACATCAAAGCGCCGTGTCGGTGGTCGCTTCGAAGCTACACTGCGCCGATAAGCATTGGCATTCAGATCAACCTGTGGGCCGTCGCTATTGCTGCACTGTTGATAACGACGACGCGCGTAATCCCGACGATCAAACTCAGTTTGTCGAACTCCGCCTTCCGCAATGACGCGATGGAAGATTGATTTCGCGCGTTGCTTGAGACCTTTGCAGCTGCTGCCGTCCAAGTCTGACATCATTGCGCGTTCGATACTCTGACCCGTCTCATAAGCGATTTGGCCATGGCGCTTTTCATGCACAGTTACGGTACGAAGTACACAATCGAAGTAGCGTTGCAGTTCAGGCTTGGCAAAGCCCTTGGCATTCCATTGCGGTAGTCTTAGCACCACGCCAACAGTCACTTTCAGATTCGTGACGTAGCAGCGACCACCTTTCTTCTTGAACTTATAGGAGTATCCGAAACGAGGTTGAGCCGTTCCCACGATCAACTTGCCACCAGTGCCGCTTGGACCCCAGTCACGGATCGCATCCCACATTTCTTTGCGGGAATTCACATAGCCACTGATATCAAAATATTCAGCACGTTGGCGGAACGTCGTCTCTGCGTGCACAGTCGAAGCGGTCAACGCCCATAATACGACGGTAACGACCGCCCATCCGCCAGCCCAAGCACGCATCCGATAAACTCATGTCCCGCAATGGTCAGCACGTTAGTCATTATGCAACCATCCAACTCCTGCTGAGTATACGCGGGCGCTTTTGCGGAAGCGTTAATCGGCCATGGCTTGACCGTTAAGCTGTGTCTCACGACGCACGACGAGACAACAGGTCTGCTTCGAGAAGAGCTGATACGTTCTCCTCACCCAGTCCTTGATCGATAGCACGATCAAGCATCGCATAGGCCGCCTCCGCGAGTTCGCTCGGCTGTCCGTCCATGCGTTCACAGAGACGGCGATAATATGCAATGTCCTTGCGGGCATGCATCAGCGAGAACTGATTTTGAGCTGGAAGACCATCAAGCGCAGGACCGACGACCTTTTCCAAAGTTCCTGATCGCGCTGCACCGGTCCACATCACATCGTAGAGTGCACGCCAATCAACTCCGGCACGACGTGCTCTCGCATAAGCCTCCGCGAGAAGCGTCCCGGTCGATTGTGTAACAAAGTTGTTCAAGAGCTTGGCGGTATGCCCGGTGCCTGGTTCACCAAACCTCTGCACGATTGTGGAATAATGCGTGACAACAGCTTTCACGCGATTGAACTTCTCGCGTCGACAACCAACCAATGAAGCAAGCTCACCACGCTCTGCCTGTAGTGGTCCGCCAGTGATTGGAGCATCAGCAAACGTCGCTCCCTTGGCCTCAAGCTGGTGCCATATCTCGCGGGACACCTCAGGATCGGACGTGGTCGCATCAATCCACATATGATGGCTACCCAGATGCGGAATGATTTCCGCAGCAATCGTCTCAACAGCAGACGCATCGCTGACACAGGTTACAATGGTTGGACAATGCTCAACCATCTCGACTGTCGACCGGTGTTCCACAGCCCCTTGCGCAACAAGAGTATCGATTGAGCTTCTGTTTCTATGAGCGACGACAGCGACAGACAGGCCAGCTGACATCAGACGGCGCGCCATACAGGCGCCCATCTTGCCAAGTCCGATAAAGCCAATGTCGCTCATTCATTTTCCTTTTTGTGCGGCAGCTACCATGCGCATCCCAGTCCAAAACTGGCAAAACTATGGTCGAGACTATAGATCGGCAATGAATGTCGTGGAATTCAATGAAGTTCGCGAGTTCGTGTCTTTGACAGCCGTCACATTCCTGTGTCCGCGCATCACGCAAAAATTGTAATCATCCGCAATCCCAGACAGCTTCACACAAAAACTCCATCAAACCTCTTGACGGTCACAAAGATCACCCTACATATGTGAATGTAATAAACATTTACATTAAGCTTGCATCAACATGTGAAAGGGGAAGGCAATGTCAGAAATGGTCGCGCGGCTGGACAATTGGGGCCAACCGGCCTGGATCGGCGTCATGGTGATTGGCTTCGTAATCTTCTGGCCGATCGGTCTCGCAATTCTTGGATATCTAATATGGAGTGGACGTATGGGATGCGGAAAAAAAGGAATGAGAAATCGCTGGCAGCAACGCATGGCTGGCAAGTGGGAAGAAAAAATGCAGGAATTTGGCATGACGGCAAAGGCTTACCAGCCGACAGGCAACTACGCCTTCGATGAGTACCGTGAAGAGACTTTGCGCCGCCTGGAAGAAGAAGCCGAGCATTTCAAGGGCTTCCTCGACAAGCTGAGAATGGCAAAGGACAAGGCTGAATTCGAACAGTTCATGACTGAACGCAAGAGTAGTGCTGCTCAGTCTGATAACAACGGCAGCAGCAGTTCATCCGGCCCATCGCCAGAAGCATCGCCTGCCTAAGTGCGACTTGGACTAGACCGCGGCGGGCACATCATATCGCCCGCCCCAGTCTGATGTCTTATGTCTGATGCTGCATCAAAACCCGAACCCACTATCGCCCGGGCGTCGCGTGATGTAGATGCCCAATAAGCCGATTGCGATTGCGAGAACAGCCCCGGTGAAGACTCTCGTGCTCAGCCCCCCCATGCCTGCCAGCACATCCTGATGATTAAGAACAGCAATCAACAACCCGGCCCACATAACGCACCAAGACAAACGTCGCAGCCAAATCATGACTGCTTCTCGTCGTTCTTCTTTGCCTCGTCATAGTCGACGTTCATGATCGCTGCGTAACGTTCTTCGGCCAACTCGCGGATTGCACGCGCACGCCTCGCCATCAACAACATAATGGGTAGCGCCACGGCAGAAATGGCAAAGAACAGCATCGCTGTTCGCGTCAATCCAGAATAATAGAATGCAAAAGCCAGGATGAGCGGCCACATGAGAAAGTGGCAGGCAAGCGCTGCGCGGCCATCATATCGGTCGTACTGATCCTGCTCTTCTTCAGACAAACGCTGGCGCAAAAAATCAAACATTGCTCACCTCAAAGCGCGATCGGCCCTCAAAACATGGTTGGCACGGCTGCTACGATGGCTTCCCAAAACCCCCACCGGTCGGGGTTTTTAGAATAACGGCTTCGCCAACTGCAAGAACCGTCTCATCACATCCTTTGAGGCGCTCCATCTCACCGGAGTTGCGGCGGACCCAGTTTTCACCAATCTGGCCGTCTTCGCCGCCGTCCAGGCCATATGGCACTACCTCGCGGTAACTAGTGAGTAAGGTCAGTTCCATCTCACGCATAAAACGGATCCGACGATAAATTCCATCGCCCGCAGACCACTTACCCTTGCCACCCGAGCCACGTCGCACGGAAAATTCCTCCAGGACAACTGGGTAGCGCAACTCTAGTATTTCTGGATCCGTTAGACGAGTATTCGTCATGTGGACATGCACAGCGCTTGTCCCGTTGAAGCCTGGCCCTGCCGGCGAACCGGAGCATATGGTCTCGTAATACTGGTAGATGTCGTCCCCGAAAAACAGGTTGTTCATCGTTCCCTGGCTTGGCCCCATGGCATTCAATGCTGCAAACAAGCAGTTCGTCACAATCTGGCTGGTCTCAACATTACCGGACATGACCGCTGCCGGATACTCCGGTGCCAACATTGAGTTCGCAGGAATCACCAACTCGATCGGCTTCAAACAACCGGCATTCATTGGGATAGGCTCATCCACCATGACACGGAAGACATAGAGCGTAGCCGCCCGTGTGACCGGCATTGGAGCATTGAAGTTGTTGGATTGAACAGAGCTCGTACCTGTGAAGTCCACCGTCGCCGAACGGGCTGCCTGATCAACACTGATCTTAACTTGGACTTTGGAACCCTGGTCGGTGTGGACGGTAAACTCGCCGTCGGGCAACTTCGACAGCAGCCGTCGTACACTTTCTTCAGCATTGTCCTGAACATGGCGCATGTAGGCCTGCACCACATCCAATCCGAAGTGATCGACCATTTTCTTGAGCTCGGTCACACCTTTCGCGTTGGCAGCCACGTGTGCTTTGAGGTCGGCGATATTCTTTGCCGGGACACGTGCCGGATATTTCGCCCCCGTTAGCAACGTGTGCGTTTCATCTTCCAGGAATACACCTTCCGCAACGAGTTTGAAGTTGTCGATATAGACACCTTCCTCGTCGATATGGATTGCCCTCGGGGAAGCAGAGCCAGGCGTCAGACCTCCGATATCCTCATGGTGGCCACGACTTGCGACGTAGAACAGTATGTCTTTGTCTGCATCATCGAATACCGGTGTAATCACCGTAATATCTGGTAGATGCGTCCCGCCATTGTAAGGCGCATTCAGCATATAGCTGTCGCCCGGCTTCATCTGTCCCTTGCGTTCGCGGGCAATAGTCTCAACCGACTTATCCATGGAGCCGAGGTGCACCGGCATATGCGGTGCATTCGCGACCAGATCAGTATCGGAATCAAACACGGCACACGAGAAGTCGAGCCGCTCCTTGATGTTGACGGACTGGGCAGTGTTGCGCAGCGCCTCGCCCATCTGTTCAGCAATCGACATGTAGAGATTATTGAAAACTTCCAACAGGACTGGGTCCGCCTCAGCCCCCAGAACCTCTCGTACACGGCTACTAACGCGTTTCAATTGGAGATGATTCCGTTCAGTCAGGCGGAGCTCCCAGCCAGGCTCAACAATGACCGTCTGATTTGGCTCAATCACAAGAGCCGGACCACTCACGCAATGACCTGGTGCCAACTGTTCGCGCAGATAAACCGGAGCATCATGCCATTCACGATTGGAGAAGAAGCGAGCACGGTCCTTTGGCTCCGGGATGGTACCACCTGTTGCCTCAAGAACCGGTTCGGCCAGACCCGCTCCACCACCTGAGGCTTCAACTTCGATGGCAGATGCAAAAACCTTCTTCTCTGGCGAGATGAAACCGAAGCGCTGCAGATGCTGCTCTTCAAAGTCACGCCGCATGAGTTCTGGCTGATCGAGAACCACTGGCAAGGCCGTATCTGTCCCATCATAGCGCAGATGCAACCAGGTAATCGTAGAAACCTGATCACTCGCAACGCCCTGTTCGACAACTTCGTCCTCAGCCGATTGCACCATATCAAAACCATAGTCCTCGACCCGGCGCATGGTTTCAGCGTTGAGTTCGGCTTCGATGGATTGTTCTCGACTGGCACGCAGATCAGCGAGGCCCATGCCATATCCCGACAGCAA
>JBCDBQ010000395.1:0-7082 GCA_039183375.1 Pseudomonadota bacterium
AGCCTCGTGCGTCGCATAAACGCTCGAACGCCCATAACCGCGCATATCAGGCGCTATGGCTCTGAAGCCCAGACCGGCGAAGACAGGAAGTTGCCCGCGCCAGGAGATGGAGAGTTCCGGCCATCCATGGACAAAGATGATGGGCGTACCTTCCTTTGCGCCCGCTGCCAGAAAGAAAGTTGTATGTCGCGGGCTCCGGATCGCGTGCTCTGTGATCACTCTAAGGCTCCTTCGGCCAAACGCGGTCTTTCCCTCACTGCAACTCGCAAGATAGGCGATTGCTATGACAACTCAACAATGTTGCTTGTGGTTTCAGCAGTGAATTGCCACGCTCCTTCCGAGCTGTGGTTGTAGTTGACCACAAGCCTAAGATAGCGCTAGGGCGTGTTTCGTTTCATTTTCTGGAACCAGCGGAACAATGCAGCACTGGTCAACTTCGGATCATTTGCCGGTATCAGCAGATATCCTGCTTTTCGATCGCTTCTCAAACTATTGTCTGGCTAACCTGCTGGAGCCGTTTCGCGCTGCGAACGACCTGGCGCGTCGAAAAGTCTTCGACTGGCAGATCCTCTCGTTAGACGGTGAGGCGGTTGTATCATCCAGTGGGCTCAGGATCCTGCCGGATGCCAAGCTCGCAATGCAACGCCCCAACGGGATCCTCTTTGTTCTCTCAAGCTACGGCTTTAGAGACCTCAACTCAAAACCGATCCATCTTCAACTTCGGAAAGCTGTACAAAAAGCGGAACGCGTTGCCGGACTTGATACGGCGTCGTGGCTACTCGCAGGCGCAGGTTTTCTGGATGGCCGCAAAGCCACCATCCACTGGGATGTAGCCGACGCGTTTGTCGAGACGTTTCACACGGCGACCTATGTTCCGCGTCCCTACGTTGTCGACGGCAACATCATAACCAGCGGCGGAGCTTCAACGGCGTTCGATCTCGCGCACTACCTCATTGGTGAAACCGCAGGCCAATCGCTAAGCCTCGACGTCGGCGCCTTACTGCTGCGCAGTACGTCGGTGACAAGCGCATCAATTGTCCAAAAGTCCAGGTCGAAGGAAACGGCCCGTGCGTTATCGGTGATGCAGTCTACAATCGAAGAGCCAATGGCGATCAGTCAATTGGCAGCTCGCATCGCGTCGACCCAAAAACAGCTCGAAAGACGGTTCAAAAGCGAGTTCTCTGCCTCCCCCAGTCAGGTCTACCAATACCTGCGTCTGGCCGCTGCAAGACGCTTGCTGGATGATACGCGTATTCCAGTTGCCGAAATTGCATTACGGACAGGTTACCAAAGCCCGGCAGCTTTGAGCCGCGCCTTCAAACTGCAATATGGCCTGTCACCACGAGACGTGCGCAGGCAATCAGCTGAGAACACCTAACTCGCTCTTTCCGCCTCTCATAGATAGAGGGCATCATCCAGGGCTCGTCGAACAAGCGATCACTTTTTCACTGTGCCGAAGCCGCGATCCTTCTGCCACACCTTCCAAGCGCGATTATGAACAGCCTTGCCCTTGAAGCCAGGCACATTGGCCCATGCTGCCGGTTGCGCGACATCCGCCGACAGACTGCTCAAAGCGACACTGTCACCGAAGACGACCGCCAAGTCTTTCAACCCTTTCACATCGGACAGGTTCGCACTGGCCAGGCTTGCGCCCTTCAAGTTCGCAGCTGATAGGTCGGCACTGCTCAGATCAGCACGAAACAACGCAGCGTTGTTAATGCGCGCGCCTTCGAGTCTCGCTCCGGACAATCGGGCATTGGTCAACGTGGCACCGCGCAGGTCCACCGAATGCATATTGGCAGCCGTCAGATTGGCCTTTGAGATATCCGCACCAGCCATTGTCGCGGTTCTGAGATCGGCACGAACAAAGCTCGCGCTCACCAGACGTGCCTTTGTCAGGTTCACACCGGCGAGCTTGGCACCATCAAGCTTGGCCTCACGGAAGCTCGCGCTTTCAGCCTTGACCTGCGTGAGATCGCTACCGGTAAGGTCTGCCGATCGGAGAAAGCTCCCGGTTAACTGAGCCCGCTTCAAGCGTGCACGCTGCATGCGTGCCCGGTACAAGTTGACCCGTACGAGCCTTGCGTCCTCAAGCGTGGCGGAAGCAAGCTGCGTGTTGCTGACGATCGCATATGTCAGATCAGCTTTGGATAGGTCCGCACCTTCGAGATTGGCAAGCTGCAGATTGGCGCGTGAAAGGCGGGCGCCGACCAGACTTGCCGCAATGACATTTGACCGCGAGAGATCCGCCCGTCTGAGGTCAGCCGCTTGCAAATCACGCCGCATCACCAACCGATGCTGGGCGGCACGGCGGGCATCGAACTCCTGCTTCATCGCAGGTTCCCACTTGCCCTCCGGAAACTGCTCGCGCCATGACGGCCCGAATTCATCGCGCTGACGAACGATGAACGCGTGACGAAAATCCTTATAGGCCAGATCCCGGGGTAGATAGTTGTCCGGCAATTGTGACAGGCTCGCCCCCGACAATGCCGCCGGGACGAGAAGTGCATTATCGCCATTTCTGGCAAAGTCGGCGATCAGGCAGTCGATCCCATCCAACAGACTGTGTGGCTTGCAATGCCCCGGCAAACGCGCCCGGCCATCGCCGGACCACAAGCCCGCTTCTGTTGTCGACCAGCTCAACACGATGACAAGCAGTAAGAGCGGTGCACCCACGACCCACATGAACAGCCCGGCTGTGTAAGTCTTTCCAGCCACAACTCTTAAAGCAAGCCGGCGACTAGCCCAGGCGACAGCGACTGACATCCAGAAGAGAATGCCGAGGGCGATGGTTAGACCCTCATGATGATAGGGCATGGAACGAACCCAAAACGCTCCGATAAGCAGCGGAGCCAGCAACCATCCGACGAGAAGCGCACCGAGCGAGGCCAACCAGCCTAGCGGGCGCCGAAACAAGCTGTGCTTCCATCGCAGCACAGCATCAATAATGATCCAGGGATAGGTCGCCTGATCGAGACTACGATTTGGAAAGTCCCCTGTCGGGATGATCTCTGGCGCAGCCGCCAGTGCGAACCATAGCTTAACAAGATAGACCTGCAGATAAACAAACACGACGAGAATGAAAAACGGTGCACCCAGGAAGAACAGCTCTGTCGGAATCTCGATTCCCAATACTGGCAGTTTTGTCCCAACACCCGCCGCGAAGAAATCCGCATCGCGGTGCGCAGCAAGTGCCACGGCGAAGTAAAGTGAGATTGTGAGAAAACTAAAGAGTGTCGCGCCAGCGCTTCGCGCGATTTCTGCAATGTGGTCGAGCAACTCCTGAAAAGGAGGAGGATCAAACTGCACACGCACCGGCTCCTGGTGAGTGTCATTGGTTTGTTGGTACACGACTTGTTCGGTCATCAGGTTTCCACATGTCAAAGCAATCGATCGACAAGGCGCCAGTTATAGAATTTTTGAGATGGAGCCCCCAATAGGTGGTCGCAGAATAGCCACCTTTGGTTCACGGGACGTGGCAAATAGGTCATCCAGCAACGAAAACGCACAGCCGCTTAGTCCGAAGATAATTCTCACAGAGGGCAAAATGACTAAGCAGACAAGACAAAAGACATCGTGCTACTGGACGCCATGAGAAACGAACAACACACCTCACTATTCCGCCCTATTGAATTGCCTTGCGGTGTCGTCCTCAAGAACCGGATCGCAAAGTCCGCGATGTCGGATTCACTGAGTGATGGCACTGGTCATCCAACGGCGACACAGATCCGGCTCTACGAGAGATGGGCGGAAGGCGGTCTGGCGCTCTCAATCATTGGTGAGGTGCAGGGCAACCCGCGTGTTGCTGAAAAGCCTGGCAACCTGGTTCTTCACCCCAAGGCTGATCCCAATGGCTTTGAGAGCCTGGCGAAGCGCGGCGCCGCCAACGATGCGCAACTATGGCTACAGCTCGGCCATGCAGGTGCCATGGCCTATCCGCCAACAAGCGACCCCAGCGGGCCAAGTGCTATTGAAATACCAGGTCTCACCTGTCGTGAGCTGTCGCGTGATGAAATTCTGGCACTTCCCGCTGAATTCGCGCGAACGGCTGCGTTGGCCAAGCAAATCGGCTTTGGCGGCGTTCAGGTCCACGCCGCCCATGGTTTTCTGTTGAGCCAGTTCCTCTCACCTTTGTTCAACAAGCGCGAAGACGATTTCGGTGGCCCGATCGAAGCACGAATGCGACTACTTCTCGACGTCATTGCCGCAGTCCGAAGCGCCGTCGGGTCCGGCTTCCCCATCGCAGTGAAGCTCAACGCCACGGATCAACTCGAGGGTGGATTCAACGAGGACGACGCACTCAAAGTCGTTGCAGCCCTGGACAAATCCAGTATCGATCTCATCGACATTAGCGGCGGGACATACTTTCCAGGCGCCAAGTCTGCCTCGGACAGTTCCGGACGTGGGCCATTCTTCGTCAACTTCGCCGGACGCGCCAGAGAGCTGACAACGAAGCCTCTCATGGTGACGGGTGGCTTCAAGACCCTGCAGCAATGTATAGATGCGATCGATCAACACGGGGTTGATATGATTGGTCTCGCCCGGGCGCTGGTGCTTGATCCAAGCCTGCCGAACAAGTGGCAGTCAGGGGCTACAGAAAACCCGCAGTTTCCCAAGTTTGAGAATCCGCCCGAAGGCGGCGTCACAGCCTGGTACACGATGCAATTGACCGAGATCGGCGAGGACCGTGAGCAGCCCGACGAAACCAGACTAAAAGAGGCGATCGATCAGTACGACGAGCGCGATCGGCATCGGACCGAACAATGGAAGGCCCATTTCGGTCTTTAAGTCGCCTTGGCCAATTTGACGGACCAGATCGGCAGGGCTGATCGTCCGTCTCAGCATAGAACGGCACAGCCGCTTTCATTTCTGAGGATGCCTAAAACTTCGTCTTGCGACTGCAGGCAAACTTGCTTTAACAGGTGCCTGACGTAGTCACGCTTGAGCCACAACAACGAGGGAACTCAGCAATGGATGTCGTTGATCCAGGTGCCGAGATCACTGCTACCGAAAAGCCGATGCGTCTGCGGGATGGCCCGGATTGGCTATATCTGCTGCGCGAGCTCTACGATATCTACCTAAGGTCCAGTGCCGGCGGCAGCCAGCGCATCAGATCGCATCAGCGCGTCGTGCGTGAACGCATTTCGAAAACGATTGAGGCCAACCCGCTATTGCAGATTGGCTTACCAACAACCAAGCCAGTATGTGCTCACCTCAAGCGCGCGCTCGACCAAGGTCGCCTGCAACGCACTGCTCCGGTCATCAGAACAATTGAGAGCATCACCAGTGAGCTGTCCTGGATGTACGGCTACGAGCGACTACCAAAGCATCTGACCGATAAGTTCGCCTATGCCGAAATCGTCGGACCACACGGCCCGGTCGTATCACCCGATATCATTCTCGGATTAGTCCTATTCGCACCAAAGTGCGTTTATCCCGCCCACAGCCATGACGGCATTACGGAAAGCTACTTTTGCCTGTCTGGATCTGTTTCGGAAAACGATGACGGCGTCTACGCACCCGGCTCGCTAATCTTCAATCCGCCAGGACGAAACCATCGCATCACAGTGGCTGACCGCGAACCCTGTTTGCTCGCTTACGCATGGGTTGGATCCGACGAGAAACTGGCCGGCCAGAAAATGGTTTTTGCCCGCAATCGTGCACGAGTGCGCGGTTAGGCTGAAACTACGGATCGGTTGTCTTGGAATTCGGCCGAGATCGTTTCCTGAAGCGCGGCAACAGATTTGGAACTGGCTTTTGTATCGGTCTGGCCTGAGGCTGCAACGACGACGCAATTCCGGCCACCGTCCTTGGCACCGTACAATGCTTCATCCGCTGATCGCAGGACGACGGTTGGGTCCTTACCGTGTTGCGGGAAAGCAGCCACGCCGATCGATACAGACACGCGCGGAAGATTGTTTTCCAGATACCGCACCTGCATCGCTTCGATTCTGGCCCGGACCTGCTCGGCGCGGATTTCCGCCTGCTCTGCCGTAGCATTCGGCAGAATGACGACAAACTCCTCACCGCCAAAGCGGCTCGCAACATCATCGTCCCGGAAGCTGTCCACAAGACAGTCAGCAACGGATCGCAAGACTGTATCGCCAGCATCATGGCCGTGATTGTCATTGAACTTCTTGAAGTGGTCGACATCAATCGAGAGGATGCTGACGCTTTGCTGGGAGCGTGTCGCACGTGAAAACTCACGCCGGCAGGTCTCTAAGGCATACCGGCGATTGTACATACCTGTCAGGGCATCACGGATCGACTGATCCTGAAGTTCATCACGCAGTTTCGCATTGGCAATTGCAAGGCTGATCTGCTCGGCACAAAGCAAGGCTAGCTTCTTTTGGTTTGCGATGGAACTGCCGCAAGCTTCATTGGCGGTCTCGTCGCAACCCTTTGACAGATCGATATGAAGCAAGCCGATCGTCTCACCGTGTGCCAGGATCGGAATACAGCAATAATGCGCAGCCGAGCCCGACTCAACGTGCGAACAACGAACATCGAACTCGCTCTGGCCATAGGTGTAAGTGCGTCCACGACGCAGTCCCCAACAGTCATCGGGGTGCATCGCAGCAACCGCTTGGTCACCGTTCCAACTGCCAACACCTTCAAGAACATCGCGGGAATTCGCGTAGATATAGAGCGAGCCCGGACAATCCGGCAGCAGCTTGCTCAAAAAGTCAGCCACCATGTCGTACAGCTCTTTCATCGACTTGCAGGACTGCAGCCACTCGGTGAGCTCGGAGAGCAACTGTGCCTCGCGATTAAGTGCTGCCCGTTCCATCGATGTCGCCTGGAACACCTGAACGGCGCGCGCCATCTCGCCAATCTCGTTTGGCAGTTCCACATGGGGAACCTCACTGGTGACATCGCCGGCCATGAGATCCTTCATGCGCTGCTGAACACGCGCCAACGGACGCGTCAGCGACAATCCCGTCGAGACGGAGGCGGCGATACCAATCCCAAACGCTACAATGGCGCTGAGTATCGCGAGATAGATGGCCGCGTTCGTTGAAGACTTGATCAGCGCGATGCTGTTGGCGGTTTCAGTCTTGACACTTTCGGCAACGGATCGG
>JBCDBQ010000396.1:0-7065 GCA_039183375.1 Pseudomonadota bacterium
ACCCGTGCGATGACCGGGCTACCCGTCGACCTGGTCCTTGATGGTCAGGGCTCCTATGCCTGGATTGACTATGATGTTCATGATAACAGCGCGCTGACGGATGGTGATTTTGATGGCAAGCGGTTTGCTGGCAGCATCAGTCTGACGGCCGTGTTCTTGCAATCGCTCGGACAGCGCGGCAATCTCAAGGTGCTGCCCGCAAACCGCTTGCCATCAAAATCACCATCCGTCAGCGCGCTGTTATCATGAACATCATAGTCAATCCAGGCATAGGAGCCCTGACCATCAAGGACCAGGTCGACGGGTAGCCCGGTCATCGCACGGGTCATCTTGTAGCCGAAATAACCACCGGCAATCTTCGCCCTGCTATCTACGTCAATCAGCAAACTAGCAAACTCCGCGTCGGCCTTGTCGTAGCCGCCGAAAGCACCGACCAGGAATGAGTTGGTGACAAGATAGTCGAAACCAGAACGCGCAAATATCAGATCACCGTCGAAGCTGTTGCCAGTTCGCGAACTATCCACCCGCGTCAGTCCACCGGCGGCCCAAAAGTCCCATTTCGACCGTCCGGTTGTCGGTTGGACGATCTCAGCGGTTGGATTCACACCGAGCTGCTGCAGCCCCACAATCGCTCTCTGTTCCTTTTCACGCCGTTCCGATGCGTGCTGACTGCGGTAGTGATTAAGCAAGTCCTTGGAGTGCCACGCCGTCTGCCCCGCGCTCTGCCTTGGACGGCGAATTGTTTTGCCATAGGCTTCAGCCAGCCCCACGGAAGTCCCAGTACCACCATCGTTGTCTGATCCAGCACGCTCATCGAGTAGTCGGTTCTGGGTCTGGGTCTGCGTGACAAATTTCTGCGTGTCGTTCGATGCACGACCGAAGGCGGCACCAGCCGACTTATTAGCTGATGATTGTCGCGTCGCAACATCAACTGAGGCTGCCGCGGCATCCCCGCCAAATGCACCGCCCGTTATCACCACAGACTCAACTGTGACTTCATCCTCAGTAGTGGTGAACTGCATCGTAATTGTATAGAACGTTCCGCCCAACGTCACCGTACCAATGGCGGTATGAGCCCCGACATCGAGAACATCTGAAACAGCTGGATTCGCCGCGAAAGTGGCTGGAATTCCATCAATATCGAAGCTGCTGTCTGAGACGATTACATCACCAATTTTGGGAGCGAACACCGCACGACCCGCGAACAGACCGAAACTGTGACTCCGCGCGAAAACAGCAATACTTAACTGTTCATCGTCGTCAACAACAAAGGAATCCACAATTTGACAAAGACCGCTCGCAAGATCTGGAACCAGTCGCGTGTCCACGAAATCGTTTGTTAGGGGTGTGTTACTACAGCTCGTCTGGGCCGACGCAGTGCTCGGTAAAGAACCCGCTGCGAACGCAACTAGCGCCATCAGCAAGGCAATCTGGCGCAGAATAGCCATGAGCTTCATAAACAAGATCCCGACCGATCCATCAGTGAACGAATTCGTCGGGAGAGAACTGCCGTATCGGCGGTCAAGAGTGTTATGCCGTTCGCGCAATGCGGACCGCTTTTCGGATGAGAATGACAAATCCGGTGTCGACTGCTGCACTGGCGCAACAGGTAGCATGACGTTCTAAAACGAGGCACCGATCAGAGCGACCAATCAATAATTCTTCCAAGGGTTGCCCATATTGAGGAACTCCGGCACCTCGGTCTCACGATCCGGCGCAACCATCAATGCACCGTCTTTGAACGTCTTTTCAGCAACAATCCGTTGCGACGCAGCGATCGTGTTGCCTTCGTAGTCGTGAAACACATGCTCACCTTCATCCAACTCGAAGATCGCGACGTCTGCTGGCGCACCCTCGCGCAACTCACCAATTTCATCGGCAAGGCCGAGCTTGCGCGCCGGGTCGATGGTCGAACGCGCGAAGACCTCTTCCAGTGACATGCCGCAAGCCATCAACTTCGACATGGTCGTGGGCATGTCAAAGACGACTGTGTGACGGTTGGTGGTCGTGAGATCCGTGCTGATGTAGTCGGGATAGTAACCCTGCGCGACGCACGCCTGCATGATCGGCAGCAACCCATGAAACCGATCGAGGCCGAGATCCACTTCAATGCCACGTTCCCGTGCCGCCCAGTACTCCGGCAGCACCTGGCTGTCCGCATCCAGCGTGGTCGTCGCACCACCATGATAGGGATGAGTGATGATGTCACCTGGTTTGAGGAAGGCAATCACCTCTTCGAAGGTCGGTGGTGCTGGCGCGGTATGCACCATGATCGGCAATCCCACCAGGTCGGCCAGCTCGCGCGCGCGCTCCATGGCGCGCATCGATGGAATGTTCGTGTAGGCACGCACCTTCACGCCGACAATGTATTCACGGTTCTTCTCGATTGTCTCCCGGGCAGACTCCACGTGCAGGAGACGCTCGTCATCGCAGTCGTGAAAGCCAAGCCCTGTGACGCCGTCCGTCGTCTGCCCAATGGCGGAAATGTTCAAAAACGCCAGGATACGTGATCGAGCTGGTTTGATGACATATTCGCGAAAGGCGAGAAAATGCAGAGAGCCGGCACTGCCAGCATCAACGAACGTGGTCGTACCGGACGACGGCGCAACGTCATCGGTATCGACGCTCAGGAAATGGCCATAGCGAAACGCGTGCATATGAAAATCGATCAACCCGGCTGAGACCAGTTTGCCGGCAGCATCGATCACTTCCACGGTCTGGTCCGGTTCGATGGTCTGATCAACACGAGCGATCTTTCCACCATCAATCAGCACGTCCCGCTGGCGGAAACTTCGATCCGCACCTGAAAACACCTGACCACCTTTGATGAGTAGACCTGCCATAACAATCTCTCCCTAACACGCGATAGCGCCGGCAACGCTCGACCAGGATCAAGATAGCCGGTTTTGGGCTGTGCTGTCGCGTCATCGATCCAACACCACTTGTCCCCGCTCTTCCGTCACGCGGTATCATCCTTGCCACTCATCTCACTCAGGATCGCCTTCCGGGGGCGCCCGTACTGCGAGGGATGGGGTTCGGTTCCCGCAAGACGTGGCAACGCAGGCCTGCTTGCGGCGATGTCCTTCCTGTCGGCCAAGGTGTTGCCCAATGACAGAGAATGCTGTCGGCGACGCGGTGGTGACGGACAGGGGCCAAATCGGAGAGGACCGCAGTGCGAGCAAGATCGCATTGCGAAGTCGGGCAGTGTGCCAGAGAGAGCCCGTCCACTGCCGGCCCGAAGTGCGGGGCGTGTAAGGCGCCACATCTTATCTCAGAGCGGTGCTGATCACGCCCCGCCATCCTGTATTCCCAGGCAAACCACCGAGACCAAGGTCTGCGGTGCATTTCGCGCTGGCTGAGCTTCGAGCGGACGCCATCCGGCTGACGATAACCGGTTTTGGGGTGCGGTGTCGCGTTGTCCCGGCGCCACGAGCCGCCTAGATTTCCCGGCACGTAAGATCCACTGCAGATCCGGACCAAACCCAAGGGACTAAAACATGGACGTTCTCGAAGCTATCAAGTCACGGAAGTCAATTCGTGCCTTTAAAAACGACCCGATTCCAAAAGAGACACTCGTCGAGCTGCTTGAGATCTGCCAGCGCGCACCCAGCGGTACAAACACACAGCCCTGGCACATTTACGTATGCACAGGCGCCGCGCGCGACGCCATCGAGAACGATGTGCTTGATTTAGCCAAGCAAGGCAAAGCTTCTAAGTACGAGGAATTCGACTACTACCCGGCGCAATGGAAGGACATCCATCGCGACCGCCGCCGTGGCGTTGGCTGGGGTCTCTACGGCCTGCTCGGCATCCAGAAGGGCGATCGCGAGGCAAGTGCCGCACAAGGCGCCCGCAACTTCAAGTTCTTCGATGCGCCTGTCGGCATGTTCATCACGACTGACGCCTACCTGGGTCGCGGTAGCTGGGCGGATGTCGGCCTCTACCTGCAAACAATCATGCTGGCGGCACGCGGCTTTGGTCTGCACACCTGCCCGCAAGCGGCATGGATCCAGTTCCAGGAGCCGATTTTCCGTCACCTCGGCATTCCCGATGATCAGGTTTTGGTCTCCGGCATGAGCCTTGGCTACGCCGACGATAGCGCCATCGAGAACACGCTTGTCAGTGATCGCGAAGAACTCGCCAACGTCGCAAAGTTCGTCGGTTTCGACTGACAACAGATAGACTAAGAGAACAGAGTCGGGAGAGTTCCAATGACGAAATCAGGACGCGTTGCCTTCAGCAAAATGGACGAAGTCGCATTCGGCCAGCCTGCGGCCGAGGCGGTTGGTGATATCGTCACCCGGCTGGGTGCCGAACGCGTGTTCCTAATGGTTAGCGGAACCATGAACCGGACGACCGCTGAGATCGAAAAGGTCAAATCGGCGCTTGGCAACAAGTGCGTTGGCGTCTTTGATTCGATGCCGCCGCACACGCCACGTTCGGCCGTCATCACGGCAACCGATATGGCGCGCAACGCGTCTGCAGATCTCATCGTAACCCTGGGCGGCGGCTCCATCACGGACGGCGCCAAAGCTGTTCAACTGTGCCTCGCCAACGACATTCGTGATGCTGACGCCATCGATGGGCTGCGCACGGTGATCGGCTCGGATGGTATTCCGGTTCCACCAGCCATCAATCCACCAACTGTACGCCAGATCTCGATACCGACGACACTTTCAGGTGGTGAGTTCAGTGGCATCTCGGGTGTTACAGACGAGCGCACCAAAGTCAAGGAACTGATCCGTCACGCCGACATCATCCCACAAGCTGTCGTGCTGGACCCGGCGGTCACAGTCCACACACCTGAGTGGCTCTGGCTCTCAACCGGTATTCGCGCTGTAGACCATTGCGTTGAGGGCATCTGCTCACTTGAGGCGCACTCTTACGGCGACGCACAGGCACTGCAGGGCTTGTCGCTTCTGGCCAGCGGTCTCCCGCGCGTCAAAGCCGATCCATCGGATATCCAGGCACGCCTGGACTGCCAGATGGGCACCTGGTTATCGATGGGACCGCTCGCAAGCGGTGTTCCGATGGGCGCCAGTCACGGCATCGGATATGTTCTCGGTGCCGTATTCGACATTCCACATGGTCATACGTCTTGCATCATGCTTCCGGCTGTCATGCGCTGGAACAAGTCAGCCAATGAAGATCGCCAGAAACTGATCTCGATCGCCATGGGGCGGCCCGGCGACGACGCAGCTGTTGTACTGGATGAATTCATCGCCGGACTCGACATGCCACGCAGCCTCTCGGCCGTGAGTGTCGGAGCCGACCACTTCGACAGAATCGCCGAGCAATCCATGGGCACACCATGGATCCCCCGTAACCCGCGCCCAATCCCGACGCCGGCGCAGGTTCGTGAGATCTTGGAAATCGCGGCATAGCACAGCCTCAACTCGTCAGGCTAAGGAACTCCATTGGCTCGCCGGGCTGTGCTGATGAATAGATTCGCCATGGCAGTCCATCGCGCCAATTTGATCGTCAGTGAAGTGACAACGATCAGGTGGAGCGATAGGCGTTTCGACAATCAAGCGACAATGATGACATCCGGCTCTCACGGGTGCTGTGCCAAGGATTTGATCGATGATGCAATCATTCAGCCTGCTCTTTTTGCGTGTCACAACGGCCGGTCTTCTGTTTTGGTGGGGGCTGGCCAAGGCTTTGCGACCTGCCATTGGTGAGAACGTCTCCAACAAATTCTATGGCGGCATGTTCAATGCGGAAACGCTATTGGTGGGGTTTGGATGGGCCCAGGTGGTGTGTGCGTTGCTGCTGATTGTCGGACTATTCCGATTGCCGCTTCTCTGGGTGCAGCTCGTGATCAATACGTTCGTGGCAGCATCCGTCTGGCAAAGCCTCATCGATCCGTTTTGGTTCTGGATGGGGGGCGACAAACCGGGCGTGGTCAATGCATTGTTCTATCCTTCAGCAATCGTCGTTGCCGCGTCGCTCCTGTTGATTGCATTTAGATCAAAGGATGCGCTCGCCCTAGACCGCCTCATCTTCTCCGGCAGTGACAGGTAACGCGAAGTACAGCAGCACAGAACAACCGCAATACTAATTTGACCTCGGTCCAACCTTCTGACTTAGAATGGGCTGACAGAGATCGTAACAACACGTCTGTTCGTGCGTGAGAATGAGAGGCTAATCTGCGATCCTGCTCGGTTGATCGAAACAGACATGCAATTGCGAAGCCACATCGGGAGAGTAAGCAGCATTGGTCGCGGCGGCGTCGGCCACGCGCTGCTTATGGTCACCATTGCAGCCTTTCTCGTCTCGTTAGTCACGACTTCTGTTCATGCAAAAGATCAATCAAAACGTGGCACGAAACAGGCCGAAGAAACAAACCAGATCATAAGCGCAGCGATGCGCCTCGCACTCGCGCAGTCGCGTCGTCAATTGCGCCAGGCTCGATCACAATGCGATACGCACCAACACGGAACTGCACAAGGCGATATTCAGAGCCGGATTAGTCTGGCCAATTGCTTCAAGTACGGGATTGGGCGCCCCAAGAGCCTTCTCCGGGCACAGCGCTTGTTTGAAGTCGCCGCCAGGATGGGCAGTGCTGAAGCGCATCTCGCCCTGGGGCAATTCTTGCGTGATGGGCGGATTGTAACCCGCAATATCACAGAAGCAGCCAGTCACTTCCGCTCTGCAGCCCAGAAAGGGCTTGCCGAAGCGATGGTTGAACTTGGCTTGATTTTGCGTCGCAAGAGTCTCGAGCAGGAAATCGCATGCGATTGGTTCGCGCGCGCTGCTGAACATGGCAACAGCAACGCCATCCGCCTATTGGGTGACTGCCACGCTGAAGCAACTGGTCAACACAAAGACAAGTCGCGGGCCATGGAACTCTACAGGAGATCCGCCGGTCTGGGCGACTACACGGCATCACTCAGGCTGAAGGGGCATGATTTCAGGGGTGTAGGCAGCAACATCGCCGCCATAGAAGGTTGTGCATGGGCAGCCGAAGCGGCGGCGCGGTACAACCAGGCCGCCTCAAAGGCTCATGCTTACTGCCTCAGCCTGCGCCGTTGAGTGAAGCTACTTCAACTCGACGATCATCTC
>JBCDBQ010000397.1:0-7051 GCA_039183375.1 Pseudomonadota bacterium
GACGGCCAGCCAACGGCGGATGCCGACCTGCTCCTTGAGCAACCAAGGTGACAAGGCAGTGACGATCAATGGTGCGGTGAACATAATCGCGGAGGCTGTAGCAAGGGCGACTGTCGACAGTGCAGCGATGTAAACGCTGTTTGAAAGAAACATAATCCCGGATCGCGCCAACTGAACAGACAGCTTGGCACTGCGAAACAGTCGCCATCCGCGGACTGGCCAGAAAATCAACGTCATGAAGACGAGATGCCCTGTGAACCGGGCCCAGACAACCTGCATGAGGGGGTAGTCGACCGTCAGTGACTTCGCCGTCGCGTTCATGACCGGCATCATGAGGACTGCGATGCACATGTAGAAGATGCCGGCGGCAGCGTTCTGGCGTAGGCCGGGCATCGGTTGGGACTGGTTCATGCAGATTGGCACACCCTACTGACAGCTGGAGTAACAACTCCTGACCGGGCGGCGAACCGCACGCATGCAACTCTATTACGTGTTCAGGAAAAGAACTCCAACATCAATCTTGCCAACTCTTCGGGTTGCTCTTCCGGAACGAAGTGTCCGCATTCCGCAATGACATGACCAGTGACGTTGGTCGCGACGCGACGCATGCTGGCTTCGACATCGCCGCCTCGGCCACGACCGTGCGGATAACTGACGCCGCCGCCGACAGCCAGAACCGGCATCGGTAAGCGAAAGCCGGTTGCCAAAAGTCCGGCGTTCACCTTCGCGTCTTCTGCAATGGCCCGGTAGAAATTGAAGCCCGCTCTAAGAGCTCCAGGTTGCGCGTAAGTGCGAATGAACTCGTCCAGGGCTTCGTCGTCGATGGCGCCGGGCTTGTAGGCGAATGTCTGATAGAACCACTGTAAATATATCCGCTCCCGTCCTTGGACGAGTGCTTCGGGCAGGTCGGGTGTTATGTGAAACTGATGATGCCAGCGCCGTCCTCCTTCCGAAAACTCTCCACCATCACCTGGAATGACAACGTCCACGATGGCCAGTTTTGTCACATCGTCCGGATGCATCGATGCCAAGGCAAAGGCCGTGGGGCCACCCCAATCGTGACCCGCCAGATAGAACGTCTTGTATCCGAGTTGGTCGTGGACCAGTTGCCAGACATCATTTGCGACGGTGCGTTTGTCGTACCCAGATAGTGGGCGTGATGAGTCTCCAAGTCCGCGCAAGTCAGGTGCGATCACAGTGAACTTCTCCGCCAGGGCAGGCATTACGAGGCGCCATTCGTACCAAGTCTGCGGCCAGCCGTGGAGAAGGACCAGAGGCGGGCCGGACCCGACGGTCACGTAGTGCAGCATGACGTCGCCAACCTCGGCATAGTGATGCTGAAAGTCCGCCTGATCAGCCATTTCGCCACCTATTATGTGTGAGATCCTGTTGCAGTGTGTCGGTTCACTGAACTGATCGCAAGCGGACGATTTGGGGGATCAGGCAGCGGATGCTTGATGTTCAATTCAGGGTCATCCACTCGCATGTCTGTGAATCGTCGTGCTAGGTTTTTGATCGGCCATCCATTTGCGAACAAACTCAAAACGAAGGAATGGGTTCCATGGCGGTGCAGAATGCAGGAAGCGATACGGACGCAAATGCCACTTACGGCTATCGACCTGATCAGGCCGAGCTTGAAGCCTACATGCGTGCAGGCGAGGAGCGCGCTTATGCACTGGGCAACCGTGGTCCCATTCGCTTCGACGCCGATGGTCAACTTCATCAGGACATTGTCGATTCCTATTGGCACCATGGCTTTTATGTTTTCGAGGATGTGATCGGCTCGGACGAACTTGCAGATCTTGAGCGCGACGTAAAGAACATCATCGAGCGATTGCCGACAGAGGAGGGCGGGCTTGTCGACTCGCAAGGCCGACCGGCGCTGGCCATCGGCTGCACTGCGCCGACACTGTTCTGGTCAAAGCCGCTTGGTGACCCTATGGGAGGGACCAAGCAGGCAGCAGGGCGTCACCAGATCAAGATGTTCGAGCCAACGGCGACATCTGATGCGCCCGAGCAAATTGTCTATCTCATCCTAGGTTCGTTGCAGTTCTCCGATGCCTGCGTCGTGACCTACGGCCATCCCGGACTCTTGGCCGTTGCCGAAGCGATCAACGGTGAAGACTTCGTTCCTTATACCGAAGCACTCTTCATCAAAGAACCTGGCCGTGGCGCAGCCGTGTCATGGCATCAGGACGGCACCACCCACTGGGACAGCGAGATCTGGGACCAGGGCTGTCATGGCTTTAACTTCATGGCCCAGGTATACGGTAGTACGCCAGAAAACGGCGTCTGGGTTGTCCCTGGCACGCATAAGCTCGGCAAAGTCGATATCAAGACAATGGTCGCCGAGGCTGGCACGGAGCGATTGCCGGATGCGGTTCCGATTGTTTGCAAGCCGGGCGATGTTGCTATGAGCAACCGCCAGACGCTGCATGGCTCATTCCCGAACACTAGTCCGCACTGGCGCGTCACGGTCAACATGGGTTTCCATCGCCGATCCAGCGTGTTTGGCGTTCAGACCAAGACAGGAATTGCTGCTGCCGGCGCCTACTATGATGAGCAGCGCATCAAGTCTCGATCACGTGTGATTGGCTATGGCATTGACGCAAGGCGACAGCGGTTCCCCGATGAAAAACCGTTTGTCTACAAGCCGCACGAAATGTCAGGCGAAAAGTACGAATGGAATGATGCGTCGAAAGTCACGTTGCACGATTACAATCTGCTCGACCTCGGCCTCTAGGTTGCTTTGAGCGTGGGAGTTTGGGACAGCCGCGATCAGCTGTCACCGAAGTGTTCCATCTTCGCTCTATCAGCGTTCTGGATCTGTCGCGCGGCATTGGCCAATAGCTGCGCGACTTCGCTAAGATTGTTGGCGAACGCTTGTCGATTGTCGCTGAAATCAAATCCGTCGAGTTGTCGTGCGAGTGCCTCTTTTCCCATCCAGGCCACAAGACGGGCGTATTCACTCGCTGCAATGTTTGCAGGGTCAGCGAGGTAGAGCTGATCGAACCGCGTATAGTCAGGATGACTGAGATCTTGGGGCACATACCCATTCACCAAAGTGATGCGCTCACCCTCGGTGTCCAATGCCTTTGCCCGGTGCACGACCATATTGCCCTGTTGGAGAACAACGTACCCCGGTCCCGGGAAATTTGGCGAGACGATGCGGTCGGTCGGCAGAGGTTGCCCGGATGAATTGAGCTCTTCAACTTCGTCTTTGGTGCCATGGAAGTATTGGAACTCACCGCCTGCGACAGCATTTGGGTCCGTAACAAACATAAAGTAATCGACGCGCAGCGTATCAGCGTGCCATTTGTCGACATTCTCGCCGACCTTCCGCGGATTGTAGTTAAGATGCCCTAATTGATGCGGCATGGTGTGTGGCAGCATCGGAGCATTGCAAATCTCTGAGATGGCTTCTGTGACTTCCTGAGATAGGCAGAAATCGCGCAGGAATTTCGATTGATAAACACCACCACGGACCATTCGTGAGATCCGTTCGATGCCACGTGCATATGGCTCCAGTAGACGGGTGACTTCCTGCAGGCAGGCGACACCTTCGTCGCTCAGCAGCCGAAAGGCTGATGTGACACCCATTTGAGTCGGGCATTCGGCGATGGCTTGATCGCTGTAGCCGAGCTCTTCCAGAGATATCACTTGATCCGGCTTTTCAATCGCAAGATGGCGGGTTGGGTCAAACACTGGCTCACTTGCAAGCGTTGGGAACCCGTCTGGATGGGGAACAGGGAATTCGAGAGGCGCAGCCAATCCTTGGGTCACAACTTAGCTCCTCCGTTTCGAGCCGGTGTTCTGTATGGCCGAAACTGTAGGAGATAAAATGTACAGGCTGTCAATCTCTGAACCGACCGCCGAGTTTCCTGAAGCGACGCGCTGAGTGCCGGCAGCTTTAGTTCTGATCTTCCGGAAGTACGGGCAGGGGATGGATCTCAACGCCCTCTTCGAGAAGGTCCTTCACATCACCTGGCGAAGCTTCGCCGTAAATGCCCTTCTCTTCGGATTCTTTATAATGAATCTTACGGGCTTCTTCTGCGAAGCGCGGGCCGACGTACTCGGCATTTTCCTCGACCGTCTTTCGCAATTTGCGCATTGCCGACATGATTTCCTGCTGCGCGGCAGCGACTTTGGGATCAACCGGCACAGATCGCGCTGCTTGCTTCGCAGGGACGGGAGGTTCGGACTTCTTGTTGCCTTTGACGCCGACGTTGGGTGCCATAATCGCTTTGGATATCTTGGTCGAGCCGCACTCAGGGCAAACCACCAGCTTGCGCTTAACCTGCTTCTCGTAGGCTGCGCTGTTGTTGAACCAGGCTTCAAAGCCATGATCCTTGTCACACTGAAGCTGATAGCGAATCATAATCGATGAGTGTCTCTCGTACTTCTTACCAATAGGTTGTCAGGTAGCGTCAGGCGTTGGTCACGTCAAACGGTCTATCGTTATTCAACGACGGGACGCGGCTTCTGGCTTTTGCAACCTGCTCCATCTCTATATCGGCATAGATGACTGTTTTTTGAAGACCATCAGCTTCTGCCAGGATTTCACCCCATGGCGCAATTGCCACACTGTGGCCGTAGGATTTACGGCCTGACTCATGTTCACCGGCTTGCGCGGCTGCAAGCACGTAGCATTGTGCCTCGATAGCGCGGGCGCGGAGCAAAGTCAGCCAGTGGCCTGCTTCACCTGTCGGAACGGTGAATGCCGACGGGACGGCGATAACCTGGGCTCCTGCCTTGGCAAGGCTGCGATAGAGCCCGGGAAACCGCATGTCATAGCAGATGGTGATGCCGAGTTTGCCCCACGGAAGCTCAGCGAGCACGGCGCGGTCCCCGGCATCGTAGCGTCGGCTCTCGTTGAAGCGGTTCTCGCTATCAACGTCGACATCGAACATGTGAATCTTGTCGTAACGTGCTCTAACCTGGCCATCCGGGCCGAAAAGGAAGGCACGATTGGCAAGCTTATCTTCCGCCTTGCGAACGGCCATCGATCCGATATGCAACCAAATTCCCAATTGGTCAGATAATGCTGAGAATGCTGCAACGGCACGATTGCTATCGTCGTCGGGTTCAGATTTCGCGAGCTGATCGGCGCCGCGAACCTCGATAACATTAGTAACTTCAGGTGTTTGGATATACTCGGCACCGTTTGAGGCAGCCTCTCGGATCTGCTCCGAAACATCCTTGATGTTCTGCTCGACATCGCAGCCCGTGCAGGTCTGAACGAGAGCGGCACGAAACTTATCTGTCATTGTTACGCTGCCAGCAATGGATCGAGGCGACCGTCTTTGTCGAGAGCATACAGCTCGTCGCATCCACCAACATGGGTTTCGTCGATGAAAATCTGCGGGACCGTGTGGCAGCCACCTGCGCGCTCCTGCATTTCAGCGCGCTTTGATGAACTCATGCCGATGTTAATTTCCTCGAATTCGGCACCCTTCTGCTTGAGCAGGCGCTTTGCCATCACACAGTATGGGCAAAGCATCGTCGTGTAGATCGTAATCTTCGGCATATTGCGGTGTCGTCCGGATAGTTGCGATGCGTTTGATCGATTTACGCTGAGATATAGGTGCACAACCTGATTATTCCAGCACAGGTTTCATGCATTGGCTAGCACGAATTGGGTTCGTCAGGGTTAATGAATGGCGAACTAGGTGAGGTCCGATTCCTGAAGGAGAGAGCTGACGCCATTCAGAGAACGATCTGAGATTCGTTTGTAACGATCGCCAAAGCCAGTATATCAACGCGGCCTGCGCCCGCCTGCTTCAAGATCCTTGCGCAGGCCTCGACGGTTGTGCCGGTTGTGATGACATCGTCAACGAGCAGGACCGTACGGTCTTTGATTTTTGCGGTCTTTGCCTTTGGCACTGCAAATGCCCCCTGCATATTTCGTCTCCGCTGATCCCGTGTCAGGCCAACCTGAGAGATTGTGTTCTTCCGTCTTTGCAGCAATTGAGGCTCGTAAGATGTCCCCGTTGCTTTGGCGAGATCATGGGTCAGCAAAGCTGCCTGATTGAATCTCCTCGCCCGCAATTTCTGACGGCTGAGCGGCACAGGTACAATCAGGTCACAATCGGCGAGCAACTCTCGACCGGCGCGCTCAAGCAGGCGCACAAACAAGCGACGTGGTGCATGCTGGTCAGCGTATTTGAACATGTGAATGAGTTCGCGCATGGTGCCGGTGTAGTGGGCCACAGCGCGCGCATGGTCGTATTGCGGTGGTCGCGCGGCGGCAGCAGCGGAAATAATGGGGCCACCACCTGGGTCAAACGGCAATGGGATGCCGAGGCGATTGCAGACCGGTGGAACAATGAAGTGAATGTCGCGCCAGCATTCTGCACAGACAGTGTCGTGCTGGGCCAGCGGTTGCCGGCAGCTGAGGCAGAGCGGGGGCACAAAGAAATCCGCGAGCTGTCTCAATGCGAACTTGGCTAGCCGCAAACTTGACTGACGAACTGTTTGGCTGCCTGCAACATTTGCCAAAGCGAATTACCTATCTTCCAAGTGCTCAATCATTTGGTCCAGTCCACCACGTAGCAATGGATTAAACTGCTCTGGCACTTCCACATTTGAAAAGTGGTGTTGACCGGGGATGATGCTCAGCCTTGAGCCGGATATTCTCTCGTGGATATCCTGGGATCGCTCTACCGGAGTGACAGGATCAGCACCAGCCGCAATGACATGCGTCGGGCATGAGATTTGATGAAGTTGATCGCGGTAGGCTAGGTCAGCCACGGCCGACGTGCCGCCAAGATAACCCGGGATCTTGGTCCGAACGAAAACCTCACGAACCTCATGGTATCCGGCTGGTTTGGCTTCATTATATTTGTCGGTAAACCAGAGTTTCTCTGTCATGTCCCAGATTGGATCCATACCGCCACTGCGCACGACAGCCTGGCGTTCCGCGACCCAATCACGATACCAGGCATCGGACTGAGACGTCGTATTGCAAAGGGTCAAGGTCATCACGCGCGAAGGGTAGTTGATCGCAAGACCTTGTCCGATCATGCCGCCCGTGGATATCCCAACCCAATGC
>JBCDBQ010000398.1:0-7029 GCA_039183375.1 Pseudomonadota bacterium
ATGGGGACTCCGGACCAATGCATCGAGAAACTCGGTCGCTTGCGCGAAGCCATGGGGATCAACCACTTCAATGCGAGCTTCTGGTTTGGAGACCTGAAGCAGGAGCAGATCCTGCGCTCGATGGATCTGTTTGCCAACGAGGTGATGCCGGAGTTCCGTCCCGGTGGCGGCTCTTACAAGCCCGTTGCTGACACGACACTCGCGCAAAGCGCTTGATGGAAGCTAACGAACAAGCGGAAGTCCCGATTAGCTTGTCGGGACTTCAAGCTTTTTGGTCAGATTTTCAAACTCGCGGCGCAGTTCTTCATTCTTGAAGATCTGCTCGAAGGTCGGTGCTTCCAACTTCTGCAGGGCCTCAAACGTGGACTTCGTGTTCTGCATCAAATTGCGCAGCTGGAAACTCGCTTCAACCGTCTCATAGGTATTATCCGCGATTGACAGGTCACGGGCGGCGCGGCGGCGTGCCTGTGCAACTTGTTCGCGTTGTTGCTTGAGGTAGCGCTCGTATCCTCTGGCAGCTTTCTCGGCTAACGCCTGACTGCGCAAGTTCGACTCCAAAATGCGTTTTTGGTCAGCGCGATTATTGCCGCGGAGCAGCTTTTGTGTGCGGCGGCGGGCGGTGCGCAGGTCCTTCATGATCGCGCGGAGTTTTGGAATATACTTCGTGTCAATTTTCTCAATTACACTGTCCTGCGCATGGACCAGCATTGCGAAGAGAGCGGCGTGCATCGCGAAGTACTTGCGGGCGGCCTTCATGTTCTCGCCCGTTGCCGCCATGCGCTTGCCGAGCTGCTGATCGATCATCTTGGCTGAATTGAATACCGCGACGAGACGGACGAGATCGCCTGACAGGACACCGCCAAGCAAGAGATCAACCTGCTCTGCAGACATCTTCAGACCCGACTTAGCAAGGGCCTGACGGATTTCTTGTTTCGCCGACTCGATATCGTCGCGGTTCTTCGCGATGCGCTCTTCCGAGTCCTTGATCTGATCACCGAGACTGTCGACGGTGTCGGCGATGACGCCCGGCAGAAGCGAACTCTTAGGTGCGGTGAGTTGTTTTTCGCGCAACTGAACAATGCTGTCTTCGAGTTCGCGAATCGATTTGCGGCGCTGTTCGATGCGCTTTTGAACATCAACAACAGGAACATCCGTGACGATACCAAGCGCAGCATCGAGCAGCTCTTGAATGCGCTGTTGGCGGTCTTCCTTGGTTTCCGTCCAAAGTGGCGTGAGGATGAAATCATCCTTTGAGGGGAGCTTCTGCGAAGCCGTGCGCTGGTCAGCGGCATCGGCCAAAATCGCATCAATAGCCTGCATCAGGCGCTTGGCCTGTTCGTATTCCTTATCGCCCTCGCGCGGATCCCGGGCCTGCTTTTGGCCTTGGCCTTTTTGATTGGACGTTGCATTGCCGGATTGGGCCAGCTGGGTTGGCGCTTGCTTGTTCGATTGCAGCCAGTCAGCGATGGCATCGCGGTAGCTGCTTTGGGCATGCGCTGTGGTTGCCAGCATACTGGATGCCAACACACACGTTCCCATTAACTGCAAAACAGGCGACTTCATTACGACCTCCGCTCGCACCTACCCACGTAGAAGGGGATTGATTAGGGCGATTCCAAGGTTCAGGCTCTGAAAACCCTTGAAAAAACACGAAAACATCTGTTCAAAGCCAGCGCCTTGAGCGTTGCTTATACTCACGATAATCGTCGCCAAACCGGGCCTCGAGATGGCGTTCTTCAGGCAGTATTGCGAGCCAGGTTACCAAAACAGCGAATATAGCTGCGCCGATCGCAAACCAGATGTTCTTTGTTAACTCTGCCAGGCCCAAAAGCAGCATGACGTCAGCAATATAAATGGGGTTCCGGAAGCGCCAGTATGGTCCGCTTGTAACGAGGACCTCAGCCGCCTGATTCGGCATCACAGTGGTCTTGGCTTGACGAAGCGTCCAGACCGCCCAGGCCATCATAATGATTCCGCCTGCGCCGATTGATAAGCCAACGATCCTTGCCGCAATGTCGTCGACGCCCGGCCAAGCCAGCGGCAAAAACCGTGGCATGACCATGGCTGCCGCAACTGTGCTGGCCAGCAAGATGGGCGGCCAAGGTATGTTTGAAGGGCGGTCTGTCATGTTTCCACTTTCAGTTGTGCCAATCAGTTAGGGCGTCCCGAATTTGCGCGGGAAGCGCTTTCTTGGCGCATCGTCAGCGTGCTTGTGCTGGTGTCATATCGTTCAAGTCAGGATAACGGTCTGGAGTTGCACATTGGTTCATGCGCCGGCCTGTCTGAACGATGTAAAGCGACGCAAGGTAGGGAATACATGAGCATTTTGACGCCGGAGGAGAAGGCTGCTGCTACGCGCATTCAACAGAGCTTTGATAAGCAGGCCTTTGTCAGCATGATCGGCGCAGAGCTCGGCGATGTGAAGATGGGTGCGGTTGACATCCTGTTGCCGCGCAACCGCTCTTTGGACCAACAGTACGGATTTGTGCACGGTGGTGTTCTCACGGCTATCGCAGATGCTGCTGCCGGTTATGCTGCATTAACGGTGTCTCCCGATGGCGTTGGTGTACTGACTACCGAGCTTAAAGTGAACTTTTTGCGGCCTGCGAGTGGGTCTCACTTGATCGCCAAAGGCCGGGTCTTGAAGCCGGGCAAGACGCTATCGATCTGCACCGGAGATGTCTTTGATATCCAAGACGGTGCCGAAAAACATGTGCTCACCAGCCTGGTGACGATGATGCATGTTGACGGCTACACAGAATAAGCGTGTGCTGCGTTTCAATCGGTCTCAGTCGCGAATAGGTCCAAGCTATGATCCCCAATTCAATGCAGACGTTTAACTTCGACCTCGGTGATATTGCTGACCAGCTGCGCGACACTGTGCAGTCCTTCACGGCGGACCGCGTTGCTCCTATCGCCGATGAGGTTGATCGGACTGACGAGTTCCCGCGGCATCTTTGGCCCGAAATGGGTGAGCTCGGACTTCACGGCATAACCGTTGAAGAAGAGTTTGGCGGCTCGGGCTTGGGTTATCTGGAACACTGCATCGCGGTTGAAGAGATATCGCGGGGCTCTGCTGCCATCGGCCTGTCCTATGGGGCTCACTCCAATTTGTGCGTCAATCAAATCCGTCGTAACGGCAGTGAGGAACAGAAGCGCAAGTATCTTCCCAAACTCATATCCGGTGAGCATGTCGGTGGCCTGGCAATGTCAGAACCAGGTGCTGGCTCTGATGTGGTCTCAATGAAGCTGCGCGCGGAGAAGAAGGGTGATCGTTACATCCTCAACGGTACTAAGATGTGGATCACGAACGGCCCCGGTGGTGACGTCATCGTCGTCTACGCCAAGACCGATCCGGATGCCGGTCCGCGAGGCATAACGGCGTTTATCGTAGAAACAGGATTTAAAGGGTTCTCGGTTGCTCAGAAGCTGGACAAACTCGGCATGCGTGGATCAAACACCGGCGAGCTCGTTTTCCAGGACTGCGAAGTTCCAGAAGAGAATGTCCTTGGAAACGTCGGACGGGGCGTCAATGTCTTGATGAGCGGGCTTGATTACGAGCGTTCGGTTCTGGCTGCCGGACCCCTCGGTATCATGCAAGCCGCATTAGATATCGTGCTGCCCTATATTCACGAGCGGAAGCAGTTCGGCCAGCCAATCGGGGAATTCCAGTTGGTTCAGGGCAAAGTTGCCGACATGTATGTGACGATGAATTCCTGCCGCTCGTACGTCTACGCGGTCGCCAAGGCCTGCGATCGGGGTGAGACCACGCGAGAAGACGCAGCCGGTGCAATTCTGATTGCAGCTGAGAAAGCGACTCAGGTTGCGCTTGATGCGATCCAGTTGCTGGGTGGGAATGGTTACATTAACGACAGTCCGACCGGCCGGTTGCTGCGCGATGCGAAGCTCTACGAGATCGGTGCGGGAACAAGTGAAATCAGGCGCATGCTCATTGGCCGCCAGCTTTTCGATCGGACAGCATAACGAGTCTTAAGGTTTAACCCTAAATTGCTGTGTCGAAGCCTATTTTTTGTGCGCGTTCGATGCGGCGGCCCGAATCTTTACCATGCTGTCAACTCGCCACGGCTATGTGACTGCAGAGTTAGAAACTTTCTCGGCAATACCTTTGACAACTCGGACTCAGCGTGGCACCGTAAGGGCCCTACTATACTTTGGTAGGGATCTTCCAAGGACGGGACATGAGCGGTTTGGCATTCTACGAATTTGCCAGGCAAGTGGATCAGGCGGCCACATAAAAACAGCGAGAGCCGTTGCCACGACCCATTTGGAAGATTGGAGGAAACCGATCGGAGGGTTATATGCGCCTCAAGACTGTAGTCAGCGCACTAGCGTGTGCTGCATTCGTTGCTATTCCGGCAACTGAAAGCTTTGCGCAGAAGCGTGTTAAGTGGAAAATGCAGAGTGCGTTCGGCTCGTCGCTGCCGCACCTCGGTACGTCAGGTACGCGCTTTGCTGCAAACGTCAAAGAAGCTACTGACGGCAAGTTCCAGATCAAGTTCGAAGAGCCAGGTGCTCTCGTTCCTGCACTTGAGTGCTTCGACGCAGCTTCTAAAGGCTCTGTCGAGTCTTGCTGGACGACACCTGGTTATCACGCAGGTAAGTTCCCAGCTGCTTCCTTCTTCACAGCTGTGCCTTTCGGCCCAGGCTTTGGTGAATACCAAGCGTGGAAGCGCTTCGGTAACGGCGACAAGATGCGTAATGAGCTCTATGCTCAGCACAATCTGATCGCTTGGGACAGCTTCTGCATCGGGCCGGAAACTTCTGGCTGGTTCAAGAACGAAATTAAGGGCGGTGTTGAGTCCCTTAAGGGCATCAAGATGCGCTTCTTTGGCCTCGGCGCCAAAGTGATGCAAAAGCTTGGCGTGTCAACTCAGCTTCTTGCTGGTGCTGACATCTACCCAGCTCTTGAAAAAGGCGTGATTGACGCAACTGAGTTCTCGATGCCGACTATCGACATCAAGCTTGGTTTCTACCAGATCGCTAAGAACAACTACTATCCTGGCTGGCACCAGCAGGTTTCTTGCTCTGAGCTTCTCATGAACAAGAAAGAGTTCGAAGGTCTGCCAAAGAACTACCAGATGATCCTGAAGCTTGCACTCGGCGAAAGCGTTGTGGACACATACGCTGAAACCGAAGCTAAGAACCCACAGGCCATGCTGGAAATGAAGTCCAAGTACGGTGTTACCAACCGTCGTTGGGAAGACAAGGACCTGGCAATTCTTGAGCAGGCTTGGCTTGACGTCTTGAAGGAAGAAGCAGCAAAAGATCCGCTCTTCAAGAAGGTGGCTGATGATTATCTCGCCTTCCGTAAGACATACAAGCTCTGGGGTGATGCCCAGGCTCTTAGCAGCACTTACCTGAAGTAAGTTACATTCAACTGCAAGCGCGCCGCTTTTACGAGTGGCGCGCTTCAGCGTATGTCAGGCCGGTTGTCGAGAGAGGGCATCCGACTTCCGGAAATAGAATTTAAGGGTTTCCAGAAAATGGCTGATTTGCAACGCGCTCCAGATCAAGCAGAGGGCCGGGGGTGGACCGGTACAATCATCTCTCTGGTTGTTCTCGCGCTGATCGCGACCGCGGTAATCTATGTCTCAGGACTGGATGCTGAAGGTCGAGAGAATCTGTTCTACGAAGTGCAGCACTATCTGCCGATTGTCATGTTTGTGACGTTGGCCTGTCTGCTATTTTCTGGGTATCCTGTCGCCTTTATCCTTGGCGGGATCGCACTGTTATTCGGCTTGATTGGCTACTTTATGGATGCCTTCAAGCTGATTGAATACTTTAACTTCCTGCCGCGTATCTGGGGTGGTGCTGCAGAGAACCTGGTTCTCGTTGCTGTTCCCGCATTCGTCTTCATGGGCGTGATGATGGAGCGAAGCGGTATCGCCAACGACCTGCTTTACTGCGTTCAGGTGCTGTTGAAGCGCGTTCCCGGTGCCTTGGCGCTGGCCGTGACCATCATGGGTACGATCCTGGCAGCGATGACCGGTATCATCGGCGCCTCAGTGACTATGATGACGGCGTTGGCGCTGCCGACAATGATGCGGCAAGGCTACTCCCACGCCCTTGCGTGCGGGACGATTGCGGCCTCGGGTACGCTAGGGATTCTTATCCCGCCCAGTATTATGCTTATCATTATGGCCGACCTGCTGGCGATTTCGGTCGGCGATGTGTTCATGGCAGCGATTGTGCCAGGTCTTGGTCTGTCGGTCCTCTACCTGACCTTTGTGGCGACCGTCTCGGCTCTGAAGCCATCCTTGGCGCCGCCTTTGGATCCAGAATCACTGACGGTTCCTAAAGGTGAGATGCTGCCGCTTCTGCTCAAGAGTTTCTTCCCACCGGTGTTCCTGATCACCCTGATTAAGGGTTCGATCCTACTCGGCTGGGCGACACCTTCTGAAGCCGGTGCAGTCGGTGCATTCGGTGCTATGCTGCTGGCTCTGCTTGCAGGACGCCTGAACTTCGGCATCCTCCAGGGCGTTTGCCATACGTCAGCGCGGACCATCGCGATGATCTTCTTCATCATCGTCAGTGCGACCTGTTTTGCTTACGTTTATCGTTCCCTCGGTGGTGATGATATCGTGGAGGAATTGATCCACGGTGCGGGCCTTGATTCGTGGGGCTTCTTGTTCCTGCTTATGGGTATCGCGTTTGTCCTGGGCTTCTTCCTTGATTGGATTGAAATCACATTGATCGTCCTGCCAGTGTTTGCACCTATGGTGGCCGCACTGGACTTTGGTGAACACGTTGCCAAAGCAGACGTTCTAATCTGGTTCACGATCCTGATGGCGATCAACCTGCAGACATCATTCCTGACGCCACCGTTCGGGTTTGCTCTGTTCTACCTGAAAGGGATTGCGCCGAGAGAGGTGAAGATCCAGAGCATTTACACCGGGATTATCCCGTTCGTTATTCTGCAGCTTTGCGCTCTGATCCTGACCATTAAGTATCCGCAGTTGGCACTTTGGCTGGTCAAGGTCCATTAACGAATTCTGCTGCGATCGACTG
>JBCDBQ010000399.1:0-6996 GCA_039183375.1 Pseudomonadota bacterium
ATGCATGATCTTGTAGGCAGTTCTAACGGGAAACGCATGCCATTGCCACTCGGGCTCCGCCTGATCAAACGATCAGCGCACTTGGCTAACTCGCCTATCCCATGTCAAGCTGCTGTGGTGTTTGTAATGAGGGATAGAGCCAGTCATGCGAAATGTATCTGCCAAGTTCTTCCTGACGACAGCCTGCCTGTTACTGTCGATTTTTTTTACTCACTCCCTTCAAGCCAAGGAAGCCGTTGACGTCGAGCTTGTCCTGCTATCGGATGCCTCGAACTCGATCGACAACGCTGAAATCAAGTTTCAGCGGCAAGGCTATGCCACCGCGATGACGCATCCGGACGTCATTGCTGCGATCCGCAAAGGGGATCTGGGCAAGATCGCCGTAACGTTCATTGAGTGGGGTGATGACAATAATCAAGAGACTGTCGTTCCATGGATGGTCGTCAAAGACAACGCGTCAGCTGAAACATTTGCAAAAGCATTATTTGCAAGGGAGCGGCTGGCCTACGGCAGCAATGCCATCGGAGCCGCGCTCGCGGCGGCACATAGGCAGATTGATCAGAACAAGTATGAGGGGCATCGCAAGGTCATAGACCTGTCCGGCGACAGCGCTAACAACTGGAACGGCATTCCGATCGCTGAAGCCCGCGGCAAAGCACTGAAAGCCGGTATCATCATCAACGGCCTCGCCATCCTGTGCCGGTCGGAGAACTGCGGCGGACGCCCGGTGAACTACAATCTTGAACAAGCCTTTGCACAACGCATCATCGGCGGACCGGGGAGCTTTGTTGTGACCGTCGACAGCCCTGCCCGATTTGCCCAGGCCGTACGTAGCAAACTTATACTGGAATTGGCCTCATTACCGGCAAACCTCAGACCTTAGGACCGTTTCGACGTTAGGGTCGCGCAAGGCACAACCGCTATCGATTCCGCATGACCGTCACACGCCCTGTCACTTTTGCGCGTGTGGACCCGCATCGATAGAGGCCAATGGCATGCGCATTTTACTCCTACCGTTCGAAGCGCGTTATATCACACTGACTGCAGTGCTTGTGCTGGCCGCAGCCTTTGGAACCGCGATGTATTGGCTGCCGCAGTATGTGGCGTGGCTTGCTGTTCCCACTGCAATCTTCGGTTTTCTATCGATCTGGGGCCTGCGCGACCTCCTCCAACGGCGCCACGCCATCCTAAGAAACTATCCGCTTGCCGCTCAACTGCGCTTTCTGTTCGAGGAGATCCGGCCGGAAATGCGCCAGTACTTCTTCGAAGATGACAAGGACGGAATGCCGTTCAGTCGCGACAAGCGGGCTGTTGTTTATCAGCGCTCCAAGCGTCAACTGGATAAACGACCATTCGGCACCCAATACAACGTCTATCAGGTGCCCTATGAATGGTTGCATCATTCGACCGCGCCAGCCAACGTTGTGAAGGAACCTTTTCGGGTCAACATTGGCGGCCCTGACTGCACGCGACCCTACTCTGCGTCCGTCTACAATATCTCCGGCATGAGTTTTGGTGCCCTCAGCCCCAATGCCATCCTCGCCCTGAACAAGGGTGCCCAGAAAGGAAAGTTTGCGCACACAACGGGTGAAGGCGGGATCAGCAAATACCACAAGCAATATGGCGGTCATTTGATTTGGCAGATCGGCTCAGGCTATTTCGGTTGTCGAACACCAGAGGGTCGGTTCAGTCCTGAACGATTTCAGGAAAATGCCGCCCTTGAGCAGGTCAAAATGATCGAGGTGAAGCTGTCACAAGGGGCAAAACCAGGTCACGGCGGTGTTCTCCCGAAAGCAAAAATTTCACTTGAAATTGCAAATGCACGCGAGATCTCGCGAGATCAGGATTGCATCTCCCCGGCACGCCATCCGGAGTTTTCGACACCTCTGGAGTTGATGGCATTCGTCAACACCCTGCGCCGACTATCTGATGGCAAGCCGATCGGTCTCAAGCTGTGTGTCGGCCAACCTGTCGAATTTGTCTCGATCTGCAAAGCAATGGTCGAAACAGGTATTACGCCGGACTATATCGTCGTGGATGGAGCTGAAGGCGGCACTGGTGCTGCACCGCTTGAGTTCACCGACCACATGGGCATGCCGTTGCGCGAAGGCTTGGCATTCGTCCATAGCGCACTGATTGGTGTCAATCTTCGCGGCCGTATCAAGCTCGGGGCATCGGGCAAGATTGCTTCTGCATTTGATATGGCACGCGTTATGGCGCTTGGTGCCGATTGGTGCAATGCAGCACGCGGGTTCATGTTTGCCATAGGTTGTATACAAGCCCAGCATTGCCATACCGATAAATGCCCCACGGGCGTTGCAACGCAGGACTGGTTTCGGCAGCGCGCTCTGGTTGTTCCGAATAAAGCGGAACGCGTTTTCCACTTCCATCGTGCAACGTTAGAAGCTCTGGCTGAGCTGGTCGCCGCCATGGGTTTGCGACACCCTGGCCAGATCCAGCCACAGCATATCTCGCGTCGGATGTCGGGAGAACGCATTGCAACTTTTGCTGAGCTGTTTCCAACACTTGCCCCCGGTGAGTTGCTCGAAGGCACGGAGAATGACTACTTTGCCGAGTTGTGGCCTATGGCCAGCTCTCAGAGCTTTGCACCGCCACCGGTCCACGTGATGCAATGGGATGCGAATACGCCCAGTCGAGCGCAAAAGGGCACTTCTCAGACCGGTGAACCCGACAAAGCAACCGCATGACGGATTGACCTGGAGATCGGTTAGGTGCAGTTCTGAGGGTTTGGGGGCAACTCAAACCGTTCGGCAATTCTCTCATGCACGAGAACGTTAAGCACGCCAGCTCTGCGAGTGTGCAACCAGTTAGCGCAATTCCATACCGCCAGGAGACAAGCCTGCTGCTGCGGATTGCGGGACCGCTTGTTGCTGCCTATCTCGCTGAGTACTCGATGGTGCTGACAACCAAGGCTCTGGTGGGACAGCTCGGCTTTCGGGAACTGGCAGCAGTCGGCCTTGCTGGTGATCTTGCTTCACAGATCCAGATTGTCCTTGTCGGCACGTTATCCGTCGTTGGGGTGCTGGTATCGCAAGCAAATGGTGCCGATGACCAACACGGCGTTGGCCAGGCGGCACGTCATGGCATCTTCGTTGCGATCATCCTCGCGCTACCTGCAATGGTTCTTGTTTGGCATCTCGATAGTATCCTGGCCTTGGCAGGCTTTGAACGCGATTTAGTTGATCGCATGGCCCCCTATCTGCATCCCGTATCTTTTTCCTTGTTGCCAATGCTGTGTTTCTTCGTGTTGCGCATGTTTGTTGCTGCTCTTGCCAAGACGGCCGCGATTATGTGGATCACGGTGATAGCCGTCGTGCTCAACTACTTTCTATGTCAGGGCCTGATCCATGGCAGTTATGGGTTGCCCAAAATCGGTATTGCAGGTGCTGGCTGGGCCAAGACGATCGTTGCGATTTTCATGGTCACGAGCTTGCTGGTTTACATCTACGTCACACCGTTTCTGCGCGGCTACGGTTTCTTCAAAGGCCGCTTCAAGATTGACGGTCAGCTGTGCCGCGAAATCCTGATATTGGGGCTGCCTGTCGCCGGTATTGTCTTGTTGGAAGCCGGGCTGTTTACCGCTGTGTCGCTGTTTTCCGGACTGCTCGGGCCGGTCGCACTGGCAACATACCAAGTGATCATCGCCTGGGTTGCTATCGCATTCAAATCGGCTCAAGGGCTGGCTGAAGCAGGCATGGTTCGCGTTGCCTTTGCTGCCGGTCGCCACAACACTCTTCAGGCACAGCGATCGGGCTTGCTGACTATGGCGATTGGTATCATTTGGCTGGTTTGCCTGGCGATCGTGCCACTCTCATTTCCAGAGACCCTCGTTCAGCTGTTCCTTGATCCAGCTGATCCAGGCTTTGCTCCCGTTCTTGCCCTTGCAAGTAAGGTTCTCATCCTCGCTGCATTCTTCCAGATCTTCGATGGTTTGCAGGTTATCGCGTCATTGATGCTGAGAGGATTGAAAGACACCTTGGTGCCGTTATGGCTGGCCGGTTTCGGTTATTGGGTCTTGGGCATTGGCGGTGGTTGGTGGCTGGCGTTCCGTGGAGGAATGGAAGCTGAGGGCTTGTGGTGGGGCATGGCGATCGGGCTCACCGTCACGGCCAGCCTTCTCGCCGTTCGGTTTGTCTATCTCACGCGCCAGGCCGAGTAATGTTGCTCAGGCCTCCTGGCACAGACGCAGGGCATCGAGAATGGCTGCGTGAATGTTTCTGCTTGAGACAGCGTCGCCGATCCGGTGGAGTTCGAATGAGCCTTCCGTTTGCTCTGGAGGACCTTTGGGTTGCACCGCACCAGCTACCAATTGCTCTAGATCGGTGACACCGTTGTTTGAGGAGGCACCACGTAATTCCTGGTAGACCGCATCTGCCGGGATTGTTCCATAGTCAAAGATCACCTGACTTGCCGGGAGTTGCATGACCTCGCCGGTCAGTTCGTTTTGCAATACGGCCAAGAGTTTGTTGCCATCCCGCCGGACCTCTTTCAGCTGCTCCTCGAAGTGAACAGAGATCTTGCTCTCGTGCACCCAGCGCCGCCAGATTACCCGTTCGGCGTAGGCTTGTTCTGTTGCCAGACTCTCATCGATGGTCGCAAACTGTAACTTGGACCCTTTCTTCTTGCAGTACTGCGCGGCAGTTAGTGCCGTGTGGCGGCCAGTACCATCGATGACAACGACGTCTTCGTCAGGCGGGACACTTCCGCTTAGCACATCCCAGGCACTGGTCACATGCTCGGCGCCCGGCAACCAATCCAGGTTCGGTGTACCTCCCGTCGCGATAACGACGAAGTCCGGAGTCTCGCTCAACACATCACTATGTTCGGCAAATTGGTTTAGCCGCAGGGCTACACCGAGCCGCTCGAGTTCCGAAACGCGCCAATCAATGATCGCAATGATATCCTTGCGCCAATCAGCCTCCGCCGCCAGCAGCACTTGACCACCCGCACGTGGGGCCGCCTCAAACACAACGACGTCGTGGCCGCGTTCGCCGCAGACGCGCGCAGCCTCAAGCCCGGCCGGGCCGGCTCCGACAACGACAACTTTTCTCGGTTTTGGCGCCCGTTGGATAACCTGTTTTAGAACGTTTTCGTGACCCGTTGCAGGATTGTGGAGGCAGGCGGGTCGCAGTTCACTCATACAATGCGTGAACCCTACACAGGGACGCACGCGCTCCTCAGCGCCTGCTGCAATTTTCTCCACCATGTGCGGATCCGCAATCTGGGCCCGCGTCATGCCGACCAGATCAATCAGGCCTTCCCGAACCGCATGGCGGGCTGTCGCGATATCGGTGATGCGGGCGGCGTGAAAGACTGGCAAGTCAACATGTTCTTTGAAAGCTGCAGCCTTTGCCAGCCATGGCCCGATCGGCGAAGCCATGCCCGGCATATTGTCCATTGCCAGGCCGATCTGCGTATCCATCCGCCCATACACGGCATTAAAGAAATCGAGCATGCCGGTTGATTGAAAGATTTTCGCGATGTCGACGCACTCTTGGAAACCCAGTCCAGCGTCATGACCTTCGTCAACAATGAAACGGAAGCCTACGAGAAAGTCGTCACCAACTGCCTTTCGGATTGCTTCGTAGACTTCGAGGCCGAAGCGGCAGCGATTCTCCAGACTACCTCCGTACTCATCGGTTCGACGGTTCGTCGCCGGGGACAGAAACTGACCGATCAAGTGGGCACCGGACAGTGTCTCAATGCCATCCAGGCCACCATCTTTGCACCGCTTGGCGGCGGCTGCGAAAGCCGCAATCACGCGTTTAATGTCGGCATGATCGATTTCTTTGGGGATGCTGCGGTGCAGTGTTTCGCGGATAACCGACGGCGCGATTGTCGGCAACATCGCTCCCTTATTGCTCTCCCCTCGCCTGCCGAGATGCGTGATCTGGCACATGAGTGCAGCACCCTGGCCATGAACCCTTTGCGAGAGCTTCTGGAGGTGCGGGATGACCTCATCAACGCCGACGTTGAGCTGCTGGAAGACCGATGGTGAGTCAATATCTACATTCGAAGAGCCGCCGAACATCGTCAAGCCGATGCCGCCGCGGGCCTTCTCTTCCTGATAGGCCTGATAACGATCTTTCGGCATGCCGCCTTCTTCGAGGCCGCAGGCATGACTGGTACTCATGATGCGATTGCGTAACCGCACATGCTTGATCTGCAATGGTTGTAGCAGTGGATCCGAGTTCTGGGGCTGGTTATTCATGACATGCCAAGTGGGAAAACATAATCAGGTTGTCCTGCAATCCTGACACGACCTCACCATCGGCTGCAAGCTGACGCCGCCTATGCGCGTTGATGAGGGACTACTGGATTGGCCGTCCCGCACCAACCCTGCGAACCTCTAGGGTCTCATTGGCATTGGCTTGCAGCATTCTAAGACCGTTTTCGTCAATAGGCACAGATCCTGATTGGACCTCGGATGAGACCTCCAGCCACGCCCGCAGCGGCGCTGCTTTGCCAGAGTCCATTTCCACAAGCTCACCGTTGACCGCTCCGATGCGGTTAGCATCAGATTTGTTGAGGCGACAGATGCGGTGTTTGCTCACAGCGGTTCGGCAATAACTATCTGCTTCTGTTGTCGACTTCAGCCGCAACTTCTCCGCTGACCGCTGCTGCCGCAACTCTTCGGTGGCGCCGACATCAACCGCTCCCGCCGCGTCCAGCACGACACCATAAATGTCGGCCAGCGCCGATGCCGAGATGTAGCCAAGCCGGTAGTCATCAGCGACTGTCTGGGCTGGTCGTTCGAGCGGATCACCGTATCCGCCGCCGCCCGCTGAACGCAGGACAACACGTTGGCCTTCCTCCACCATATGACCGCCGACCTTACCGGGCGTCGAGAAAGCCTGCTCTCTGTCATCCTCGAACTGCACCCATGATGCGAGTGGCTTGCCGCTATGGCCTCCTAGGACACCAAATGCTGGTACAATGGCACCATCCGACAGCAACGAGTACTTTGCGTCCGGG
>JBCDBQ010000400.1:0-6995 GCA_039183375.1 Pseudomonadota bacterium
CAGATGTCGTGTGGCGGGGTTGATTTCGGCTCTGCTAACCAAATTCATCTTCTCAAGGCCAGGCTCTCAGTGCGCAGGAAGTTTAAGGTCAGAGAAAGCCGCTGAGTTATGAGAAAATGCAGTAAAATAAGGTACAATCAAGCTAGGGAAGAGCTTCAACAGCGGAGAACGAACTCTCGCGGGCCGGGAAAAGTACAATGTTAACGTGTGTCGTCTGAGCCAGAACAGTCCCATTCTGTGCAATTGATTTATGATGTTCCCCATAGTTTTGTTTGGCGTTTTTCTATTTTTGGAAGAGAGGCTGTCGCGGTGGCAAATTTCTGAGCAATCGACAACCTTATCGAAGCCATCGGCCTCTTGCTTTCTCTGAATTCGTTAACAGTTTTTAAGGTTTTGGTCGCAACATCGGTTACTCAGATCGATTACGACACAGTGATGTCTACGAAAAATTCGGTTTTTTCGCGTATTTCTAGTGCTGTTCGATTGTGAATACGGCCTGTCGGCCGAGCTCATTCCGTATTGAACAGGTGGCAAGAAATTTTCTTGTCTTTGACGAGAGAGACTTCGAAGGCGGCAGAGCAGGCTTCATATCGTTTGTAGAGGCCAGAAGCTAAAAAAGTTAACCGAATGTTGCATCCGATGATGCAGGGTTTGAGGATTGTAAATGAGTACCTACGAGCGCAAGGCAAATGCCAAAAAGAAGCACAGAGTTGTTGTTCTGGGCGCGGGGTCTCCGCATTGTGGAGGCGATGCCCGTGAGTTAATGGCAAAAGACGGCGCGACGAACTTCATGAATTGGATCCTGCATGCGGTGGCGCATCTGGATCCTGATCTGCATTTTGTGAGTGGCTATGACAACGCCGATCAGTTGCGACAGCACCACCCTGAAATCAGGTTCTGGCGGAATGAAGATTGGGCCGAGACGCGCGCCGCTTGGTCTCTGCTTCAAGCGCTTGTTGACTCACCAGTGCATGCACAAACGCTCAAGCAGCAAATGACCGTGGTCTATTCTGACATTGTGTTCAGGGAGGACGCCGTCCGAAAGTTGGAGTCAGCTGCAGGAGATGTGGTGGTTGCAGTCGATACGAAGTGGCGCAATCGATACTCGGGGCGCACTGAGCAAGATATCGCACGTTGTGAAAAGGTGTGTGTCGCTGATGGACAGGTTACACGCCTAGGAGCGGACATTGATACGGATAGCGCATCAGCAGAGTTCGTTGGTTTGGTTCAGTTCGGTGCTAGAGCCAACCAGTTGTTGGGGGAAGTCGCAAAGTCTCCGAAAGCCTTTCTGCGAACGGCCAACTTGTCGGATCTGATCGAATATTTCCGGATAAACGGGTTGAAGGTCGAAGCTGTCGACTTATTTGGAGACTGGGCCGAACTCAACGATCCTCATGATCTGGCACGGTTCGTTCTGGGGACTAAAGCACAGACTCTTTTGCGTCTTAAGAACGTGCTTCGACACGGGCGCATTGAAGATCAAGTCAGCTTCACAGTTGATGCGTGGGAACGAGATGCTTCCGACGTGATAGCCCGTGTTCAACAGAGTTTCCCGAAAGACCGCGTGATCGTGCGCAGCAGCGCGCTGAGCGAGGATGGCTTCGCCTCTTCGGCCGCAGGAGCCTACGCGAGCATTTTGGACGTCGATGCAGCCAATGTGGACGCAATTACAGACGCTATCCGGCTTGTCGCTGCGTCCTATCCTCGACATACGCCAGAGGATGAAGTTCTCGTTCAGCCCATGCTCAAAGGTGTTTTGGTCAGTGGGGTAGCGTTTACGCGGACTCTCGGCGCTGGCGCACCCTATATTGTTGTCAACTACGACGATGTCAGTGGCAGCACAGAATCTGTGACTTCAGGCAGTGGGAGCGAACAGAAGACATGCCTATTGCGACGCGACAAGGCGATGGCCTCCTCTAACACTCCCGAAGTCTTGCTGCCACTACTCAAGTGTTTGCGGGAAATCGAAGACCTATTGAGTTACGACGCATTGGATGTGGAGTTTGCAATCACTGAAGAGTTCGGCCTGCATATTCTCCAAGTTCGCCCGCTAGTTGCTGGTGCCAACGGCGTTACGCCGGATCAGGACGTCACTGATGCGTTGGCCGCTGCTGAGCGAATGTTCATTGAGGCGCAGGTGCCATCCCCCTGGGTGCTCGGAGAACGCACGATCTTCGGGATCATGCCCGATTGGAATCCCGCAGAGATTGTTGGAAAGCGGCCAGACCCTTTGGCATATTCCCTCTATTGTAACCTTATCTGCGATGATACCTGGGCGAAGCAACGAGCCGATTTTGGCTACCGAGATGTGCGTCCACAACCGTTGCTGAAGTCTTTCGCAGGTCATCCTTACGTAGATGTTAGGGCTAGCTTGAACTCCTTTGTTCCTGTTGATCTCGAGAACGACCTTACCGAAAGATTAGTGTCGTTTGCGCTGGACTGGCTGGAGAAACACCCCGAACTCCACGACAAGATCGAGTTTAGCGTCATTCCTACTTGCCTCGCGCTGGATTTTGATCAATGGCGACGAAGATTTATTGGTGAAGCCGGATTCTCTGAAAAGGACTGCCAGAACCTGCGAGACGGTCTGCGGGTTCTGACAGTACGCGGCATGTCTCGTGTCGCATCTGACCTCGCCGATATCGAGATCCTTCAACAACGTCTCAAGGTTTTGAGCGAGTGCCCAATGGCACCCTTGCCCAAGGCCTTTGCGCTGTTAGATGATGCCAAACGTTTCGGAACCTTGCCGTTTGCACATCTGGCAAGAAACGGTTTTATAGCCATGACACTGCTGCGGTCGGGGGTTGAGACCGGGGTGATTTCACAGGAAGACATGGATGACTTTCTGCGCACGGTCAAAACTGTAAGTCATAACTTTACGGAGGATTCTGCGTTCTGCGTCAGCGGCGAGCTGTCCTGGGCACAATTTGTTGATCGCTATGGGCATTTGCGCCCAGGAACCTACGATGTGATCTCGCCTAGATACAGCGATGATCCAGAGCAATATCTGCGACCAGCTCTGGCTCAGGCCCAATCAACTGCTCAGGATCGCGAAGAGCATGGTTCCCTGTGGCAGACGGCGCGATACAAACTTGCCAACGCCATGGCATCCGAGGGTTTGCCGTCTGACATTGACGAGATCGAGGACTTCTTGCGCACCTCCATCGAGGGGCGGGAGTATGCGAAGTTCATCTTCACTCGAAACCTTTCTCTAGCGCTTGAATTGTTCGCCGAATGGGGGGGAAGCAAAGGGCTATCCCGCGATGAGCTCGCAATGCTCGACCTGTCTGACTTGCGTGCAGCAGCCAGCGGTTCTGACGTGCAGTCAGCATCCACAGAGATCGGTTCGATGTCGAAACTGCGTCACACGATCGAAGTGGGCAAACACAAACACGCGGTTGCAGCGGCTATAGAGCTGCCGCCTCTTCTGTGCAATCCCCAGGATTTGCACGTCTTCGAACTCCATGCATCGTCTCCAAATTTTGTAGGTAGCAACGCTGTTGTCGCGTCTTCGATCGAAGTTGACGGAGGTCGAGATATGCCTGATGTCGAAGGGCGAATTGTCGTGATTCCAAGCGCTGATCCCGGTTACGATTGGCTGTTCGGTCAGGGCATTGCTGGTCTTATTACGATGTATGGCGGGGCCAATTCGCATATGGCGATCCGTGCGGCGGAGTTTAATCTTCCCGCAGCTATCGGAGTTGGGTCGGCGATGTACAAAACCCTATCCAAAGCCCTCGATATTCATCTGGATCCAAGAAATCACGCCATTCGAGTTATCCGATGACCGCTATCGCCATTTCCCAACGGGTCGTGATTGATCCCAACCATGGCGAGCGGCGCGACTGTCTGGATCAGCGTTGGCTGCAATTGCTCGAAAAGTTAGGCGCGGTCCTGGTCCCAGTACCGAATGGCCTGAGCCAAGTCGGGTCGTGGGCGAACACTGTTGGTGTGCGGGGGATCATACTGTCCGGGGGGAACAGCCTGAGCAGTCTTGCAGAGTCGACAGATGCAGCGCCTGAACGCGATCAAACTGAAACGCACCTGTTAGATTGGGCGCAACCGATGTCGATCCCTGTACTCGGTGTATGTCGCGGTATGCAGATGATGAACTGCTATCTGAAGGGATCACTTGAACCGATTGCAGACCATGCTGGCACCAGGCATGAAGTGCAAACCTCAGCCGGTCCGAGGGTGGTCAACAGCTACCACACCTACGCTGTGGCCAGCTCCGGTTTGGCGCCCAACACTCGCGCAACAGCATGGGACCAAGCAGGATACGTTGAAGCCTTCGCCCATGATGTTCTGCCTTGGCTGGCTGTCATGTGGCATCCAGAACGCGAAGTTGAGCCTGACTCGTCGGACGTCCGTCTCCTTCAGTCGCACTTCAATTTGGAATCACCCGCACCATGAAAGTAATCGTACTCGCCGCAGGAATGGGCTCGCGCCTGATGCCTCTGACAGCTGAAAGCCCCAAGTGCATGGTTGAGTTGGCAGGAAAACCATTACTGCACCGCCAGATTGCAACCTTGCGCAGTGGTGGCGCTGACGAGATCATTGTTGTGGGTGGCTACCGGTCTGATCGCCTCGATGCCGAATTCGACAAGCTTGTTCTGAATCCAGCTTTTGACACTACGAACATGGTCTCGACCTTGTTCTGCGCGCTCGATGACATGGCGGGCACCGAAGATCTAATTATCAGCTACGGGGACATCGTGTACGAGTCACGTGTGCTCCAAGCCCTGCTAGATTGCAATGCGCCGGTTGCAACTATCGTTGATCTGGAATGGCGGAAGCTCTGGGGTCTGCGTCTTGAAAACCCGCTCGACGATGCAGAAACCCTGGTCCTACGGGACAAAGACTACATCGTCGAACTTGGACGCAAGCCCCGAAGCTACGATGACATTCAAGGCCAGTACATCGGTCTGACAAAGATCCGAGCCGACTATGTTCGTGAGATCATCGCCAAATGGCAGGACATGGACAGGGCAGCGATTTACGATGGGCAGTCCTTTGCCAATCTGTATATGACTAGCTTTCTCCAACACCTGATTGACACCGGTACAGACATTCGTGCGGCCTTCATTAGAAATGGCTGGCTGGAAGTCGATACAATCCAAGACCTGGAACGTTATGAAAGCCTGCACGCCCAGGGTAAGCTGTCAGACTTCATTTCATTGGAGAGTTGAGCCATCCTTCTAAAACTCGAACAACTCTGGCGGGAATGGCAGGGGCTTAGCGCCTTCAGACGCATCCCACGCGCCGAGCGTCAGGTCGTCTTCTACTCGGAAGGCGGAGGGTATCTGACGTTTTTTGAACCGATCATTCACGCACTGTGGTCGGAGCATGGACAAAAGGTGCTGTACGTCACCTCATCGCCCGATGACAAATACCTGAGCAACCCGCCGGAAGGTGTAACCCCGTTTCTGATTGGTTCGGGCGCCATACGAACAGCGTTTTTTTCGATGCTGGACGTTGATGTCCTGGCAATGACCATGCCCGACCTTGAAACATTCCACATCAAGCGTTCCCCCCACGGGGTGCACTACGTGTACATCCAGCACTCGATTGTCAGCACTCATATGGTTTACCGGGAGGCGGCATTCGACAACTTCGATACGATTTTTTGCTCGGGCCCCCACCATGTTGAGGAAATCCGCCGACGCGAAGCGTTGTCGAAAGCGCCAGCGAAACAACTGATAGAAGCCGGATATTGCCGTTTGGATGCCATAATGCATGCCGCCCAAAAGCACGAGGCTAGTGTTTCGGATGGGACGCAAACGGACACGGTCTTGGTTGCGCCCAGTTGGGGACCGAACGGCCTGATCGAGAACCATGGGATGGAAGTTGTCGAAACCCTGATCGAGACCGGATTGAACGTTATTGTTCGGCCGCATCCTCGAACTATCAAGTCTCACGGGGCACTGGTTCAGAGCATTCGTGACCGCTTCGAAGGAGAGACGCGCTTCACCCTCGATACTGACCCAAACGCAGTGACATCGTTACTGACGGCAAACGCCATGGTCAGCGATTGGTCTGGCGCAGCATTGGAATTCGGCTTCGGTTTGTTGCGCCCCGTCCTGTTTGTAGACGTCCCACGAAAGGTCAATAACCCGACCTACGAAGCGCTCGAAATCGAACCAATTGAAGTATCGGTCAGGAGCCAAATGGGAAAGATTCTCCCGTTACACCGGTTGAGTGAGATTGGCAACGAAGCGCAGTCGTTGCTGGCTGATGCCTCGATTTGGCGTGAGGATTTGCGTGCTGCCCGCGAAGAGGCGATCTTCGCACCCGGCCAAAGCGGCAAGGTAGGAGCAAGAGCACTAATCGACATCCTCAATATGCGAAGAGCCTGAAGCCATGGTCGTCTCCGCGTTCGGTCTTTAAAAATAGAGGTGCTCGTCGACTGCTCCGCTCAGGATTGTCAAAGATCGCATTCAAATCCAGGCAGTTGAAAATACTAGCTCACTGCTCCGCTCTGCGGGTATTGGACAAACCTACGATATCCTGAGTGAGTGCTTCAAGCGGCCGATAATGTTTGCCTTTCGCTAAACTACAGTCGCTGATTATCAACTTCGATAAGAAACATAAAAAGTGAAACTCCGATGCACGTCAAAACTGAAAACATGCTGTAGAGAAAAGCATCGGCCGTGATCGATGAGCCGAAAGATGACTCTTGACTAAAATAGACAAGGTAGACACCCGCCCAGCTTACGATAGTCGCAAAGATAGCACCCATTCCCCAGACTGCGAATTGACCGAGCAATTCGCTTGGCCACTTTAAGAGTGCGGCTATCAGAAAATTAAAAGGCAAGCAGCCAAAGGTGCATGCAGCGGCTGACACCAGCAGTATGTTATTTCTCATTACTGGTTCGAGTAGGATGCAGACGAAAACTAATCTCAGGGCGTAGCTGAGATACGCTTATGCGAATACTTTAGAAGTTTACATGATGCCCTCGAAGAATCTCCAATCGCCGACGCAAAATGCTTTCTGG
>JBCDBQ010000401.1:0-6981 GCA_039183375.1 Pseudomonadota bacterium
AGACCAGCTGAGAATGCTGTCCGCTGGCTGCCGTAGGACAGCAGGAGTGCCGCCGGTCTCCCCGTGGTGTTGATGGCTTTTTGTCGGCGTGCAAACTGCTCGGCATTGCGCTGAACGTGCCCGACTTCAACGAACGTCTGCGGGGCCAGCTTTTGCCAACAGCGCAGCACGCTTTGATTTCTCGCAGATGCAGGTTGTGCCACTGCGAGTGATACGGCAGTCAACAGAAACACAGCTGGCAACTGCGCCATTCTCAGTCGAACGATCACCCCTCGCCCCTTCACCGATTTGAGTCGCGGGACTGTGAGGAATCATATTGGCCGAAGTGTGAGTTCAATACCGCCGATGGGATGACAGCGAGTTGAGCAAGTGCCGTACTCGCTGCCGGCCCATCAGCGCCTGTCGCTTGTCAGCTCTTATCCTTGAGCGCTGTAACGATGACGCCGAGATTGTGCTCGAACATTGCCAGATAGCTCGTCGCCGGCCCGCCTTTCGCCGAAAGCGCATCGGAGAATAACCGCCCACCGACACTGAGGCCCGTCTCACGCGCAATCTGCTGGACCAGTGCCGGACTGGTGATGTTTTCGACGAAGAGCCCGGCGACTTCCTCTTGCTTGAGCTGCTTGATCAAATCGGCGAGCTGGCGCGCAGAGGGTTCGGCTTCGGTATCAATACCAACCGGAGCCAGAAACCGCAGTCCATAAGCATTCGCCAGATAACCAAAGGCGTCATGCGCTGTGACGACGGTTCGACGGCCCTTTGGTAATCTGGTGAGTTGCTTCGTCGTGCCGTCGTGCAGCGCTTGCAATTTCTTGATGTAGGCCGCCGCGTTTGTCTCATAGGTCTTGGCGTTTTTAGCGTCTGCCTCTGCCAGCGCCTTGGCAATATTGCCCACATAGACGATGCCGTTAGTGAGTGCGTTCCAGGCGTGCGGATCGACTTCGCCATCGACCTTGAGGGGCTTTATGCCCTGGGTCGCGACAAAGATTTTCGCTTTCGTACCGGATGTTTCTATCAGCGTCTTTGACCAGGTCTCAAATCCGAGGCCATTGACAAAGACGACGTCCGCTTCAGTGACAGCGCGGGCGTCACTCACGCTTGGTGTGTAGACATGCGCATCGGCGTTAGGCCCGACAATAGTCGTCACCGAGGCGAGATCGCCAGTGACCTGCTGCACCATGTCTCCAAGAATAGAGAAGCTTGCGACAACTTTAAGCTTCGCGGCTTGGGCAGGTGCCACAAAGGTGAGCGCTGCGAGTGCAGCGGCTGCCAAATGTACGAAGATCCGTTTCATGCGAAGAGTTCCTTTCTACTAAGAGTGTTTGGATCTGATGTAGCTAGGGATGGTTTCGGGGGTTTTCTCTAGGGATGTTTCTGGAGTTTGCTCTGCGCGACCGTGAACCCGGACTGTCAGTCGCAATCCTTGCGGGCCTAGAAACAGACTGAGGGCGAAAATGGCACCGGCGACGAGCACGATGGCCGGTCCTGATGGAACCTCGGGCGCATAAAACGAGATGATCAGACCGGCCCAGGAACTGATCAGTGCAAACGCGAACGTCAGCATCAGGTACGACGTGATCGTCGAGACCCAATAACGCGCCGCTGTCGCCGGCAAGATCATCAGGCCCACAGCCATCAACGTACCGAGTGCCTTGAACGCGCCAAGCAAGTTCAACACGACGAGGAACATGAACAAATGACCGACGAGGCCGTGATGGCGGGTCTGGCTTTCGAAGAAGACAGGATCAATCGTTGACACGATTAACGGGCGCAGAATGATCGCGAAACTGACAAGCGTGATCGTCGCGGTGGCACCAATCAGGATCAGGGTCGCATCATCAATTCCCAGGATTGAGCCGAACAGAAAACTCTTAAGAGGCACGGCGGACCCGGCCGCCGACAGGATGAATATCCCAAGCGCCAGCGCTATCAGATAGAGCGACGCAAGGCTTGCGTCTTCCCGAATGATCGTCTTCTGCGCGAGAAGTGAGGTCAGCAGGGCGACACTTACCCCTGCAACCAGCCCCCCGACAATCATGGAGGCAACCGACAGTCCGGCAATCACAAACGCTATCACAATGCCGGGCACGATCGCGTGTGCCATGGCCTCACCTGCCAACGAGAGGCGGCGTAAAACGAGAAACGCGCCGACCGGTGCCACCGACAGGCTGAGCACCGATGTTGCGGCCAGCGCGCGTTTCATGAATGCGAATTCCAGCCACTCAAACATGGCCGGCGCTCCCAGATGCTTGCGTGGCCTGTACGCCGTCCTGTGCGTCGTCTCGGCGGCCGGAAAACATCGTCTTAATCCACGCCGCCTGACTGGATGAGAGATAGTTTTGCTCGACCAGGTTGTCAGGTGTAAGCACGTCGCGCGGCTCACCGAAACGGGACATTCCATTGCCGATAAGCAGCGCCTTGTTGCAGTGCTGCAGGACGGCAGACAGGTCGTGCAGGACCAGGATCACTGCCCGGCCTTCGGCAGCCCAAACATCAATCAGATCGAGGAGCTGGCTCTCTGTTGTTTGATCAATTGCGGTGAACGGTTCATCCAGCAGGAGAAGCGGTGCGTTCTGAACCATTGCCCGGGCAAAGAGCGCGCGTTGAAGCTGGCCGGCAGATAAAACGTGCAGTGGCTGGTCGGCGATATGAGAAATGTTGGTCTGGTGGAGTGCATCTTCGATCCGACGATGCTCTGCCCGCCCCAAGCGTCCCAGCAGTCCAAGGCCACGCCATGTGCCCATGGCAGCGAGGTCGCGTACACGGATGGGAAATCGGCCGTCGAATTCGGTCCGCTGACCAAGATAGGCGACGGTTGATGGCTTTCCGTTTGTCCAATGAAACTGTCCAGCAACCGGCTCAATCACTCCAAGCAGCGTTTTCACCAGCGTGGACTTGCCCGAGCCGTTATGCCCCACCACTGCGAGCACATCGCCAGCCGCCAGATCAAACGATAAGGAGCTGACGAGCGGCACGCCGGCATAGCCGAGTGTTAACTCTTTGGCTTCGAGTAGCATAATTCATCCTGGAAGAGTTTGTTTCGAGCTGAGTACAGGCTGGTCGAGCCCGTACCGTCGCCGACTACGTTGCCAGGATTGTCACGGCGATCAGAGCCCAGATCGCAGCACAAAGGAGCCCAGTCATCACAAGGCTGTCGACCATACTGATGGTCGTGAGATCGTGGGATCGTCTCTCTTTATCTCGGAGTAGAGGCATCAAAGACATGCAAGCGCTCCTTCGTGGGGTCACCCGCCCCTCTCGATGGTAAAATGAATTGCCTGGCAGGTCTTCTGGCTCGCGGTTATTAGCCTCTTGCTCACCTTCCCAGCCAATCCTGGCCAGTGGCGTTACGAGCGGGCCAACCGCTTACAGTTGCGGGGACAGCCCCGGTCTTGCTCCCTGTTGGGTACGGCGCACCGGGTTCCCTTTTAAGCCTCGTCCTTTCGGATCGAAGCACCAAGTGCAACTGTTCTAGTCTCGGTCGTTTCAGAAGACAAGCCCTTTACTTTAAGGCTAACTTGCCGCCCTAAGTGTTACTTGCAAGGACCGCCTTCTGAAACGAAAGAGGGGCGCAACTCCGGCAAGGATCTACGGCGACCGGATGCAAGATTTTGGTGCCGTCCGCGGATTTGAGCGCTACAAACGAGATAATCAAAACGAAGATGATGCCCTGAGCCATTGGAGTGCGGCACGACATGAGCCTTGACGCGGTTACGCTTGCTATTCTGAAAGGACGCCTGGAGCAGATTGCGGACGAGATGGACGCCACGTTGTTCCGCTCTGCGTTCAATCCCATCATCGCGGAAGCGCACGATGCTTCACATGGCATCTATGATCCGGAGACTGGCGAGACGCTCGCCCAAGGAAAGTCCGGCCTGCCAATTTTCGTGGGCGTGATGGCATTTGCCGTCAAAGCCGTGATCGAGAAGGCTGAGAGGGATGGCGGACCAAAGGACGGAGACGTCTGGATCTTCAACGACCCCTACCTCGGCGGCACCCATCTCAGCGACTTTCGCCTGGTCAAACCACTGTTCCGCAATGGCAAGGTGTTCTGCTACCTGGCCTCTGTCGGCCATTGGCATGACGTCGGCGGCAATGTTCCCGGCAACTACAATCCGGTGGCCACAGAAAGCTTCCAGGAAGGCATGCTGATTCCGCCGGTCAAACTCTACGATGCCGGCACGTTTCGCTCTGAGATCGTCGATATTCTGTCCGCCAATTCGCGCCTGCCGAATTCTCTCTATGGCGACCTGAACGGTCAGATCAATGCACTGGACCTTGGCACACGACGTATGAATGCGTTGCTGGATGAATACGGCGATGACACTGTGGCCGGTGCAATGCGCGAGTTTAAGGCGCGAGCTGCAGCGCATATGCGTTCCGAAATTCGAGCGCTGCCGGATGGCACAGTCTCGGCAGAAGATTGGCTCGACAATGATGGCATAGTCGATCAGCCGTTGAAGATTGCCCTCGACATGATCATCGACGGTGACCAACTCACCTTGGACTTCACGCGCTCGTCTCCAGCGTGCGCCGGTCCTGTCAACATTGCGCGCTCAACGACAATCGCCGCCTGCTATGTCGCGCTGAAGCACGTGTTCCATGATGTTCCGGCGAACGCCGGTGTGCTGGAGCCAGTAACATTCAAGATCGACCCGGAGTCGATCTTGTCGGTCGAAGCCCCCAAGCCCGTCGGCGGCTATACGGAAACTATTCTCCGTCTCATCGACATCACGTTTCAGGCCATTGCCCAGTTGGTGCCGGAACGGGCGAACGGCTGCGCCTACGGTACGATCAACGCGCTGTCGCTGGCAGGTACACGCGCCAATGGTGCCCGCTGGGTGATGTTCTCCTTTTTTGGCGGCGGTCACGGCGGGCATCCCAACGGCGATGGTCTGAGTCACGGCAATGCGCCGATATCAATGGCAACGATCCCACCACTGGAGATCCTGGAGGCGGCCTACCCGGTGATGTTCACCGAGTGGGCCTTGCGCAACAATTCGGGTGGCGAAGGCCAGCATCGCGGAGGCCTTGGCGCAGTCTATGAGATTGAGTTGCTCGAAGAGCAGGCCGATGCGTTCTTGTTTGGTGAGCGCGGCCGCTTTCCTCCGCGCGGCGTCGTCGGTGGCGGCAACGGTGCAACCAATCGCTTCTATTATCCGCAGGGCGGCAACATCGTAGAGCCACCGATGACGTCCAAGGTTCACGGCGTCAAACTGAAGCGCGGTGAGCGCGTGCGTTTGGAGACGCCGGGTGGTGGTGGTTACGGCGATCCTGGGGCTCGCGATCCGCAGCTCAGAGAGAAAGACATTGCCATGGGTTATGTCAATGAGGGCGGACGCTAACCATGGCCAAGCGATACAGCGTCGGCGTTGATGTCGGCGGAACCTTCACCGACATCTTTGTCCTCGACAATGAGAAGAGCACCGCCGAGGTTGTCAAAACGCCGTCGACCTTGGATGACCAATCCCGCGGTCTGGTCGAGGGGATCTCACAGGCACTTACTGATTTCGGCGGCATCCTCAACATCATTCATGGCACGACGACCGGAACCAATGCACTGCTCGAGCGCAAGGGTGCAAAGACTGGCATCATTACGACTGCAGGATTTCGCGACGTCTTAGAAATGCGCCGCCGTGACCGGCCAACCACATGGGGCCTGTGGGGGCAATTCGAGGCCGTTGTACCGCGCAACATGCGCCTTGAAGTTGTTGAGCGCACGCTTGCCGACGGAACGGTGCGTCAGCCTGTTAACCCGAAAGATGTAAAAGAACAGGCGCAGCTGTTGTTGGCGTCGGGCTGCCAGTCGGTCTGCATCTTCTTCATCAACAGTTACGCCAATGATGAGAATGAGCGGGTTGCGACGGCCGCAGTCCGCGAAGTCTGGCCCAACGCTTACGTCACATGTGCCACAGAGATCCTTCCAGAAATCCGGGAGTTCGAGCGGCTGTCCACCGCAACACTCAACGCATACTTGCAACCGGTCGTTTCGTCCTACCTCGACCGGCTTGATAGCGGGTTGCGAGCCGCTGACTTCGGTGGCGACCTCATGATTGTGCAATCCAATGGTGGTGTCATGTCTGTTGATACCGCCAAAGCCGTTCCTGTCCGCACCGCGTTGTCCGGACCGGCAGCCGGCGTGCGGGCCGCGCAGGCAATTGCATCTGCGGCTGGTTATGAGAACGTCATCACATGCGATCTTGGTGGCACGTCTTTTGATGTCTCACTTATCGCCAATGGTTCGGCCGAGCTGACAGCACAAACGCAAATTGATTTCGGCATGGTGGTGCGCACGCCAATGATCGAGATCACGACGATCGGAGCAGGGGGTGGATCCATTGCCCGAATTGATGCTGGCGGCTTCCTGCAGGTCGGCCCGCAGAGTGCGGGCTCCGATCCGGGCCCTGCGTGCTACGGTCAAGGCAACACGGAACCGACGCTCACTGACGCCAACCTCGTGCTCGGTCGGATCAACGCCGAAAGACCGATCGGCGGCAAACTCGCATCACTCGATCTGAGCGCCGCGCGCGCATCTATCGAGCAAGCAATCGGCGAGCCCCTTGGTCTTGGCGCGGAAGATGCCGCTGAGGCCATCCTCCGCGTTGCCAATGCCAAAATGGCTGGCGCAATCCGCCTCGTCTCGATTGAACGCGGCCATGATCCGGCGAAGTTCTATGCCATGCCGTTCGGCGGTGGCGGTGCCCTGCACGCTGGTGCACTGATCAACGAATGCGGTTTGAACGGTGCCGTTGTCCCAAGATATCCAGGTGTCACATCGGCGCTTGGTTGCGTGGTCGCTGATATGCGCCATGATCGGGTTAAGACGGTCAACACACTGCTTAGCGATATTGACTGCGCAGCACTTGAGACAGAATTGCGCGCCGTCGCCGATGAGCTTCAAGCCTTGCTTGCCCAAGCCGGTGTTGACTTCGTCGCCAGAGAAACACTTTTCGAATTGGACATGCTTTACGTCGGCCAGAC
>JBCDBQ010000402.1:0-6973 GCA_039183375.1 Pseudomonadota bacterium
CAGTCCGCTTCCGGGTTGGCTGGATCGGGTTGGCAGCACGCTGCTGCTTGGTGAGCGTCCTGCCGATGTCGAGCAGCTGCAATTGCGGATCGATGTCGTCTATTCGGATGGAACGAGCGAATCGCGGGCGGTCAAGATTGAGACGAACTCCGGCGAGATCCAACCGTTCAGCCAACAACAAGCGTCTGCCGCTCCCAAGATGTTCGCTGAACAGTTCAATCCAACGACTGTCCCGGCTGAGGAAGGCATGCAAGAATTGTCCCGCATGCTCAAGAAGTCGGCACAGTAAGCCGGAGCGTGAATACCTGGCAGTTGAGGTGAAGAACTAGGCCGACTCCGAACGGCCCGTTCATCGTCCCGCATTCCAACCGGTTTGTCCCGACGAGACGACACTCCTTCTGGATTTGCACCAATACTGGGCTGTCTGGACCTCCACAATCCTCATTGTTATCGGACCGTGCTGAATGACACGTGACGATCGGGCTGTTCCATGCCAGAGTCTCTTCGAGGCATGATCGTCCATAGTTTGTCCATGCTCGATCACAATTGGCCAATTGCTAGACCAAACCATCACGGCGCGTGTAGAACGCGCAAGGAGCTCAGCAATGCAGACGCGGGCAGATGCTTTCATTGAGTCGTTGGATGAGCAGGTGGCAGCGATTTCCGAAGCCTGCACCGCGTGCGGCGCCTGTGCCGCGGTTTGCCCTACGATTTCAATGACAGTGACGGAAGAGATCGCGCCTCCTGAACTGACAGCGGGTGTACGCGAAATCTTGCGTGGCAACGAAGCGCCGGAAGCATCAAAAACGTGGGCGCGAACCTGTTGCAGTACCGGCGCCTGTCTTTCGGTTTGCGACCACGGCATCAATCCTCGCTTCATGCTGACGATGGCGCGGCGTGCCATGAGTCAGTTTATCGAACCAAAAGTGCGTAAATCCGAAGGCAAAGACGCATTCCAAAAGATGAGCCGAGGTGTCAAAGTTCTCTCCCGCCTGACCCTGCCGCCGGAACTATTGATGCGCCTCAGCCCGCAATCAAAGTCCGACCGGACAGAGAAGCCCGACTACGTTTTCTATACCGGATGCAACATGCTCAAGACCCCACACATCGGGCTCTTGTGCCTGGATGTCATGGACCGGCTCGGCATAACCTACGAAGTACAGGGCGGACCGGGGGCCTGTTGCGGCATCCTTCAGGCACGGCCGGGAGATACTGAGAATAGCGGGCGACAAGCTTTCACAACTCTCGACAAGTTTGCCGCTTCCGGCACGTCCAAGATTCTGTCCTGGTGCCCGACCTGCCAAATTCAGTTCGGGGAAACCATGTCCCCAAAATATAAGGCCATCACCGGCACGGATCTGGATATCACGATGTTCCCGGTCTACCTCGCGCGCCAGCTGGACCGCTTGAAGCCGCACCTGAAAACCCCGGTGAAAAAGCGCGTGGCGATTTACGAATATGCTGGCGAGCTCGGCGTTATGGAGGCGGTTCGGGCCCTTTTGAATGCTATTCCGGGAATTGAAATTGTTGAGATCGAAACTTCAAGCGTTGGTTACAACAACACATCGCTGGCACCGCTTGGGAATTATCATCAGACCAACATGATGGCGGCACTGGATGATGCCGAGGCTGCGGGCATTGATACGTTTGTCGGAATCTATCACGGCGATCACCGGGCGTTAGCAGCACACGAAGGTAACAGGCCGTTCGTCGTCGCCAACTACATGGAACTTGTCGGAGAAAGCATGGGCATTGTGGTTGCTGACCGCTTCAAGGAGCTAAAGCTGATGCAGGACGCCGATGCCATTGTTGCCGCGTCGATGGATCAGATCAATGCCTATGGCCTCGATCCTGAAGTCGTGCGCGAGGTGGTCGCCTCCGACATGCTTGCGGAGTAGACCACATCTTCGTGCGGCTGTTGACAGCTGAACAGCCTGGTCGGTCCCGAGGGGAGCACTCCTGACAGCCTCGTTTGAGCATCACGCGCATCCAAATACTGATAATCCTGCCTGAGATGAGGTCTTAGGTGTGGAAAATTCCCGCGGCTCTACGGAGACTCGATAGTCTGCGGCGACGTATGAGGGAAATGGCGACGCAGCGCGAGGGTGCCGGAATGACGATCGAGACCGAGTGGCGTGACTATGATGTGGTTGTTGTGGGCTCGGGTGGCTCTGGCAGCATGGCGGCACATGCGGCAGCCGAGGCTGGCGCGCGCGTTCTCGTTGTCTCGAAAGACCCGATCGGCTGCTCGGATACCAAAATCTCGGAAGGTGCCGTCACGGTGCGCCAGACCGGAGATGATACTGACTCCGAGAACACACTCTCTGAGAATGTTAGACTGGCCGGCGGAGACCTACCACTGCAGTCGATCACTGATGCGTTCGCGCGGGACAGTAAGGACGCCTATGATACCTATCGCGCCCACGGGCTGAGACCTAAAATTGATGCATCCGGCAGCAAGCCTCAGGCGATGCCGCTACCTTTAGGAGGCCACACGAGGCGCCGTACTGTCGGCCACGCCAACAACGGCGTTGCATTTGGCCATGCCGGTTGGCAGGCCGTTATTCAGAACAACCGGATCGACTACCTGGAAGACTCATGGTTCCTCGAAATCGTTACATCTGAGTCCGATTGTCATAAGGCTGTTGTCGGAGGTCTGATCTATGATGCTTCGCGCGGCAAGCTGGTTGCCGTACGTGCACCATCAGTCGTGCTTGCCTCTGGCGGCCTCTCTACGTTGTACTTCCCGAAGACAGATACGATGCGCGGCAACACCGGCGATTCCTATGCCATCGCAGCGCGCGCGGGTGCTGACCTTGTCGACATGGAGCAAGTGCAGTTTTTGCCGTTCTGCCTGACTTCGCCACCCTCATTTGAAGGACTGCTGTGTGGAGAGCCCGTTACCGCGAGTTATCTTGGCGTGCTCCGCGACAAGAATGGCAAAGTCATCCTCGACGGCATTTATCTGCGGACGCGGGCGGAATGTTCCGCGGCGATTATGCGTGCGGTGGAGGATGGTCGCGGCAGCCCCAACGGCGGTGCCTATCTCGACATGACCGCTAACATGAAACAGCCGCGTTCGGGACCATACTTCTATCGCTTTCTTGAGACCTGCCTCCCGTCCTGCCTGCAGAATGCGAGGCAAGCGTTGGGCAAGAAAGCCGGCAAGGTTGAAGAGCCTTGGGAAGTGCGGCCCGGCGCTCACTATTCAATGGGTGGTTTGCGAGCCAATGCACATGGAGCTTCAGCGGCGGGCGACGGCGATGGTGACACGACGCTTGGTATTGCAGGATTGTTCGCTGCCGGTCAGGCGATGGGCGGCGTCTTCGGCGCGAACCGGCTTGGTTCAACATCCCTGACCGAAAACGGGGTCTTCGGCAATCGTGCCGGTCGCGCAGCAGCGGAGCATGCAAGAACTGCTGCGGACAGCCAAGATGAAGCGGCATTCGAGCCGCTGATCTCGGCGGTCAAGAAAAGGTTTGGCCAGAGCGGCAGTGTTTCCGCATCCAAGCTCAAACTCGAGCTGCAAAAGGAATGTTGGGAGTGCATTGGCCCCATTCGCACGGCTGACAAACTTGCGCACATGGAACAACTGCTCGCCAACTGGACAGAGCAACTCGATAATGTTGCCATTCCAGCGTACGCCGATTGGAACCAGGCCTTCATTGAGTTCGAAGAACTTCGCAACATGCTAGAAACCGCGAAGGCGGTCCAGTTGGCTGCCGCTGAACGTGACGGAAGCCTCGGCGGGCACGTTCGCCTGGATAAAGGCTCGATCTCGTCGTTCTCGCAACCTTACTCAACTGTTGTGCGGCGCTCGAAGAACGCAATGTGGCAGGTTGAACGCGCCAAGCGGGACGGTACGCCGCTCAACCGGATCGTGACGTACAAGGTGCAGGATACCTGGCGTAAGTTGCAAGCCAAGGCGCTCCGGCTGATGCCGATGTCGATGCAGGATAAAATACTGGAGAAACGATACAGGTCGATCATGGGTGCCGGTGGGACGGCGCCTGAAGTTCAACCTGGCAGCGTTGAAGCGGCCGTTGGCGACGCTGCGTGATGGCACAGGGCGAGTAAGACCAAATTTAGGATCTACTGAAGTATGAAGTTTGAAATTGTCCTGCACCGCAACGGCGTAACTGAGAGCGTTGAATTCAACTATGCCAAGCGCGAAGAAGGCGAACGGCCGATGGCGCTTGATGTATTGCTCCAGGCGCAGGCTACGACGTTGCCGGATCTTGCCTTTCGCTACGGCTGTCGCGCGCGCAACTGTGGCGTCTGCACAATCGACATCAATGACAAGCCACGCATTGCCTGTCGGGCCCGCGTGCGAGACGGTGATAAACTCAGCCCTTGCGCGACGTTACCGGTTTTGAGCGATCTGGTCGTGCGTAGAGACGGCATTGCACGGCAGATGCAGGGGCGCCTGCCAAGCGGTGGCGGTGCAAATGATCTCAACGTTGAGGCGCCGCAGGCCTATCACGATCTCACGGCCTGCATTGAATGTTATGCTTGCCTCGACAATTGTCCAATGCACGCGCGTAACTTCGGTGACAGTGCTCCGGGTGATGTTGCCAATGAGGATCTGCCGGATGCATCGCAAGGTTATCGCTGGGGCAGCCCGTTTTCACTCCTGAAGCTGGAACGGATCAGGCTGGACCCGATCACCTCGCAAGCCGACAAGGACGCTGCAGTCGACAATGCAATCGAGCTGGGACTGGATGCCTGCGTTGAGTGTCCAGGCTGCAAGTGCGGCGTTGGTATTGACTTGAAACGCCAAGTGGTCGGTTCCTTACTTGATGCAGCCAAGGACCGTCTCTGACGAACCTGGACTCGGTGGAATGGAGCGGCTCTATGTCTAGTGACGACCTTTGCTATCTTTCGATTGATGAGCTGAGCTCAAGGGTGCGTTCACGAGACGTGTCGCCGGTCGAAATTGTCGACGCATTGCTGGCCCGCATTGAGCGCCACAACAGCGCGCTGATTGCATATCTGCATGTCGACGCCGAGGGCGCGAGAAGTGCCGCAAAGGCAGCGGAGTTCGAAATTTCTTCCGGCGGCTATCGTGGTCCTCTGCATGGCATACCGGTTGCCTACAAGGACATCTTTCATGTTCAAGGGCTACCAACGACCGCCAACTCTCGCTTGATGGCGGGCTATGTCGCCGCTGCAGACTGCACGGTAGCCAACCGGTTACGGCAGGCCGGCGCGATCTGCATGGGCAAGCTCAATACAATCGAGTTCGCTTCCGGCAGCATGGAGGTCTTGGGCGATGCGCGCAATCCGTGGCACACAGGGCGCCACCCAGGCGGATCCAGCTCAGGCTCCGGCGTGGCACTCGCGGCCTGCCTCGTTCACGGTGCGATGGGAAGCGACACCGGAGGATCAATCCGCATTCCTGCATCGCTTTGCGGGGTCGTCGGCTTGAAGCCAACCTATGGACGGATCAGCCGTTTTGGCATTCTGCCTTTGAGTTGGAGCCTCGATCACGCCGGCCCCATGACGCGAACCGTAACCGATGCCGCTCACATGTTGCAGGTCATTGCCGGTCAGGATCACAACGACCCGAGTGCCGCCGCGCGTGCCGTTCCTGACTACAAGTCGTCTTTGACCGGTAGCATCAAAGGTCTGCGTATCGGCGTCCCAAGAAATTACTTCTTCGAAGCCTCTGACCCTGAAGTCATTCAGGCCGTACGCACTGCCATAGCGGTCTTGGAAAGCCTCGGTGCGGATGTGAAGGACATAGAGCTTCCGGCCTGCACATATGCCTCTGCCGCCTCCTGGTCGATTGCTTATAGCGAGACGTTCTCGCTCCACCGTGAACGCTTCTTTGCGCGCGCACGCGACTACACACCTTCGTTCCTGCACAAGATCACCGGTGCTGCATTGCTGAGCGGCGATGAGCTGCAAACCGCGCAACGCCTGCGTGAGCGGGTCACAACTGAGTTTGTAGAAGCGCTTAAGGAGGTCGATGTAATCGTATCGCCTACGACGGCGTTCGCTGCTCACCCTATTGCCGGGTCAGCGCCGGAGTCTGCAACTCATAGCCTGACGCGGCCAGTGAGCTTGACCGGCCTTCCCAGTCTGGCCCTGCCATGTGGGTTCGCTGCGGGCGGCCTACCAATCAGCCTGGAGCTCACGGGTCGGGCCTGGGAGGAGGCCACGGTCCTGCGCCTCGGTCACGCCTACGAGCAGGCAACAGATTGGAGCACGCATCGCGCGCCATTGAATGCTCAGTCAGATCCGCCAGAGCACGCCCCGATCGCAGCTCTTCCTTCCGCCATTTCTCCCGACTGGGTCATGGACTATGCGCGCCTAACTGGTCTGACGTTCGTCAGCGAGGAAGATGCTGAGCCTCTCGCTCAATCCATTGGTCCGCAGAAAACGCAGCTTGCGCGCGCCCTGGAAACAATCGATGTCAGCTTAGAACCAGCGGTCCGACCGGCCAGATGATGGCTGCCAGAGTTCTGCCGATACAGTGGCAGGTTTTGCGAGCGCTACGTGCCAGAGTGTCGATGGAATTCTATCAATCGATTGCTGATTTGTCCTGGCACCACGATTCAAGCCGTGTCTCCCTTCGCTGGACACGAATTTTCGTTAGCCATCGACACACAGCTGGCCGACAGTCAATCTTGGACAGATCTTCCGCAGTCAAGCTGAGATAGCCAGGGCAGAGCGCCATGGGAAAAGTACTCACCGATACTCAAATCACGCTGTCGTCAACTGCTGGCTGAACTGCTTTATGACGGCGCCGATCAACGACGCAATCTCTAACCTGATGGGCGGCCGAACCCGGTAGGATGCCGCCCGATCATTGCTTGTATATCCAGATCGAGCGGTATCCGCATCTTTGTTCAGGACCTGACTGGCCGCGTTACCACTCGATGACTTCGATGTCCTGGAAGTTCAACGAACTTCCATCAGCGAATACGATCTCGCCGTCAGCATCCTGGCTCAGTAACAGTTGATCGGA
>JBCDBQ010000403.1:0-6915 GCA_039183375.1 Pseudomonadota bacterium
CATGTTCCTACTGCAGCTCAAAATAGCGTTCGCAATAGCGGTGAGACAGGGACACCGTCGCGCGCTCACATTGCTTCGTGGATTGCCATCTGCGATGTTACTGATGCGCAGCAATGCCATTGGCAACGGCTGATGGATCACGTTGGCGTCCGAAGTGCTCTCGCTAAGTTTGTTTGCGACTAAGCGCAAAGCCTAGGCGATGGTGAGAAATGCTTTGTCACACTAAGCTGCTGATCAAACAGGAATGCCCGACAGCGCCAGAGGAGGAGTTAATGTGTGGGGTGAAGGTGTCGTTGTGGAGACATACGGAGAGCAACGCATTGCCATTTGGGCTTGGGCCAAACAGCAACTTTTGTGTTTGTCCAGCCTCTATCAATTCGCCGTGGAAGCAAGGCGGATCACAGCCGGCGGATTTCGCATTAGCGATTTAGTTTGCGCGAGCAACCCCGCCATCTACGAATAGTGGATCTTGCGGTCTTCTGCACAAAACCGTCCCTGTCTTGAGGGCGGCGTGTGTGTGCCATTTATGCGCTGCCCGGTTTCGACATGCGCATCCACAAGTCGATCTGCAATGCAATTTCTTTATCGAGTTGTTTAACAGCTGCTTCGCGTGTCAAGGCAATCGCAGGCTGGCGGTGCATGCCGATCGTTGTGATTACAGCTGCATAACTCGCAGCAAGTTGCGCGAGCAGAGCTGTTAGGTCGTCAATTTTGTCTTGTACGCGATCAGGATCACCGAATTCTGCATCACCGATGATGGCAGCAACGTCGGCTGGTATCCGCGCCAGGCGCTCTTTGTTTGATGGCTCCAAAACACAACTCCCTTATCGTTCTTTGCCTAGTTGTCCAAAAGGTCCGAAATAAAGAAACGACTGGCATTGTAGATCCCGGGCGCCTCACTCTCGCGAGGTCCTGCAATGTTTAGCACCGCGTTGGGGGGCAATGTCGCCAGCCAGAGGGTAGCGAGATCCGAACTACTGTAGTCGCCAATGTCCAAAGCAATTGCTGGCTTACAGTAGTGCTGGGCCTGCTCCTGAGTGAATACTGTTCCAGCCGAGCAACCTATACCTTGGCTCGCAAATAGGATCATGGTTGCATCGCTGTCGCGCACATTCCATTCCGTTCGCTGGGCAGACCGACGGTCAGGTGTCTCTTGCAATTTTTCGTAGTGCGCAAGGAGGCCGGGTGAATGCGGAAGATCTTCGGCCCAACCGCCGCGCGGGCACCATCCGCCATACGCAATAGACAAATCGACGGCGACATCTAGTGCCGCGCGATCCACGCCGGTTTGGCCGCCAGAGATGATCTTGGAAATTCTTAACAATGCAAACCTAAGTCAGTTGGATGTTGGTAGGGCTGAGGCCGTCCTCAGAGCAGATGTTCTAAAGCGAATGACGCAGTCTTCAGCGGGCCACGTCTGTTGAGATATCGTTTCCAAATACGTCTTTTTGCATCAATCGAATTCGATTGATCCGCTTAAATCCAGTGCAGCTCATGTCTGCGCAGTTGGTGCCACGTCTTCCTGGACCTTTACCAATGCATCGTGCCAGCCCCACCCTTGATCGGCCCAATCAAATTTGATGTGACCCAGCCTCCGTAAAAATTCCCAGGCTGTGGCATGACCTTCTCGTCTCCGACGTAGCATGCGTCCATGGGTTCGGCATAAAACGCAACGAACCCAGCAACGGCTTTGAATGCAGGGACGGGCGTAGCGTAGGTCCATGCTGCGGCTGTTGCGACTTTCTCATGGCCAACCACATCAAAGTAAACCGCCTGCCCCTTCCATTCACACATCGTACGGCGTCCATTTGGGACGAGGGCGTCCGCCAAGATGTCATGCCTGGGTAAGTAGTATGTAGGCGCGTGACTTGTCTCCAATACGCGGAATGCCGCGCGCGTTTCCGCGATCGTGATACCGCCGAACACGACAGCGAGACGGTCTGAGACACGCTCTAGTGACGGCGGTCTTGGATAGTCCCAAACGTTCTCTGTTTCCATGTAGTCGCCTCCAGAAATAGTCAACGCGCAATTGCGTATGCCTATCGATAGTCCTTCGAGCAGGTGTTCTAGCGAAAAAGGGGCGGCAATGGCGGGGAGGGATGTTACCACGATGCCGCCCCCTGAGGCAGGCTGTGCGATTGCCCGCGATCTAGTCTATACGGCTCAACACGGACATTGGTCGTGTTCGATCCGGCACCTTTTAGCCGCAGGCGGCTGTTCCCGTCGCTTCAATATGTGAGGACAATGTTCAATGCCTATTGCACTGCCGAACCCGATGAATAGCCCAGAGACAATCTAAGCAAATGTAACCATTGCAAGCGCCCGTGTGGCCGACTGCGCCCGTCATGTGATCGACAGTTAACCAATCGCGATCGCAGACGGTTCAGCTTAGCGCCCAGTGCAGTACGCCCGTCGCAGCTCACTGTTGTTGGAAACTCTTCCGCGGCAGTTAACAGCGACATTGGTCGTTGTATTCCGCCGACAAAAGCACTCACACAGAAATTTTTCTGTGATCCGCGATGCCCTGTAATGCGTTCGCTCTGTACGGAAAATAATTCAGTGATTGGAACGCCAAGATGATTAAGCAAAGCTACGATCTAATCATGGATCCAGAGTCCAACCCGCTTCGGGCTCTTCCCATAATCGTACGGTTCCGGCTCATGGCAATTCTTGCCTTGATGTGGTGTTCGGTATTCACAATCTGGACAGGTTGGATCGCACTATACGGCCCGAGCGTTGCCGCACATCTTGTTTTGTTAGTGGGCGTGTTCTTTACGGCAGATGTCTTTCGTCAGGCTGGAACACGCGCCGCAAACCACCGTGATGCTATGAGGAACCCGCGAGACGGAACAGTACTTCACGATGATATCTGGGGTGGTTAAGCCGATCGAGCGAGACATTCCGAATTTTGGTGCGGAGAGCCCGTCGTTGGCATCAACCTATTCAGAAGACATAATCGCCGATGCGCAGGGATCTCACGCGTTGTTGCATCACACGCGTCTTCTCGTGGCCCGGGACGCAATCGCGATTACCAAGCACCTTCTTGAGTTGCCTGACTATGATCGCTATTTGCGCTTTTGTGGTGTTGTAAGCGATACGGCTATCGAACGCCTCATCGCGCAGAGGGTCGTCGACCGCGAACATGCGTTCATCGGATATGGCATTGGTGGTTTGTTGATAGGTGTCGCGCAGCTGGCCCGTCCTGAACCCTCAACATTCGACTGGGAGCTCGCAATATCGGTCGACCCCGGATATAGGCGACTTGGTGTAGCGTCGCGTTTGGTTCTTGAGGCCACGAGCTTTACTTCCAACAAGAACTCATCACTCTACATTTCGACGCTCTCAGAAAACAAGCCGATGATCTCACTCGCGAAGAAATCCGGTTTCAAGCTGCACTTAACTAACCAATCTGTAAGCGGTCAGCTCCAAGTTGTCGACAAGGTGGCAGTCCCCGTTCCTGATCCAGAATTTGGGCTCCACCAACGATAGTGCACCGATTGTGCATCTTGTTCGTAAGGGTTGCAGAGGAACTCGGGAGAAACCTGCCATGATACTAATGTTGCGCAACTTGATATCTGTCGCTGCTGTGACTCTCGCGGCCTCTATGGCTTACGCAACCACAAGTGTAACAGCCATATCTATCGTGTTTTCGGAAAGTGCTCCGAAAGATAGCTTCACGATCACCAACACGGGAGCTTGCAAAGCGGCGGACTTTTCTCTTCGCATCGATCTTGCCAGCTCGAAGGGTCGCTTAATCTTTGACACAACAGCAAAGGGAGCTGGCGTCGAGGTTTTCCAACCGCTTGAGATCACAGCAGGAGAGGCGTCGCTTGCATCCATCAGCAAGGTGCGCGACGGGAGCAGAGACGTAGCCTTAGAGTTGAGGTCGTTAGCACCGGGCGGAAAGATTGCCTTCACAGTTGACGTTGACGATACGTTGCCTCGCAGCGAGCTCGGCCAAACGCGGGTCGCTGATTCGGAGATCTCTGGAGCTGAAATTCATGGCAAGTCCCGCGACGGTTTCGAATTGAAATCCGCATTTGGAGACAACGCAACGGCTCAACTCAAGCACGTACCTTGCGCTTAACATCCGACCAACATGCCTGAGGGACATACGATTCATCGCGCGGCACTAGACTTGCGCCGAGCGCTCTCTGGTCAAACTGTTGGTGTAACGTCGCCGCAAGGACGTTTCGCAGGCGGTGCATCAGTCTTGGACGGTCGCCAGTGCCAATCCGTTGAAGCTTACGGCAAGCATCTTGTTGTTGGCTTCGAAGATGAGATCTGGCTGCATATCCACTTGGGTCTGTTCGGGCGCATTCGTCGACGAAAACTGCCGGCCCCGGAACCTAGAGGCGCCATACGTGTAAGGTTGATCGGCCAGACGCGTGTCGTCGACATCAGTGGTCCGACCATATGCGAGAATATTGATCGTTTGGAACTTGATGGGTTGGTCAATCGCATTGGTCCAGATGTCTTGCGCACTGACGCCGATCCACGTCGGGCTCTGGACCGCATCAGCCGTAGCCGTGCGCCTATTGGTCGGCTTCTCATGGACCAGTCCGTGATTGCGGGAATTGGCAACATCTACAGAACAGAATTGCTTTGGCGCGCTGGCATCCATCCTGACACCCCAGGCAGATCAATCGACAAAGGAGCCTTGCAAGACCTTTGGCAGGACGCGAAGAAACTTCTGGAGATTGGTGTCAGGCGAAATGCGATCATTACGTCGGACCATGCTATGCGTTCGCGGTCACGCTACGCTGAAAGAACCAATATATTTGGCAAGGCACAGTGCCCAACTTGCGCACAACCAGTTCGCCGTGTGGACATCGCAGGGCGTAGGGCATTTGTGTGCGACGTTTGTCAACCGCTGAGTTGACCGCGACTGCAATCGCCCACCCTCCAAATCTTAAAGCGATTTCGAGTCCAGGGGCCTTATAGCTCTAAGGCATAAGTACTGGGTGCAATCTCTTGGGCACTCATGAATTTCCGAACGCAGTCGACCGTGGTATGGCACAGTTGACTCTGCTTTCTAGGCAGAATGCCAAGTATATCTATGTCCGTATGCCGGGGATCGTGAAATACAATCTCGCCAAAGACCTGCTGTACATCATAAACTTGTTGCGTTGCGGCGCGACAGCAATCACGTGAAACGAGAATTCCGGTTAGTGTCTGCGGATTGATCGTTTGGAACGCCATTACAAATGAAGCACACATCTGAAACGCCATGAAAGCGCTCAGAAAATCCAGTGCTTTTTCCCGTTTTTCACCTGTAGTGGCTAGACTCGTCAGAATTACAATCCGGTTGCCGGAAGCCCCCGTCATAATGAACCGCGGAACCACGTCTATGCCGTGTCGTAACATATGACGTGAAACGCGTAGTTCTACTTGAAGACGCGCGCGAACTAAGGGGCCGGTGTTTTCAAAGGTTGTTCTATCCATCTGTACTGGGTCGATTGATCCACTAAGGCTCGCATCTCGTTAAGTCGGTGTAGGGACTTAAGCTTACCACAGGAGCGACGTGTATGGACCAACGAACCTTAACACTTGCTGAGATTCTTGAGAAACAGTCGATCATCCTATCGAGAGAGGGAATGACCAGCGAAGCTACAGCGGCAACCATCGAGGCAAATCAATTGCGACTGCTGGCCTTGTTGGGCTAATCGATCGCGGACTTGAAAATCCATGGCGGCGAACGTCGAAAAAATCAACCAATTAAGTGCTTGGTGCTGGGCACAATTGTGCCGGGCAACCAATGATAGGCACTCCGAGTTTCGTTGGGTTAATCTGGCCACTCTGGATTCTGATGGGTTACCGCAAGTCCGTACGGTCGTTCTGAGAGAAGTAGCTCCGACTGAGCAGCGTGTGAGTTTTCATACTGATGTGCGGTCGACCAAGATCACTGAATTAACTACGCATAACTGGGTTGCCCTCCATTTCCATTCACGTCGCCTTGGGGTCCAAATGCGGATGGCTGGTCGAGCGGAGTTTGCATCTGATGAACACCGTCGGTCCGCTTGGCAATCATTGCACGAAGGCGCAAAGATCACGTACGCGCAACGAGAGGTCCCCGGCGCGAAGATTTCTGATCCTACACAATTACTGTTAGATACAGCATCGACGACCGAGGACGGTTACCCCAATTTCGTTCTCGTTCATGTATCGATTGCGAGTATCGACTGGCTGGAACTCAAGCGTTGTGGGCATAGGCGAGCTCTGCTCATTTACCAGTCCGACGATGAGCACACTGCCACCTGGCTGGCGCCTTAACGTGTTCACGTCGAACCTAACATAGTCTCGGAGACGAACATGCCGGAAATCGCCGCAGCAATCGCAGTAGCATCACTGGGCGCAATGATCTTTTTCTCGGCTGCGATCGCACCCACGGTTTTCCAGGTGCTGCCGGAAGAACATGCTGGTTCATTTCTGCGAGCCATTTTTCCCCAATATTTCTTGATCAATGGTATCGCTGCTATCGGAGCCGGTCTGCTGGCAATGGACGCTATCATCTCAGTGCTCCTCATTGGCTCAGGGTTAGTTATGCTGGCTATTCGATACGCTGCTATCCCCATCATCAACGAGGCGCGTGATCAGATGTTGACTGGCGTCGCAACCGCCAAAGTTCGGTTCGACACGTGGCACAGAGCGACCGTCATCCTTAACATGCTTGAGATGCTGTGCTTGGCCGTCGCGGCGTACATGCTGCTCTACCGTTAATTGTCCCTATTATCCGAATTCATCGCCATTCAAGCAGACCAGGAACAACGACTTGCGACAGAGAATTGCAATCATCGGCGCTGGTATGAGTGGAGTGGCATGCGCGAACAAACTTATGACCGCCGGGTTCGAGGTCTCGATTTTCGACAAGGGCCGCGCTTTAGGCGGAAGGTTAGCGACGCGGTTATCTGATGG
>JBCDBQ010000404.1:0-6885 GCA_039183375.1 Pseudomonadota bacterium
GGTCACGCCCCATCAGCTTATAACGCACCGATTTGATATCGCCAAAGCCGAGGATGCTTACGCCATGATGGATAGCGGTGAGCGACACTTGGCTATGCTTGTCAATTATCCTCAGGATTTAGATGCTCCGATTTTGCGGGAGTTCTCACGATCTAGCCAAAGGCAGCTGCGCGCTGATGCAGGTGGTGCAAATGTTGGTTTTGTTGGACTCGGCAACTATGCAAAGAGTGTGTTGCTGCCGGCAGTTCGCAAAACCTCGGGTGTGACTTTAACACGTGTAGCCACATCCACTGGTATCAGCGCAGGCAGCGCAGGTGATCGCTACGGTTTTACCAGTATTGCCACCGATCCGGCCTCTGTCGTTGAGGCCGATGATACCAATGTGGTGTTTATCACGACACGGCATGACACGCATGCGGAATTGAGTATTGCGGCGTTGGCGGCGGGAAAACACGTTTTTTGCGAGAAGCCATTAGCTCTCAACTGCGAACAGTTGGATGCGGTAGTCGACGCTGTGACTGACTCGCCTAGTATACTAACTGTTGGATTCAATCGTCGATTTGCACCACTGATGCTGGAGGCGCGTGATGCACTCAAGTCCCGCTCGGGTCCATTAGTTATGTTGTATCGCATAAATGCTGGGGAAGTTCCAAGCGACAGCTGGATACAGCGTGAAGAGGGAGGTGGTCGCATCGTCGGTGAGGTTTGTCACTTCATTGATGCCCTCACGTTCTTGTCTCAGAGCATTCCGATTGAGGTCCAGGCCATTAAGGCACGTGATCAGGACGATGCCGTATCGATCCTCCTGCGGTTTTCAGATGGCTCAACCGGTACGATCATATACACATCAATAGGTGACCCTTCTGTTCCCAAGGAATACATGGAGGTTTTCTCAAGAGGCACTGTTATACGCCTCAGCGACTTCCAAAGGCTTGACGTTACAATCAACGGCCGCACAAGAACAAAGAAGGGAACTCAAGACAAAGGCCAAAAGGCATTGATCGCTGCATTTCTAGATGCCGTACGCGGGAAGGTCGACGAGCCAATCGCGTTCCAGGAAATCGCGGCAGTTACTGAAACGACGTTTGCAATTGAAGAGGCACTCCGGACTGGACGTGCCATCGCTGTGACTGGGTAGTCTGGAGTTCCCACTGTCGCGTCGGCTCGCAACTTGAGCTATCCAGTTCGCTCAGCCTGTAACGTGATCTTTGGTGGTTCTTTTTACAGTTTTCGGGGGTGCTGTCAGCTGCAAGATCCAGTACGAGCGCTGAGATTCCGGCGGGCAAGAGGACTTTTGATTCTGAAGCTTGCCAACATTCTTCTGAATTATAGTCTTTCGTAACTGGCGGCTCAGTGTGATGTCGTCGACCAAAAATCAACTGACATCCGCGCCTTGTTTCGTGCCGAGAATGCAGAGGTCAGACCGTAGGCTACTGAACTTGGGCGAAGCTGCAGACTTGGCATTTAGTTTTCTGAGGCTGCAGGCAAAACCATCGAAGGCTTATCCGCGACTATGGTCTGAACTGCCTTCTCAGGCATAGTATAATCTCAGTTGAACATGCGCATATCAGATTTGCGCAAACCACGAGCCGGCGTCGATATTTTCAACCCTAGCTCACAGTGCATGATCGATCGCAATAGCATCATGCGGAGCGCCCTGAGTTCAAATCCAACCTGAATTGACTGCAGCTTATGTTCATGCGTCTTCTCCATATCTTGAATCGCTTTACAAAGCCCAAGACGCTTGGCGTACAAGGCATAGTATTTGACAAGAATGGAAACGTTCTCCTCGTAAAACACACTTATAGGTCAGGCTGGCATTTCCCAGGAGGCGGAGTTGATGCAGGTGAAACAATTCGGCAAACACTGGCGCGCGAGTTGAGAGAAGAAGTTGGAATAATCATCAAGGGGAGCCCCCATCTCCACGGTGTTTTTTTTAATGACCTTTATTCGAGTCGCGATCATATATTTGTCTTTGTTGTTCGTGAGTTTGATGGCGCTTCTCGCAATTCATCGAATTGGGAGATTTCGGAAAGTGCTTTCTTTGATGTCAACGATTTGCCAGTAGACATCGCTCCCGAAACTCGCGATCGGCTAAGAGAATTGGTTGAGGACCGCGAACCATCCGAGCTTTGGCGCTCAGATAGTGCTTAGTCGACTAGAGAAAGGCTTTGATGGATCTATCCATTTCCGCAATCGACCTTTGCGGGTGTTTAGACGGCGCTGTTGCTGAGAGGAGAGGCCTGAAGTGGAACTCACCCAAGAACCAAGAGTTTCGCTCAATCTGGACCAACTCTACATCTTTGAGAGATGGGCGTCGCGTTCTTGCAGTCCGACCAGACAGATGCCGGCGGGTGATCTGACGAACTGATTGCGTTTTTCACGAACGGTCGTCAGCTAATTGTGCATAGCTCCTAGAACTGGGCCGATTGCTCAGTATGTTTTTCGAAGGGTAGTGTGCCCACCTACCGCACCGACTCGCGCGAGTGAGACGGGAAAATGGACAATGTCCTTCCCAACAGCCAATATCCAGCAAGTCCCAGTAATTCGTGCCTAACTGTGGCCGAGCGCAGCTCCGGTGATAGAGGTGTGTCAAATATCGGGTAAGGTAGGATTGGCAACCCCAGTGCTTGGAATACACCGAAAGCTCTTGGCATATGGATCGCTGAAGTCACCATTATCCACCCACTCCCGGATCCCGGGACAATAACATCTTGGCTATAAAGTGCATTCTGGAAGGTATTGGTGGCTCGCCTGTCGATTTGGAGGCGTCTTGACTTGCCTAGTTGGGCGACCGCCAGCTGGATCTCGTCATCTCCAGGTCCGCTCAAGACCAAAGTCGCATGCTTGTAACGCTGAGCCAGAGTTAGTGCTTCTTTAACGCGTTCTTTCGATCCTCCAAGCACTATGATTCCTTGAATTTGTGCAACAGAGTCCAAATGGCTCCGGGGAACTCGTGCAGCCAGCTCTTGAGCTAACCACTGGCTCATACGCGGCTCTAGATCTCGGACGATCAGCTTTGTCGTTGAAACAGCGAGCACGATAGACGCGGCTATCCTGCTCACACCCATCCGTAGTCTTGGGAGTACTGGCCAGTGAGTTGAAACGACACGCATGGAACCTTCCGAGCAATTACTTCTCGTAGGTCAGACGATGAGGCAAATGGATTTAAACTTAGTGAAGTCGAATTGGGCACATCCGGTGGTCAATGGTGATGTGATACTCTGTCCGCGATCAATCTTTCACTCGTTATCGTCCGCCCAACGCTTGGCATCCGCTTTGGTGTGAAACGTGCGCGAAACATACTAACCTTTGCGGCGAACGACGGTCCGCCAAGAACCCGAATTAAGACGCGTGATATATGCCATTTGCGTGCGCACTATGTGTGCAGTAACGATGCAGAGAGTTGTGGGCACGTGTGAAAAATTGGTGCAGCGCGACATCTTCAGTATCTGCCATGTGGAAAAGCATGAATTATCAACGACATAGATTCTGCGTGGCGCCGATGATGGATTGGTCCGATAGGCATTGCCGTACCTTCCATCGTCTGCTGAGCCGCCATGCATTGCTCTATACCGAGATGGTAACAGCGGAGGCCGTGCTGCATGGCGACCGCGGGCGGTTGCTTGGCTACAATGAGATTGAACACCCTGTCGCGTTGCAATTGGGCGGCAGCGATCCGGCCAAGCTGGCAGAGGCCGCATGGATTAGTGCTGAGGAAGGCTACGACGAAGTTAATCTTAACGTGGGTTGTCCGTCAGACCGCGTGCAGAGTGGCCGGTTTGGAGCCTGCCTGATGGCAGAACCGGAATTGGTGGCTGATTGTATTGCGGCCATGGCCACCCGCGTATCAGTACCCGTAACGGTTAAGTGTCGTATCGGGATTGATGATCAGGATAGCGAGGAAGACTTTGGTCGCTTCATCGACATTGTTGCTGCTACTGGGTGCCAAGTCTTTATCGTCCATGCGCGCAAGGCCTGGCTCAAGGGCTTAAGCCCCAAAGAGAACCGGGAAATCCCGCCGCTTGACTATGATCGTGTCTATCGATTGAAGGCCAGCCGCCCGGACCTGACGATTGTGATCAACGGCGGAATTTCCAATCTCGATGCGGCACAGCAGCACTTGGAATTAGTCGATGGGGTGATGCTTGGGCGCGCCGCCTATCAGACGCCTTACGTTTTGGCTGGTGTCGATCGCTTCCTGTTTGATGATGATCGCGATGTTCCCGAACGTCACGACATACTTGAGGCCTTGATTCCTTATGTGGAAGAGCACACCGGCCGTGGCGGACGACTGAATAACATCACGCGACACATACTGGGTCTCTTTCATGGCCAGCCAGGTGCAAAGGCCTTTCGACGCTATTTGAGCGAGAACGCAACTGGAGATGCTGCTGGTGTGGATGTGTTGCGACAGGCCATCGATGCGATGCGGGACAAGCGTCACCGACCGGCAGAGGCTGCAGAGTAGGCGGGGCATCTAGTTTGGATTTTGGAGTTTCGACGGGCGAGCTTTGGGTGATAGCCGGTTGGTTGATTGCGGGTGGCTGTCTGACCGGCTTCATGGTTGGCCTGCTGGGGGTTGGCGGTGGTGGCGTAATGGTGCCGGTCCTCTACGAAGTATTCTCCATTCTTGAGGTCGATGAATCGTACCGGATGCAAATGACGGTCGGCACCGCGCTTGCTGTGATGATACCAACATCGCTTAGGTCATTCATGGCGCATGCGAAACATGCTGCTGTTGATTATTGGGTTCTGCGTCGTCTCGCGTTGCCCGTGATGCTTGGTGTCCTTGTTGGCAGTGTGATCGCCAAGTACTCGCACAGTGATGTCCTGAAATGGGTTTGGGTCGTGTGCAGCTTGCTGCTTGCACTCAAGATGCTGTCCGGTCGCTCCGAGTGGCAACTCGGTGATGCCATTCCCAGCAGTCGGATCTTAGAGATCTATGGTGTTGGGGTTGGAGTTGTCTCGTCGCTTATGAGTATCGGCGGTGGTGCATTCGTGACAATCATGATGACCCTTTACGGTCGCACGATGCAGCAGGCTGTGGCGACAGCATCGGGCTTTGGGCCGATTGTAGCCTTTCCGGGCGTGGTTGGTTTTGCATGGGCAGGTTGGGACCGCGTGGGTCTTCCGCCGGGTTCGATCGGCTATGTCAGCCTAATTGGGGCACTACTCATGGTATCGGCGAGCATCCTGACAGCGCCGCTTGGCGCGCGGGTTGCTCACGGAATATCTCGCCGTGCACTCGAACTGGCGTTCGGCGTGTTTCTGCTCATTGTCGGGACGCGGTTTTTTCTCTCGCTGGTTTTGTGAACCAGAGTGCAACTTGGGAAGTTGCCTGGCTCATGCCTGGCGGCGAAGTTCGCCCGCAATATCTTCCAATAGCTCTGCTGCCAGGAGAGGATCAATCCTCTGCCGCATCAGGATATCGATCCCGAGCTGCTCCATGCGCACGCGCAGCTCGCGTTTCGCCAAAGGAGATTGCCCGAGCAAAAAGTATCGTTGCGTTCCAATTCTGAGTTTGCGACTTGGCACAACTGTTCTCCCGAATTCAGTGCGGGATAGCGGCAATTAGATGTGCTTTGAAGCGAAAGGGTCGGATTAAGTTGCTCAGAGATTAATCGGTGTCGCAGTTCAGTTCGCTGCTACGTGCGTCGTGCGAGAATGGCCGGCACAAACAGGACCACGCTCAATGCGATGCTGATCAGGGCGAGGGCGCTGATTTCGCGCCAACCGATCGGTTCGCCGAGCAGGAGAGAGCTTGAATAAACGCCAACAGCGGGTATAGCCAGTGTTGAGATTGCTGCAACGGAAGCGGGCATCATGTTGACGATCCTGTAGTAGGCCCACTGACCGAAAACCATAGGTACGAAGACGACGTAGGCCAGTGCGGCCCATACATGCGCGCTAATACTCTTGATGTCTGGAAATGGTTCAAAGGATATGGCGCAGGTCGCAATTGGAATGGCTGCAGCGAGGAGTTGCCAGCCAATAACTGTTGCGGTTGGGGCGCCCCACTTGAACTTCTTGTACAGGACAGTACCTGCGGCCCACGAGGTCGCCGCTCCGACCATTAAGAGTGCGCCTACTGGAGCAGTCTGAATAACCCAGAGATCCGGACCTATGAGTGCGCCAAGACCTGTCATGCCGACAATTAGGCCAAGGACCTTGGATGCGTAGAGGCGTTCTCCCAAGATGTAGACGCTGAGGATGCTGGCAAACACCGGCATAAGGTAGGCAATGATGGCTGCACGCCCTGCCGGCATCTGACTAAGGCTATAGCCTGTAAACAAATGCCAGCCAACAATACCGAATAGAGCGCAGAGGAGCAGAGCTGGAACCTGACGGAGCGGTAAAGTTAGCCGTCCGCCGGTCAGTTTGGACATGAGCAGCAGGAGGACTCCGCCAAACACGACACAGGTCGTGCGGAACCACAAGACGCTAATCTCGCTCAGTGCGATTTTCATAAAGGGCCAGTTGCAGCCCCAGATTAGGGTGAGTGCGGCGAGCAAGAGAAGGCCCGAAGTGGGCACAACGGGTGGCCGCACAGAGGACGCCTGGCCAGTCGTACTTGGCGAAGCGGAACTTGTATCTGACGCTTGAGACGTCGTCATTCTGACATTCCGCTACACACGCTCAGCGTCGAACCGCAATCCAGATTGTTGCTTGCTTTGCTAGCTTCAGATCTTCTGATTGAAGTCGCCAATCTCGGGGTGCTGACGGAGCTGGATCTCGATGTCCGCGAAAATTGCGCGCATGTTCTCTTCCGAAGCAGGGCTTTCGACAACGACAACAAGTTCGGGCTTGTTGGAGGAGGCGCGCACCAGTCCCCACGTGCCGTCTTCCAGAACCACGCGAATGCCATTCACCGTGATCACATCA
>JBCDBQ010000405.1:0-6868 GCA_039183375.1 Pseudomonadota bacterium
ACCGCTAGCGGCGAACATACCACCAACGCCGTGGCAGACAGAGATCTTGGCACCGTCTATCTGCGCCGGCGAGATACCACGCATCTGTCGTACGCTCTCTTGTAGGGCGTACATGCCGTACATGCCGGAATGCATGTAAGAGAGGCCACCACCATTGGTGTTCAACGGCAGTTTACCGCCCGGGCGGGTATTGCCCTCAGCGATGAAGGCACCGGCTTCGCCACGTCCCACGAAACCAAGATCTTCGAGTCCATAGATTGGAAGGTGCGCAAACGCATCGTAGATCATCAGGTGATCGACATCATCGTGGGTGATGCCAGCCGACTCAAATGCGGATTTGCCTGCAACGCGGAATGCGCGTGATGATGAGAAGTCCTGCATCTGGCTGATCATAGGTGTTTCTGCGCTCTCACCGGTTCCGCGGATGTAGACCGGCTTGGTCGGGAAGTCCTTGGCGCGTTCTGCCGAGGTGAGGATCAGTGCGCCGCCGCCATCGGTTACCAGGCAGCACATAAGAAGGCGGAACGGATAACAGATCATCTTGGAGTTCAGGACGTCATCCGTCGTGATGGGGTCTTTGAACGATGAGCGCGGATGTTTTGCCGCCCATTCGCGCTGCACAACGGCGACGTTGGCAAGCTGCTCTTCGGTCAATCCGTTATCTTTCATGTAACGCATCACCGGCATCGTGAAACGCGTCGGCGGTACCGACACGCCGTACGGCAGCTCGAATTGCGTCTGGAACAGAGACGGGAAGACTGCGCGATTGAGCTGGCCGACGCGGTGCCTGCCACTCTCACCATGTGTGATCAGCACGGTATTGCAGAGACCTGCCTCGATGGCGGCGGTGGCATGGCGAACGTGGACCATGAAGGAACAACCGCCGACCGAAGTCCCGTCCATCCACTTCGGCGTGATGCCCATGTAGTGGACCAACTCGGTCGTGTCGTGACCGGCGGTGGCCACGCCATCAATATCCTTGATGGTGAGACCACAATCAGCCAGTGCATTCAGCGCGGCATCGGCGTGCAATCCAATCTGCGATAGTCCTGGAACCTTACCGAGATCCGTTGACTCTGCGGCGCCGACAACAGCAACAGCGTTCTGTTTCATTTCCCTTGTCCCCCGCTTATGATTTGGCTGGCTTGAACTGCGGCAACGAGATCTCGTCGCTGAGTTCCTCGAACGTCACTTCCAGCGGCATATCGAGTTGCAGAGCTTCCGGAGTCGGCTCACAGTCCAGAATATTGGTCATGATGCGCGGACCTTCTTCCAGCTCGACCACGGCAACGGCGAACGGCGGTTCATAGCCAGGCGCCTTCATGTGATTGATAATGTAGCTGTAGAGCCGACCCTTGCCAGAGGCCTTGATGACTTCGACATCGCGTGAGCCACATTCCGGGCAAAACGGACGCGGGGGGAAGTAGATATTGTTGCAACTCTTGCAAGACTGTAGCAACAGCTCGCCTCGCTTGGCGCCATCCCAATAATGCTGCGTTTCCGGTGTCGGTTGAGGAATTATGCGATCGCCGCTCAAGGTTGCCTCCCAAGACTTTCATACGACTGTTCGGATTATTCCCACCCTACACGGCAGCCGTGCCCCCGCGAAACCACAGATGCGATGAAACCATCTCCGGAACAGTCAGAAATCCGAGGGATCACATCGGCGATTATCTCCATCACGTTCTGCGCACTGCTGGACAGGGTGGAACAGCCGTCTCATTTTCTCTCACGATTGCCAATCCCGCGGAGGTCAACATGTCACTGAAGGACATTCTGCAGAATTCGTCACCGCAACAAGCCGTTGAAACGTGGCTCAGTCAGTTTGAAGCTGCTGCGCGCGCGGCCGACACGGAAGCATTGGCGGCATGCTTCATTGAAGATTGCCATTGGCGGGACCTGCTGGCGTTTACCTGGCATATTCGGACTTTCAGTGGTCCAGAATCCATTCGACTGGCATTTGAAAAGACCCTTGGGGCCACGCAGCCGAAGGCTTTTGAAATTGCCGAAGGCCGGACGCCGCCACGTGTTGTCATTCGTGCTGGCGAAGAGACGCTGGAAGCAATCATTACGTTTATCTCTGCCGTGGGAAAGTGCAGCGGTGTTGTCCGTCTGATGCCTGATCCGCGAGAACCATCGAAGCTTGGCGCCTGGGTATTGCTCACGGCGCTCGACGAGATCCGCGGGCATGAAGAATGCATCTTCGGTCGCCGACCGCGCGGGGATGAGTTCTCAGGTGGGTTTGGTGAAGAGAACTGGCAGGATGTGCGCAATCGGGAAATTGCCTATGAGGATCGTGAACCAGCCGTTCTGGTTGTCGGCGGTGGGCAATCCGGTCTCGGCATTGCCGCCTGCCTCGGGGTGCTCGGCATCGACACTCTGACGATCGATCGCCATGAGCGTGTCGGCGATGCCTGGCGCAAGCGCTACCACAACCTTGTGCTTCACAACGAAGTGTTTGTGAATGATCTGCCCTACATGCCGTATCCTCCGAACTGGCCGGTTTACATTCCGAAAGACAAGCTGGCCAATTGGTTCGAAGCCTACTCAGAAGCGATGGAGTTGAACTTCTGGACGAGCACGGAAATCGTTTCCGGTTCCTACGATGAACGCGCAGGACAATGGACCGTCGAACTCAAGAGGGACGGCAAGAAACGGATCGTCAAGCCACGCCACATCGTGATGGCCACGGGCGTCAGCGCGATCCCCATTCGGCCCGCGTGGCCGGGCCTTGATACCTTCAAAGGCAAACTCATGCACTCTGGTGAATACCAGAACGGCCACGAGTGGAAAGGCAAGAAAGCGATTGTCATCGGCACGGGCAACAGTGGGCATGACGTTGCTCATGACTTGTGCGAGAGCGGTGCGGACACGACCCTTGTTCAACGCGGTACCACGCTAATTGTCAGCCTGGCGGAGGCTCAGCGGGTCTATACGATGTATCACGAAGGTCCGCCTGTTGCAGATAACGACCTCCTTGCAACGGCAGCACCGTATCCAGTTCTGGTCAAGGCCTATCAGATGGCGTGCGAGACCAATCAGGAAAATGACAAGGACCTGCTTGCAGGGCTCCAGGCACGCGGTTTCAAACTTGATTTCGGCCCGCCGGACAACACTGGTTATCAGATGAAGTATCTGCGTCGCGGCGGTGGCTACTACTTCAACGTTGGATGCTCGGAGCTGATCATCGAAGGCAAGATCAATCTTGGCCATTTCGAGGACATTGAGCACTTCACACCGACGGGAGCAAAGCTCAAGAACGGCGAGGAGATCGAGGCCGGACTGATTGTCACCGCGACCGGCTACAAGAACCAGCAAGATGTTGCGCGGCTCTATCTCGGTGATGACGTAGCAGACAGGCTCGGCACAGTGTGGGGTTTTGGAGAAGACGGCGAACAGCGCAACATGTGGCGGCGCACGCCGCAGCCGGGCCTGTGGTTCACGGGCGGTGGCCTACCCCACGTGCGCATCTTCTCAAAGTACCTGGCCATGCAGATCAAGGCCTGCGAGGAAGGGCTGATCGAATTGGACATGCCCGAGCAATTCGACGGAACCGAAGCGGTTGTGCCAAATCCAACCGATGGAAGGCTCGTTTCTGCCTGAAGAATTCTCTAAGGCAACGCCTAGTCGATCACCCCGTCTGATCTGAGACTGGCAAGCGTTTCGTCGTTTGCTTCCAGCACATCACGCAGCACGTCATCGGTGTGTTGGCCGAGGAGAGGCGGCGGACTATCTGGTTTGTCTTCTGTGTTGGCAAGCTTGATCGGACTGCGCATGAGACGGATGTCACCGGCCGTTGGATGATTTAGCGTCTGCAGCAAGCCAGCTTCAATGACTTCCGGGCTTTCCATCGCTTCTGACAGTGGACGCACAGGACCTGCCGGCAGTCCTGCGGCTTGGATCTGTTCGACCCAGTAATCCCGTGGCTTTGTTGCGAAGACTTCGGTTAGAATATCGAGCAGTGTCTGCCGGTTTTCGACACGGTCCTTGTTCGTTGCAAAGCGTGGGTCGTCCAGCAATGCCGGTTGCTCGACGATGTCTTTTATCAACTTGGTAAAGTGGCCCTGCGTACCGCACGCGGTGTAGAACATGTCGCCATCGCTACCGGCAAATGCACCCACTGGAACAGCACTTGGGTGGGCATTGCCAGATCGTGGAGGGTTCTCACCGCTGGTCAGGTAGTACTGTGCGACGTTGCCCAACAACGCGAACGCTCCGCCCATCAGAGATAGATCAATGAACTCGCCTAACCCTGTGTCCTTGCGGCGGACCAAAGCGGCGGAAATCGCCGTCGACGCCAACAGACTGGTCATCAGGTCCGTGAGCGAAATCAAATGCCGCATCGGTGTCCCATCCGGCTCACCATTGACCGACATCAAGCCCATTTCCGCCTGCAGGACGGGGTCAAGTCCAGGACGCTTGGACATCGAGCCGGTTTGCCCGTAGGCAGAAATCGAACAATAGACAAGACCGGGGTTGATCTGCTTCATTGCCTCATAATCAATGCCTAGACGCTTCACCACTCCCGGTCTAAAGTTCTCAATCATGACGTCTGATTTGGCGGCGAGCTGATGGATCAGTTGGCGCCCGGCTTCGGACTGCATATCGATAGCGATACTTTTCTTGTTGCGGTTGTAGGCCAGATAGAAATGGGCCTCGCCATTCGCATCCGGCGGTCGCATATTCCGCGTCTCATCGCCATGCCCGGGCCGCTCCACTTTGATGACCTCGGCGCCCAGATCAGCCAGCTGCATCGTGCAATTTGGCCCTGCTATAATGCGGGATAGATCGAGGACCCGAATACTGGTCAAGGGGGGCGCTTGTTTCATGATTGTCATCTTGCCGAAGTGAAGAGTTGCAATTCCGCGACGTTACCTGTGCCCAGCAATTGGCGCCAAGTCAGGAGGGAGATCATCACATAGGAGAAGGCGGTGTCAGATCGCCTGTCTCCCAACTAGGGAGTAAAGAAGCTGAAATGACCGCAAACTTAAAACCAGAAAAAGGACTCGAAAATGAAACTGTATGATTTTGCACTTGCCCCCAATCCCCGCCGCGTCCGCATGTTTCTTGCCGAGAAAGGCATCGAGGTGCCGACCGAACAGATCAACACGCGCGAAGCACAGCAATTCAGTGATGAATTTCAGAAGGTCAATTCACGCGGTACTGTACCGGCATTGGTACTCGATGATGGCACTGCCATAACGGAGTCCGTGTCGATCTGCCGATACTTTGAGGATATGCACCCAGAGCCCAATCTGTTTGGAGCCAATGCCAAGGAACGTGCCGTCGTTGATATGTGGAACCGGCGCACGGAGATCGAGTGTTACGCCCCGGCTGCTGATGTTGTTCGGAACTCGCTCGAGATGTTTAAGGACCGCGCGATTGCCGGCATGCCGAGTGGTGTTCCGCAACTGCCCGGTCTCGTCGAACGCGGGCGCGCCAGCTACGCGCGCTTCCTGGACCGCCTGGATCCGGAACTTGGCAGTCGACAGTTTTTGGCCGGAGACAACTTTTCCATCGCGGACATCACAGCTTTCATCGCCTTGGACTTTGCCAAGCGCGGTGAACTTGAGGTGCCGGCTAGCGCTAGCAATGTACTACGCTGGCAGAACGAGATCGCAGCACGACCGAGCGCATCAGCCTAGCAAACAACGCGCCTAAATGTAGCGTTCAGGAAGTTCAAGATAAGCCGGTCACACGTTGGCCGGCTTCGCTACGTCGCGTCGATCGGCCGATACGGAACTCCGGGAGAAATGCCAGTGATAGAGTGAGGCACAGAAAACCGACGCTGGCTGCCAAAATGCATTGCTCAGACGCCGTCGAGTTGGCTGCTGCATAAGCGAAGTAAGCTGCCGCCAAACCAAACACAAGGGCCGCCAAGCCCTTTAGAACCAACTTACGCATATTCCCTCTGGTACTAATCGCGTTTGCTGATCTGAAACACGATAGGAGTTGGGATAGCAGACGATTTTTGCGCTCGTATGACGCTGACCACCCGACCAACACTGTTGCCAATAGTTTTCACTCTGTAAAGACCTTTGTCTCGGGGGCTGCCATCTCCTTTACCTCGGCAAGGGACCTATGGCATTTGGACACCCCGGCAATGATATGCTGAGAGTTTGGAAGCGCTGTAGGCGTTGTATTATTGGGTTTGTAGAGCGATGAGCGGTCATATTCAGATTAGTCTGTTTCATGTAATTTTTGTCGGCGGAATGCTGCTGCTGGTCATTCTGTTTCACGGCCTCCCGCTGGTGGTGTTCTTCACCATCTTTTCTGCGATGGTCGTGAGCGCGTGCTTTGCCAAGGGACGTGCTTTTCTCAGTTCAACCGCAATCTGTACCACCCCATTCTTCTTCGGCTTGCTGGTGGTCGCGCTCTACTTTCAAATCCATCAGATCGAATTTGATAAGTTGGATCTGTTTTTGTTCGAGTTGCCGCTCGCCTTCAAAGGATCGGACTGGCTGAAGTTTGCTGAGTTTGAGGACACCTACAAAGAACCCTTCTATACGGCTATCTCAACGCTTTATGCGATCGTAGTTGCTCTCGCCTTGGTCAAAGGCCTGGAGGATCGCGATGAGCTCAACAAGGCGCTTTCGGAAGAAGCCTTCCACATCCGCAACATCTTCAACTACCTCAAGTACTTTGAGCCTGGAAACATCTCCGATGAGACGAACGCTGCACTCACGCGCATGAGGCGGATCCTGCGATCTTACGCTGCCAGCATCACGGATAGCCCGAACTTATCCAAGCGCTCACGAAAGGCGATCGATGAGAACCGCGCGCGCATCGATCAGTGCCGACAGGTGATCTTGACCATTAAACCCGCAGACGACGACGATCGCATCGTTTACCCGGAAATCATCAAGAA
>JBCDBQ010000406.1:0-6817 GCA_039183375.1 Pseudomonadota bacterium
GCTTCGATCAACGCTTCCAGTACAGTAACGCGAACGATGCCGAGATCCTGGAAGAATGCGTCTACCAGACTGTCTTCGCTGAGAAGGGCGCCGGTATGCGCGACGGCCAGTTGCTGGCCAACGGATGAGCGCCCGAGTTTGAAAGCGATGATCGGCTTGCCGGCGGCGTGTGCGGCTACAGCAAACTTGGCGATTTCGTCAGGTCGCCGGATTGTCTCGAGAAACAGTAGAATGACATCAGTTTCAGGATCGCCAACTAGCATTTGTCCGATCTCACCAACGCCAAGATCAGCTTCGTTACCAACAGCAGCGATCTTCGAGAACTTGAGGCCGAGGCTCGCAGCGCGTGACATTAATCCGCCCATCATACTGCCGCTTTGCGAAATCAGTGCAATCCGACCGCCGCGCTCGATGGCTTCGTCGAAGACGGCATTGACGGTCAGACTGAGGCCGCTGTTGAGGTCAGCAACACCCATGCAGTTGGGCCCAAGCAGCCGCACGCCTGCATCTCTGGCAAGGCGCACAAGCTTGTCTTGACGCTCCTGCCCCTCGTGACCAGCTTCTGCAAAACCATCAGCGAGGACCTGAACAATGGGGACACCTGCATCGCAGCAAGCTTCAAAGCTCGTCATGGCCAGGTCAGTGTCCAGCAGAACATAGGCGTGGTCAGGCCGTTGCGGCAGCGACGCTATATCTTGGTAGGCGGCCTCACCTTGAACGGTCTCACGGCGCGGATTAATCGAATAGACATGCCCTTGAAAGCCATCACGTCGTAGATATCTGAGGGGACGCCCTGACGGCCGTTTCGGGTTATCTGATTGGCCGATGAGCGCAATGCTTTCGGGCGCAAATAGCGCCTTCCAAAGGGGTGAGCCGAACCGCGATTGGGCATCAGATGACATATCGATGTGGACCGTGGGTTGTTGAGCAAAGGCGGCTAGGTTTAGGGTGCAGCAATTCTCACGACAAGCCGGCAATTCAAGTCATCAGAGACAGGAACGTATGGCGCAACAGCGGATACCAGCCGCCTTCATTCGGGGCGGTACCAGCAAAGGCGTGTTTTTCCACGCTCGGGATTTACCCACCGCAGCGGAACAACGCGACAGTGTGTTTCTCCAAGCGCTGGGTAGCCCGGACAGCTATGAACGTCAGCTTAATGGTCTGGGCGGAGGAATCTCTTCCCTGTCCAAGGCCGTTGTGATCGCACCATCGAAGCATCCTGAAGCGGACATCGACTATACGTTTGCGCAGGTAGCCGTGAACGAGCCGATTGTCGACTACGCTGCAACGTGCGGAAACCTGTCGTCGGCCGTTGGGCCGTTTGCGATAGATGAAGGTCTGATCCAGGCCAAGGATGGCGAAGCACTTGTACGGGTGTTCAATACGAACACTTCAAAGATCTATCATGCTCGTTTCGCGGTCCAGGACAACCAGGCAGTTGTAAGGGGCGACCAGGTCATACCGGGTGTCAGCGGTTCAGGTTCGCCAATTGCGCTGGAGTATCTCGACCCCGGTGGTTCACGGACATCGGGGCTGTTGCCAACGGGAAATGTCGTTGATCGTCTCGAGTTGCCAGATGACAAAACAATCCAAGCATCGTTGATTGATGCTACCAATCCAGTTGCCTTCATCCGCGCTGATGACCTGGCGGCCGACATCACTCGCCTTCCAGCTGATCTTGATACCGATCGCCAATTGATGGCACGCATCGATGCTGTGCGCCGCGCTGCAGCGGTCGCTATGGGTATGGCTGAAAATCCGGAGGCGGCAGCGCTCTCCAATCCCAAAATAGCAATTGTCGGAAAGCCAGATGACTTCCAGGATCTGAGCGGCGACATGCACGCTGCTACGAGCGTCGATATTTGCGCGCGAGCTGTTTCCATGGGGAACGTCCATCGCGCTCTGCCGCTCACTTTGTCAATGTGCCTGGCCACAGCTTGCAAGACACCTGGCACAATTCCCAATCAGGTCATGCGAGATATCGATTCTGCGTCGGATGTTCGGCTGGGCAATCCTTCCGGCGTGATCGTTGCTGGTGCGCAGGTGGAGCCGTCTGGCAATCAATGGAGTGTCCGCCATTGCCGGGTCGTCCGCACGCAGCGTCGCTTGATGGAAGGCAGCATTCTTATTCCGGAGTTTGTTTAAAGCACTATGATTGATCCAACCGTTGATCGCTTTCTTCCGCAGTTGGGCGCGACAAGCTGCAAGGCATCGACCGGCGTTGCCTATGTCACGTACGGAGCGGGAGAACCACTGTTTCTCTTTCATGGCGGCTCTGGCTCTTGGAGCCATTGGGTTCGCAACATCCAGGCTCTCGGGCAGCAGTTTCAAGTCAATGCACTGGATTCGCCAGGTTATGGCGCCTCTGACGATATTGATCGTGACATGGACAATGACAGCTATCTCGAAATCGTGTTTCGCACGATCGAGGAAGTGGCCGCCGGCGCTGGGCGCATCCATATCGCTGGCTTCTCATTCGGCGGGTCGCTGGCCTCGGCAACCGCTGCTTACTTGAAAGACCGAGCTGGCTCGATAAGCCTGACTGGTACGGCAGGCTTTGAACGTCCGGCTGGCCGCACGTTGCCTCTGGTGAGTACGCGCCGCCAACGTGAAGAACTCGGACGTGATCCGACGATAGATGAGTTGCGCGACCTGCACCGCTCGAACCTGGGCGTACTCATGGTCTGGGATAAATCCAAGATCGATGCTCAAGCCATTGATATGCAGGTTGAGAATGTTGCGCGGACGCGCTGGAACTCGCGCAAGTTCAGTTGGTCCGGCATGACTCCGATATGGCTGTCACAGGCGACCTGTCCGCTGAAGGTGATCTACGGCGAACATGATGCCGCTGCGTTTCCGTCCGTTCAGGATCGGATCGACCTGTGTCTTGCTGCAAGCAAAAACGGCGACAGCCTGATTGTCGAGGATTGTGGCCACTGGGCGATGTATGAGGCGCCAGACAGGGTCAATGCCGAGTTGCTGGCTTTTCACGGCAGCGTTTGACAAAACTCATGGCCTGCCGCTTGTTGCACACAATGCCGAAAACAAAATTGTGGAGTGTGAGATGAAGATCGCTGTCGTCGATGACTATCAGAACATCGCCCGGGAGATGGCCGATTGGTCAGCGATTGAAGCGTCTCATGATCTGACGTTCTTCCACGAACCAATCGGTGATCGTGATGCTTTGGTTGCGGCGCTCAAGGACTTTGATGTGTTGTGCATCATGCGAGAGCGCACACTGTTCGATCGCGCGACCCTCGAAGGGCTGACCAACCTCAAGTTCCTCGTCACAAGCGGCATGCGCAATGCCGCAATCGACCTTGAATATCTCAAAGAGCGAGGAATTCCGGTAAGCGGTACAGGCGGGTCCACGAATGCCACGCCGGAGTTGGCCTGGGGGCTGATCCTATCCCTGGCGCGCCATATCCCAACCGAGAACCAAGGCATGCGTGAGGGCGGCTGGATCACGACGTTAGGGGTTGATCTTGCTGGCAACACACTTGGGATCGTAGGGCTTGGCCGCCTGGGTGCAATGATGGCCAAGGTCGGCAATGCATTTGGCATGAATGTCATTGCATGGTCACAGAACCTCACCGATGAGCAGGCCACAGCGGCTGGTGCCAAGCGCGTTTCGAAAGACGAGCTCTTTCGGCAGTCGGACTTTATCACGATCCACTACAAGCTGTCCGAACGCTCGACGGGGCTCGTGGGAGCCACTGAGCTGGACCTCATGAAGCCAACCGCCTTCATAGTAAATACGTCTCGCGGGCCGATAATTGACAACGACGCGCTGATTGCTGCGCTTACCGCGGGTCGAATCGGTGGCGCGGGACTGGATGTCTACAACGATGAGCCTTTGGCCAAAGATCATCCGATCCGATCGTGTCCGCGTACGGTGCTCACACCGCACCTTGGCTATGTCTCCGAGGCAACCTATCGGCAGTTCTACGGCGAGACTGTCGAAGATCTCGCAGCCTGGTTCGCAGGTTCTCAGATCCGACAACTGTAATGTGACCGCCTGTAACTTGACCGTCGGTTTTGGACTGAGCGCTTGTTTGCAAGATGAGCGCTCTAACTAAGAGTCACTATGGCAAAGCCTTTGGTATTGCGGTCAATTGAAACCGAAGACGAGCTGCGTTGCGTCGACGTATTCCGGCGTGATGACGGCAGTTTTGGCTTCGAGGAGTATCGTAGAGACCCCGAGGACGGCCGCGGATGGCAGATCGCCGGTGGTTACGGCGGACAGTGCTATGCCACACAAGATCAGGCATTGGATGGTGCGATCGCTTGCGTTCGCTGGCTTCACGGGGCATCCCTAGACAATCAATCGTGAGATCTCCAGGAGCAACGCACCAATGCCGTCAGCTGCCGAGAACAACAACCCAAAACCATTGGACGGTGTCCGCGTCTTGGATCTCGCGACCTTCATCGCAGCTCCATTCGCAGCGACGGTCTTAGGCGAGTTCGGCGCAGAGGTGATCAAGGTTGAGCATCCGGACGGCGACCCGATGCGTGTGTTCGGAACCCCAACAGAGGTTCATGGCGAAACACTCGCGTGGCTGAGTGAGGCCCGCAACAAACACTCTGTCACTATGGATTTCAAATCGGAGGAGGGTGTTGCAAAACTCAAGGAGCTTGTCCGCCGGTCAGATATTCTTACTGAAAACTTCAGACCGGGCACTTTGGAGAAGTGGGGTATAGGCCCTGATGTTCTGCATGAGATCAACCCGAGATTGGTGATCATTCGCATTAGTGGCTACGGCCAGACCGGCCCTTACCGTGATAGGCCCGGCTTTGCACGCATTGCCCACGCCGTCGGTGGCTTAACCTATCTTGCCGGTCTTCCGGGAAACGATACACCGCCGGTGACACCCGGCTCGACATCATTGGCCGATTACATCTCAGGGTTCTACGGGGCGCTGGGTGGCCTTCTTGCCCTGCGAGTTGCTGAGCAAACGGGCAAAGGCCAGATCGTCGATGTTGCGCTGTTTGAGTCCATCTTCCGGGTTCTTGATGAGATGGCTCCACTCTACGGCAAACACGGCATCGTTCGCGAGCGTGAAGGTGTCAGCACACGCAACGCCTGCCCTCACGGGCACTTTCCAACGGCCGACGGGAAGTGGGTTGCAATAGCCTGCACCAGCGACCGGATGTGGCATCGCATGGCCCGCAACGTTCTGAAAATGCCAGAGCTCGCAGACAGCCATTCAACAACCAAAGACCGGATCAACGACCGAGATATGATTGAGGGCGAAGTTGAAGCCTTTACCAAATCGCTGCCCATGGCCGAGGTGGTTCAACAATGTACCGACGGCGATGTTCCTTGCGGATCTGTCAATTCCGTCGCCGACATCTTCAATGACCCGCACTTTGCTGAACGCCAAACCATGACAACCTTTAAGCACGCGTTGCACGGCGACATCACGGTACCCAGCACGTTGCCGAGGTTGTCGGAAACGCCCGGTTCCATCGAAAGCCTCGGGCCGTCGCTTGGGGATTGGAATGACTATGTGTTCAACCAATTGCTCAAGGACGACAGCGAAATTCGTGGGCCGAAGTAAACATGGAGCAATAGCGATGAGACCGTTGGCTATACTTTTCGCTGGAATTCTGGCTGTTGCGCCGGTTTCACCTGCTCTGGCTTACGGCTGCTTTGAACCATGCCCGAAGGGTGAGGTTCATTCCGATGAATTAGACATGTGCGTAGCTGCGGAGGCCCCATCAACGTGATCGAGAAATTACAGGATCTGGTCAACAGCGATGCAGCACTGGTCAATCGCGGCCGCTGGATGAGTGCCAATATGTTGCTGCAGATCGGCGATGAGGGCCACCTCGTGGAGATCCGCAGCGGCCGTATCGAAAGCGTCAGTCCGGCCAACGTTTATGTTACGCCGTACGATTTCAAAATCCGCGGCACCGAAGACGCCTGGCAGGAATTCTGGAAGCCCATCCCAAAGCCCCGGCACCACGATATCATCGCACTGATCCGGGAAGGCAAGATGCAGATGGAGGGCAACATTGAGATGGCGATGGCCAATTTTCTGACCCTCAAGTTGATGCTGGAGAAGCCCCGCAAGTTGGGAGGTGGGGCATGAGCGCTATCGAGATCGAACCAATCACAGGCCGCTACATGCGCCTGGAAATCCATGGCCGGCCGCACCGCCTCTACTGGGAAGAGGCAGGCCAGGGCATTCCGCTTGTGTGCCTGCATACGGCCGGTGCTGACGGTCGCCAATACAGGGCACTCCTCAATGACCCGAAGATCACTGAACGCTTCCGCGTCATTGTTTTCGACATGCCTTGGCACGGAAAGTCTTCACCACCAGAAGGTTGGCAGGACGAAGAGTACAAGCTGACGACAGACTCTTACGTCGAGCTGGTCATGACGGTCGCCAAGGCGCTGCAATTGGAGAACCCCGTTGTCACCGGCTGCTCGATCGGTGGCCGCGTCGTTTTGGAACTGGCGCGTCGCCACCCGGATTACTGGCGCTGCATTATTGGCCTTCAGTCATCGGCGAAGGAGCAGCGCTATTTCGATATCTCATGGCTGCATCGCCCGACCATCCATGGCGGTGAGATGAGTGCTGCCTACTGCTATGGTCTCGTCGGGCCCGCCGCACCGCTTAAGCATCGCTGGGAAACACTATGGCACTATATGCAGGGTGGTCCCGGTGTCTTTATGGGAGACTTATACTTTTACTCCATCGATGGCGACATCAGCGACAAGATCCACGAAATCGATACCGGCAAGTGCCCGGTCTACATGCTGACGGGAGAGTATGACTATTCATGCACACCTGCAGCGAGTGAGGCCACA
>JBCDBQ010000407.1:0-6812 GCA_039183375.1 Pseudomonadota bacterium
GCTTGCTGGATATCCAGGCCGAAATCGAACATACCCGTGAGGAACTGCATGTGACCAAATGATTGGTACTGGCCGCCCATAACACCAAACGGCATCACGGCCTTGCCGTCTTTAACAACCATTCCCGGTATAATCGTGTGAAGCGGTCGCTTGCCTGGTGCAATACAGTTTGGGTGGTTAGGATCAAGCACAAAACCCTGCCCACGGTTCTGTAAGAACACGCCGGACTTAGGCGCCATCTGAACGCTTCCGAAATTCGAGAACAGCGTATTGATGAAACTACAGCAATTGCGGTCCTTATCGACCACTGAGATGTAAACCGTGCTTTCGTGCTTCGGCCCCGAGAACTCAGGTAGAGGGTTGAGAGCTTTGACCGGATCGATGGCAGACCGGACCTGGGCAGCGAGCTCGGGTGACAACAACCAATCTACCGGCACTTCGGCCTGGCTTGGATCAGCTACATAGAGATTGCGATCCCGGTAAGCCAGTCTCCCAGCTTCAATCTCTGCGTGGACACGCTCAAGAGTGATCGGCTGGTCACCAAACGTTTCAACTTCGCTCATGATGTTGAGCAGCATCAAGGCGATGACGCCCTGTCCATTTGGTGGGCATTGATAGACATCATGACCACGGAAGTTCGACTTGATTGGTGTGACGTATTCCCCGCGTGCATTGGCAAAGTCCTCCATGGTGTGGAGGCCTCCTTTGCTTTGCAGATAGGAGACGATGTCGTCAGCAACCTCACCGGTGTAAAAGGCTTCACGACCGCCTTCCGCTACCTTCCTGAGTGTTTCAGCAAGTTCCGGCTGGCGATGCATCTCGCCCACGCCAGGGGTCTTGCCACCTGGCATGAAGACCCGCATGGCCGCCTCATCTTTTTTTAGGAGCGGGATTTGGCTCGCAAAATCAATACTCACGCGCGAAGACACCGGATAGCCGTCCCGAGCGTATTTTATCGCGGGTTGCAGGAGTTCACTGAGAGGTCGCGTTCCATGATCGCGCACCAATGTGTCCCAGGCATCAATCGCGCCTGGCACGGTCACGGCATGCGGTGTCTGCCGCTCAAGTGTCTTGATCCCATTCTCGGCATACCACTCCGCGGTCGCCGCCGCTGGTGCCCGACCGGAACCATTGAATGTCACAAGGTCATCACTACCTTCCGGCGCATAAATGCAGAAGCAGTCGCCTCCAATGCCTGTCGACTCAGGTTCGACAACGCACTGAACAGCACAAGCTGCAACAGCTGCATCCAGGGCATTGCCCCCGCTGCGCAAAACATCAATCGCAGTTTGCGTCGACAACGGGTGCGACGTACTTGCCATACCTTCCGGTGCGTGCACCGGTGAACGGCCCGGTTGTTCAAGATCTCTCATCGATCGCCTTCTTTCTAAGCGTTGATTTGAAAGAGACATTGCCACATTAGCCAACCTAACAAAAGTCAGAGGCCCTAAGTGCAGGGATTTGCCCCGTGACAGCCACATATATCACGCCCATAATCGCACCACAGGGGAGACAAACACTATGGAAAATCAGAACCGACAGGAAGGTGCAAAGCGCGTTGCGGTTGCCGGCCTTGGTGTGATTGGCTTAAGGGTCGCGCGTTACATCGACGATGGTGCTGTTGAAGGTGCCGAGCTGAGCGCAGTCGCATCGAGAGATCCGCAAAAAGCTGCAAAGTCTGTCGAAGGCCTTCGCAGGCCTCCAACTGTCTGTGGTTTGCAGGAACTGCCCGCCCTGGCCGACATCATCGTAGACTGCACCCCGGCATCGATATTTCGCGAAGTCGCAGAGGCCGTCATTGCGAATGGCAAGACTTTCATGCCGCTATCGGTGGCGGCCCTCCTCGAGAACATGGATCTGGTCGACCAGGCACGCGCGACCGGTGCGCAAATCATTGTGCCAACCGGCGCGATCATCGGCCTGGATACCGTCCGCGCAATGGCCGTCGGGGACATCAACAGCGTTGTTCTCGAAACACGCAAGCCGCCGAACGGTCTCGCAGGTGCTCCACATCTCGTAAACAACAACATTTCCGTCGAGGGCCTGACGGAGGCGAAGCTCGTGTTTAAGGGCAATGCGCGTGAGGCCGCCAAGGGCTTCCCAGCCAATGTCAATGTCGCAGCAGCGCTTTCACTTGCAGGTATTGGCCCGGACAAGACAGAAGTGGAAGTCTGGGCAGACCCGGGTGTGGACCGCAACATGCAATCAGTCACAATCTCATCCGACTCCGGTGATGCCACGATGCAGATCCGGAACATTCCTTCCGTCGAGAACCCCCGCACAGGCCGCATCGTCGCGCAAAGTGTCATCGCCACGTTGAAGCGCCACACCGATCCGCTCGTCGCAGGCAGCTAATCAAGAATAAACGCCGTAAATCAGCGGCAACGGATACAGGACTAGGCACATCCGCACATGGATCTCACATCTCATCTGTCGATTGTGCTTGCCCTATCGGCTGCCTTTTTGTTTGCGCTCGCGGCCCACGTTCAGCACATCGGCCTCAATGAAACAAACTCACGTCAGGCCTCACTGATCATCGTCGGGACTACGGCTGCGCTCCACTGGTTGGTGGCTCCATTCACGATTTCACCAGAGTACTGGCTGACGACGGCAACCATTCTATTCGCTCTTACTGGTCTCATCCGGCCAACATTGACAGTACCTTTGTGGGTCGAAGGGGTCCGTCGCCTAGGACCAACGCTCAACGCAGGCCTGTCCGCCAGTGGCCCGATCTTTGGCGCCGCATTCGCCATCTCGTTGTTGGGTGAGAAGCTCAACACACAGATTGCCATCGGCACGCTCGCGGTCGTTGCCGGCATCCTCGTGACAACCATCAGGCCAAAGAGCATGGCTCGCAACTGGCCTCTCTGGGCGATTTTGCTTCCTCTAGGAGCCGCAGCAGGTCGCGCACTGGCACACTCCGTCACCAAGATTGGTTACGAAGAGGTCGCAAGCCCTGTGTTCGTCGGACTGGTCTCTTCGACCCTTTCGTTGATCATCTTAACCAGCCAAATGCTCGCCACTGGACAACGCCTGACAACAACGCGCACGTCGTCATACTGGTTCTTAATCTCAGGTCTGCTCAGCACTGGCGGTGTCTTCGCACTCAATATCGCGCTGCAAACCGGTCAGGTCCTGAGTGTTTCACCAATTGTCTCAACTTCACCCGTATTTGCGCTATTGCTTGCCATTCTCGTCTTCAGAAAAGAAACTGTGACATGGCGAACAGTAGCCACCGTGTTGCTTGTCGTTGGTGGCGTGATACTTGTCATCGTAGGAAGCAGAGCGGGTTAATCAATGACAGTGGTCATCGCGGGAGCGGGCATAGGCGGCCTCACACTGGCACTGAGCCTCCATCAGATCGGCATCGACTGTGTCGTCTATGAGAGTGTCGATGAGATCAAACCACTCGGCGTCGGCATCAACGTCCTTCCTCATGCCGTGCGCGAACTCACCGAACTCGGCCTGCAGCCGCGTCTTGCCGAGACAGCGATTGAGACAGCCGAACTCGCCTACTTCTCAAAGCATGGCAAGCTGATCTGGTCAGAACCACGCGGGAAACGGGCGGGCTACACCTGGCCGCAGTTCTCAATTCATCGCGGCCAACTGCAAATGTTACTACTGGCAGCCACACAAGAGCGCCTCGGCCAAGACGCCGTCAGAATGGGCCACCACCTCAAGGACTGGGAACAAACAGGCTCAGAAGTTAAGATCACATTCACGGACCGCAGCGGTGAAGCGGTCAAAGAGACCATTTCTGCGCAATGTCTCATCGCAGCTGATGGCATTCATTCCGAAGCACGTGCCAGACTTTTCCCAGACGAGGGGCCTCCAGCCTGGGACGGTGCCATCTTGTGGCGTGGCGTGACCATCGCAAGGCCGTTTCTGACAGGCGCAACTATGGCCATGGTCGGTCACGAGTTTCAGAAGTTTGTGACATACCCAATCTCACGACAAACCGATGATCCGGAAACCTCCCTTATCAACTGGATTGCCGAGCTCAAGTTCGACCAAGATTACAACTGGAGACGTGAGGATTGGAACCGGGGCGGAGATCTCGACGACTTTCTACCAGCCTTTGAGACCTGGCAGTTCGACTGGCTCAACATTCCCGAGCTTGTTCGCAATGCGGAGCACGTCTTCGAATACCCCATGGTCGATCGCGATCCTCTGCCGCGATGGACACATGGTGCCATGACGCTTCTCGGAGATGCAGCTCATCCGATGTATCCCATCGGCTCCAATGGCGCATCTCAAGCCATACTCGACGCCCGGACGCTCACACGTGAGATCCAGAAGCTCGGCACTACCGAGGCTGCCCTGAAGGCCTACGAAGCGGAGCGCCGACCCGCAACTGCAAAGATCGTCGCCGGCAATCGTGCCGGTGGACCGGATGAGGTCCTCGACGTTATCGAGAACCGCGCACCAGACGGCTTCACCGACATTGAAGCTGTTTCATCGCTGTCGGAACGCCGAGAGATTGCCGATCGCTACAAGGCATTGGCCGGCTTCGACAAAGACATTTTGAATAATCGACCATCGATCGTGGCCAATGAATAGAACCGGAGACAACACGGCATGAGTACGGAAGCAAAAAGAATCGCTGTTGTAGGCGCTGGCATTCTCGGTGTCTCCACCGCCGAGTGGCTGCGCCGCGATGGCAACACGGTCGAACTCATTGACCGCGTTGAACCGGGCAGTCCGGAGCAGACCAGCTATGGCAATGCCGGTATTCTCGCCAACTCGTCCATTGTCCCCGTCGCCGTACCTGGTCTGATCAGCAAGATCCCTAGCATGCTGTTCGATCCTGAAAGCCCGTTATTCTTGAAGTGGAGCTATCTGCCTCGCCTGCTACCTTGGATCACCCGCTTCCTCGCCAACGGCAACGAGAAAACGGTACGACGCATCGTAGAAGGCTTGGTCCACATATGCGGCGACAGCGTCGATCAGCATTTGACACTCTCACGCGGGACGCCCGCCGAAGAATTCATAAATCATGGCCCTTACGCTTATCTGTTTCCCAGCCGAGCATCCTACGAGAAAGACCCGTTCGCGTTTGAGCTTCGCAAAGAGCACGGCATGCACTTTGAAGAAAAGACACGCGAAGAACTCGTCGCTGCCGACCCTCATCTCGGTGAACGCTATCAATTCGGAATCTTCATGATCGACCATGGCTGGGTCGGCGATCCAGGCGGCTATGTTGCCGCTCTGGCAGATCACTTCCGAGCGAATGGTGGAACGTATTGGCAAGCCGAAGTCGAAGACATTGTGCCAAGCGGCGATGGCTCTATCACCATCGAAACGCAAGGAGAGACGCGCCAGTATGACAAGGTCGTTTTGTCAGCGGGCGTGTGGTCGAAGAAACTAGCCGAACGCCTCGGACACAAGACACCATTGGAGAGTGAGCGCGGCTACCACATGGTATTCAAGTCGCCATCCTATCAGCCGCCGTACCCCTATTGCCTCGCGGATGCCAAGATGGTCGCGACCCCGATGGATGCCGGCGTACGCTGCGCAGGATTGGTCGAGTTTGGTGGCACCGAAGCCGGTCCATCGGAAGCTCCGATCAGGCTAATCCAAAAACGCTTCAAGGCACTTTATCCCGATATGACCTGGGAGGAGACGGAAAGCTGGTTGGGTCACCGGCCAGCTCCTGTCGACAGTCTTCCATTCCTCGGTGAGAGCCCGAAAGCGAACAACGTCTACTTCGCCTTTGGCACCCATCATATCGGATTAACTTCAGGTCCAAAGATTGGTCGCCTCACCGCAGACATCATCGCAGGGCGAACACCAAACATCGACATGTCGCCCTATCGGGTCGGCAGGTTTGACTGAGCTAGAACAGCCAGATCGTCGCCAGCCCCAAGAAAGCGAAAAAGCCCACGACATCCGTAATGGTTGTCACGAACACACTTGAAGCGATAGCCGGATCCTGCCCTAAACGTTGCAGCGACAAAGGCACGAGAATACCGGCCAACGCAGCTGCCAGATGATTGGAAATCATCGCGGCAGCAATGACTAGTCCGAGTGCACCACTGCCAAACCACAACACAGTGACAAGTGCCAGGATAAGCGCAAACAGCAGCCCGTTGAGCAATCCGACGGAAACCTCACGCAGGACGATACGTGAGGCGTTCACGGCGGTCAGATCGCGCGTTGCTAGTGCTCGGACTGCGACCGTCATAGTCTGTGTCCCTGCATTTCCCCCCATCGATGCCACAATCGGCATCAGGACAGCCAAGGCGACCATTTGTTCTATCGATGCATCAAACATCTTGATGATGACCGAAGCCAGCACAGCTGTTAGAAGATTGACCAGCAGCCATATAAAACGGCTCTGCGTTGTATTGAAGACATTGTCGGCGACACTTTCATCGCCAACGCCGCCGAGGCGACGAATATCCTCATCCGCCTCTTCCTGGATGACCTCGACCACGTCGTCCACGGTCACAACACCCACGAGACGCCCGCTCGCATCCACAACAGGTGCAGAATAGAGATCGTAACGTTCGAACTGCCGCGCCACATCTTCCTGGTCCGCTGTTGCATCAACCGTTGAAATATCGTCGCGCATGATCTCTTCGATCGGCACGTGACGCTTGCTGCGTAGCAAATGCGAGAGATTGACCGACCCCAGCACTTTAAAAAGGGGATCAACGACATAGATTTCCGAAAACGTCGTCGGGAGCTCATCAGTTTCGCGCATATAGTCGATGACCTGGCCGACATTCCAGAACGGTGCGACCGAAACGAACTCGCCCTGCATCAGGCGCCCGGCAGTCTCTTCAGGATAATCGAGATTGCGCTGTAGA
>JBCDBQ010000408.1:0-6812 GCA_039183375.1 Pseudomonadota bacterium
AGCAGGGTCCAGGCCCGACGTCGGTTCATCAGCGAAGAGCACTGGCGCGGATTGAGCGAGTGCACGCGCCATGAGGACGCGAGCACGTTCGCCACCGGATAGCTCAGAGATGCGACGCCCTTCGAGGCCGACGACATCAACAGCCTCCATTGCACGCTGAACAGCCTCGGCATCTTGTTCTGTCGGCAACGACATTGCCGTGCGGTAGGGCAGTCTGCCAAGTTCGACCACCGACGCCACGGACATCGGCCACGCGACGTCTCGGTCCTGCGGAAGATAGGCAATAGCCCTCGCGAACTCTTGCGCCGAGTAATCATGGATGCTGCGGTTGTCGACTCTCACCGATCCGGTCGAACGGGCAAGCTTGAGGATTGACTTGAGCAGTGTTGACTTTCCAGCGCCATTCGGACCAAGGACGCCAATGACCTCGCCACTCTTTGCTGAGAATCCCACGTCCTTGAGCACCAGTTTACGCCCAAGAGACGCGGTCAATCCCTCTACTGTGATTTCGGTCATAAAGCCTCTCTGCGCGTCTTGACAACCAGCCAGAGGAAGAATGGTGCGCCGACCAATGCCGTAAGAACACCCAGTTTGATATCGCGCGTTGGCTCTATGATGCGGACAGCGATATCAGCGGCCAAGACCAATGCCGCACCACCAAGGGCACTCGCAGGCAGCAAGCGAGATGGTTGTGCTCCAACCAATGGGCGCAGCAGGTGCGGAACCACAAGGCCAACGAACCCGATTGCTCCGGCTACCGCGGTCGCCGCACCAACAGAGACCGCAGCACCACCGACGATCAATGCCTGTGCTCGATTAACATCCATGCCTAGTGTCTGTGCAACGTCGGCGCCAAGAGTCATCGCATCCAGCGCGCGGGTGGTGGCCAACAAACTGAGCCATCCAACAAACATAAACGGGGCGGCAAGCCAAACGTGCAACATGGAACGATCCGTGAGTGAGCCCAGCATCCAGAATACAATCTCAAGTGCTGCGAACGGATTTGAAGAGAGGTTCAGTGTCAGAGTTGTTAGAGCTCCTGCGAGTGAATTGATGGCGACGCCCGCCAAAATGAGCGTCAAGGTTCCGGCGTTCCGTCCAGCAAGAACACGCAGAAGCACGACGGCGACGCCAGCACCCACGATCGCAGCAGTGGGAAGCGCGAATACCCACGCGGCCGAAGCACCGGTGAATATGGCCAGAACAGCGCCAAGCGCTGCACTTGAGCTGATTCCCAGAACACCTGGGTCGGCTAAGGGATTGCGCAAGTAACCTTGGAGAGTTGCGCCGGTGAGACCAAGCGTGGCGCCAATCATGGCGCCAAGAATTGCGCGCGGCAGGCGGATCTCTTGCATGACAATGCGAGCAGCCTCATTCTCTCCTCCAAAGAGAGCTGACAATGAGGTCGCCCACGTCAAAGCTGCCGGTCCAACAACCAGCGAGCCCAGAAACCCAAACACGACCAAAATAGAGAGCACCGCGATCAATAGAGCGTGTGGCATCAGCGGATCACCTTCCGCGCCGCGCGTGCGAGATTGCGCACTGCCTGCAGCGTGAATGGTGCGCCACAAATCCAGTAACGGTCTGAGAGTAACGCACGCTCCGATTTTGTTGTGGCTGCGATCAACGCAGGATGCTCAAGAACCGCTGTTGATCGACTACCTCTAGGCCCATAGCGCCGTCCTTTTACGAGGAGCTCAGGCTGGCCAGTAACCAGTAACTCTAACGGAAGGCGGGTTGTTCCGCTAAGCCCGAGCTTGTCACCGAGGTTTTCGAGGCCGGCCCGACGCACAATCTCTGACGCTAACGTATTGCCACCTGAGGTGTAGCTGTTGGCGTAGTAGAGGGCTGTCAATGCACGACTCTTCTCAGCTGCAGACCATGTTGCAAGTTCTCGGCGCATCTCGGCAACGGCGGCAGCTGCCGCAGCTTCCCTACCAAGCAGTTCACCCATGCGGGATACATTGGCTTCAATGTCCTTGAAAGAGTTCGCTGGAGAGAACTCGACGACATGAAACTTTAGCCGTTTCAGAAGATTGACAGTGGCGCGCGTTGTGAACGTACCTGCAATAATCAAATCAGGCTTCATGAGAAAGATTTCTTCAGCAAGGCCGTGGTTGGTGACGAAGTCAGCAGCTCGTGCTGCAAGGACGGACGCATCGGCGCGGCCAGCGAGGTACGAAACGGAGTAGAGTTGGCCCGGCTCAGCGAGAAGCATTGCAAGTTGGTCGGTGCAAAGATTCATCGAGACGACACGTTTGGGAACCTTCTTTTCGATAGCGAGCCCAGCAGTCGAAAATGTCATCAACCCGCTAACCAGCACCGTAACCGCCCAGAGAAGGTTCATACTCAACTTCCCCTGAAACCAATGCCTTCGCTATCAATATCTTCTGGCGGACGTCCCAACCACTTGCCCGAGATTTCTCGCCACATTGAAAGCCTCTCCCATACAGGTTCATCTGAGAGTGTGTCGTCATCCTCGATAAAGGGGTTGGAAAAGAATATGGAGATCATTGGCTCTTCTTTGCCATTCCACATCTCAAAGCCCCACGTCACGGGCTTGCCATCGCGACCGTATCCTCGAAAGATCTGAGCCTTTGAGGGTTTTCTATGGGCTCGCAACTCGGCCGGTGTTGGGTATTCTTCGCTGCCTTTGTTCTCACCGATGCAAAGATGGAAGTGTCCACCATGTGCAAAGTGTATCGTAAGGTAGCCATCCATGAGACCGATCCGGGTTGGCCCAGAAGAACACTTCCATTCGTACGCTGCACCCTGAATGAGGGGACCAAATCGGATCCCCTCCCAGTGGTTTTCGAAGATGTCTCGCAGGAAGGCTTCAAGAAACGCCTCCTCCGTCGGCAATGACCAGTTCTCTCGTTCAATCGAACCGTTGTCCTTGGTACTTACCTCGGTTGGCACAGGAGAAATATCGAATCCCTGTAGCATCGCAAGACACCTTCATCTCTGTAAACTAGCTTAGTAACCGACTTTAACACCTAAATAGGCGGTGGTTGGTCGGCTCGCAAAGCCAAGGGCTTCTGTGCTCTCCTGGTCGAAAAGGTTGTTGACTACACCGTAGACCTTGACCGACTCGGTCAATTGGTAAGAGCCGTTCAGATCGACAACAACGCTGTCATCGACGGTGACAATGGGAGAGATGAACGTGACAGGTGATGCGGCACCAAAATCTGGCTGCCTGTCCTCTCCCTTATAAGTAACATCGACACCGATATGGGCTTTGCCTCTTAAGAACGTGTATGCGGTCTTGATGCCACCAGAATGCTTTGGTCTTCGCGCCTCGATCAACCCATCAGCGTCGGTTGAGTCAACGTAGGTATAGACGCCAGTCACTGTTAGCCCTTGGATAGGTTTCAGAGTAATTTGCACCTCGACGCCCTTACGCTCGCTCTCACCCGTCCTGTTTATTGGCTGACTGATAAAACCAGGTAGAGTCCTAGAGCCAATTTCGTTGGTTAGATCCGCCTTAAAGAATGTCGCATCGACAACTAATGCGCCACCAAAGAGTGTCTGTTCAACGCCCGCATCCCAACCAAGGCTCTCTTCCGGCAACAAGTCAGGATTACCAATGAAGTTACCGAAGAAGCCAAATTGCTCTGTGAAGCTTGGATTGACAATGCCTTTACCAACGGAACCGTGGAATCGCGTGTTTGTGGCCTCAAAAAGGTATGATGCCGATGCTGTCCAGGTCGTAAAATCCTCGAATGTTGAGTTGTTGTCTTTCCGAACACCGCCCTGAACAAACAACTCAGGTGTCAAAAAACCTCTGTATTCTGCGGCGAAGCTCGTTTGCTCTCGTTTTGCTTCATCAGAGAAGTTATTGGAGGTGAAGCTTTCTTTTTTCTTTTCTACGAGCCCAGCAAGTGTGTGTTGCCTTGAGCCGCCAAAGCTAAAAGCGACTTTGTAACCATAGCGACGCTTATCAGCCTTATCAGAAGACGACGATGAGAAGCCTTGTGGAGTATTGTTGAAGTTCTCGGTATCGGAATAATGGAAGAACGGCGAGTGAACGAGCGCCCCATCAAGCATCTTATAGGTTGCCATGAGGGCCGCATATTGATCTCGACCTTCTTCGAATGTGTTTCCTGCATCACGCACGTAGCAATCCGCGTTGCCGCAAGCAAAAGCCGTCGCGTCGAACTCGTTTTTGCGGTCTGTCAGGCGCAGTATACCTTGCAGGCGGAGTGCAGACGTTATATCAGCGGTGACCTTGGTTGAGACAGTCGTGTTCACACCGCCGTCCTTCTCGCCACCATCACCGGACGCATCCCAACCCTCATCATCGCGATGAGAACCAGAAACAGCAAAATCCATCCGAGCGTTGCCTGCCTGCACCAAAGCAGAGAAAGACTTTGCAGGTGCAGTGCCCGCTTCTGCGGTAGCACCAGCACGTGCACCATTTCGAATTCCGCGCTTCGTGATTATGTTAATGACACCCGCCAGAGCAGCAGAGCCGAAGAAAACAGATTGAGGACCGCGGACGACTTCAATGCGCTCAATCTCGTCAGCAGTGACATTCGCGAAGTTGAAGCCTCGCTCCATGTTGGCTGCTTCGATACCATCAATAAGGACGAGAACATGGTTTGCCTCAGAACCGCGTATGCGCACCTCGGTGAGGCCACCTACGCCACCTGATTTGGCTACCGCAAAGCCCGGCACAAGTCGAAGAGCCTCAGGCAGTGTTTTAATTCCGCGCTGAGTGAGCTCTTCGCTTGTGATCACGGTTGTAGCCCGCCCAAAACTTTTGGTCTGCACGGGTGTCAGTCCGCCTGTGACAAGGATGCCGTCGAGTTCAACAGGTGCCTGCGCGTTTACTGGTAACCCGGTAGCGATTAGTGCGGCAGCACCAATAGAGGCACTAAGCCAAGGTCGCGATCGATCAACTAAGTGTTTGTCTTGGATTGTCATCAACGATAGTCCCCATATGCAAAACAAAAAGGACAGTGTCGTCGCGCCGCTCGTACATCCCCGAACGCATTACCCACGGCAGCTCACCACTTGGCCGTACAAAGCCAAGCTCGCAAACCGACTAATAAATTGAGTTCAGTGAGTGTAGATTCTCTCCCGTAAGCGACACGCCACACCAGTGATTGTCGCCGTAACGGGTATCCGCTCCATTCTGTATTCCCGCAGAACGAGTGGGCGACTATATCGGCTGGTCTCCTGGCTCGCAGCTCAGACGCTTCATCCCTGCCTTCCAGTTAGCCGGCGTTGCCGGGTCCCCGTGGCTTTATTGGCATGACGCTCGCCGCTTACAGTTGCGGGTTCAGCCTCGGAATTGGCGGATCGCGATTGTGCAACCCACCGCACCGTGTTCCCGTCGTGCTGCTGATGCAGTACGACACCGATACATTATTAACAGCATATCAACAGGGTTGAGCTGTCAACTATGGATTGCAGGTCATAGTCTCACTAAATCCCTCTGTGTTATTTCCGGCACATTAGGAGCACACCTTGACTACTTCAGAGCTTCTGTCGCCATTCGGCGATAAGTTCTGGATCGAGAGCGAGCACTGCAATCTTGGAAGGATGATAATGCGGGACGCGGGCATTTTGCTCAGTCTTGAAAAAGCCTTCTCCAGAGACAGGCAAATACCCTTGCTTGGTCCAAAGTCGCCTTTCCTTTGAGGATGTTCTCAGAGCTTCTTCAACATCCTTTGCATCCATCGGCCTTTTGATTGCGCGCTTCATTAAACGCTCGGCCTTCTAAATGATCGCATCAACCTCCTCCGGGGTAGATTCCGAGGAAAGCTGCGCAGTTACATGAAGGTCTTCGATACTCGAACGATAGCCTAGTTGATGAAATAGTAGCTGCACTTGCTTCAAGATATTTGTGAGCCTTCGTTGGGACCCACAACCGACTTCGACATTAAAATTGACTCTTAGCATCTTTGCTTGGCGATCATGGAGCACCTCAATACAGTACATTCTGCGTCTGTCGCAGGCGGTGTCATTAACAAGTTTAGCATGACTTCTCAGTTGCTGTGCTATGCCAGAGTTCACACGTTGATAGATTGTCGAATTGCAACACACTCATATTTCAAGCCCGCGAGTGGTTCAAGACTAGTCCTTTGTTGCAATCCCTGATCATATAAACCGATTAGTTGGATCGTGCTGGGCAAAACCATACCTGCTACGAGTAGCCTAAAGTGAGCTGCTTTCTGCTGAACAATAGGACGCCAAAGATCATGGCACCGCGCGTGACTCTCGATCACCCTTGGCTAACTTTGGAACTTGAGCAGACTATGCAGGTGCTCAGTTGGGCCATTAACAGGCCTGGTTTTGTATTCACTCGCAAGATTGTATGGCGCGAAGTGCGCAACGCTGATCTATCTGAAGAGCTGAATGTGCGGGAGTGGCTGTGCCAGGAGCTGGCAGAACGCGACGAGGCCGAGAGCGTGGCGTTCTTGACGTCCCGGAACCTGGATCAATTTCAAACAGCTAACGCCCACGCCAACGAAGCCAGTGCATTCGCTATCGCGACGGTCGGATTATCCAACGCAGAAAGAGTGGGAAGTCGCCAGCGTACAGCAGCTCAGAAGTACGGCACGATCAATATCGCTACGCTGTTGAACACGGCGCTTAGCCAAACAGGTCTTATCGAAGCACAGAGCATCGTGATTCAAGCACGTACAGCTGCCGTGTTGGACGCAGATATTCGTCTAGAGACTGGTCGCGCAACAGGAACAGGAACTGATTGCGTGGCAGTCGCAGCACCGGTGGGCACGACCGACTATGCGGGACTTCACACCGATGTCGGTGAGGCTCTGGGTCGTGCTGTCTATGACGCCGTC
>JBCDBQ010000409.1:0-6785 GCA_039183375.1 Pseudomonadota bacterium
ATTGATGCGACAAAGGACTGGGCGCTGATGCGCCTGTCACGACCTTTGTGCCGAGGTGCAACCTTACCAGTATCACCCCGCTCGACTAGCGATTTAGAAGAGGCCGCTGACCGCAAAGCTCTATTGCAAGTTTCCTTCCACCACGATTATGCCAATTGGAGACTTGCTCATGCAGCCCCCTGCAGTCTTGAGCCTGTCAATAAATACAATAAAAACAAGCGGATCGACCGAGATTTCACAGCGCCCGAGGATCTCATCCTTCATCGCTGCGATACCGGCGGTGCATCATCCGGCTCACCACTGCTGCTTGAAGGCAAAGATGGCTCTTTGAGCGTCGTCGCCATTAATGTTGGCACTTACGTCCAGACCAGAATGCTGGTGGAGAAAGGCAAAGTGGTCCGACGTTTCAAATCCGACGCTATAGCGAATACGGCCGTATCGGCACGGGTGTTCGCGGATCTCATTACTCCGTTCACCGCGGCAGACCTATTGATCAATGCACCGGATATAAGGCAACTACAGACACTGCTGAGCAATCGCGGACTTTATAGTGAGAAAGTTGACGGGTCATATGGCCCGGCCACGCGTGAGGCGATCCAGGCCTTTCAAGGCAACATTGGTGATGAGCTAGCGGGTTTGCCAACACGTCGCTTACTCAAAGAATTGCAATCGCTTGGTGCCAAGAAATCTCCGGCTAATGCAAAAACGCGTCGTCAGGGCAGTCAGCACTTATCGCGTGGACGTCTCAAAGAGAAGATCAAGCCGGCACAGTAGGCAGCCGCATCGACCATCTCCATCGCACCCCATAGCCGAACACCTCAACGATCATCCTTGTTTTCATCGAGCAGTTTCGCGAGCCGCGCCTTCTCTTCCGGACTGAGTGACTGCGCCTTGACAGCGGCCTTCATGCCCCGACCACGCATGGACACACGACGTGCCAGGAATATCGCACCACCAAGCAAGAGCAGCGGCGCCAGCCAAAGCAGCAATGTATGCAATCCAAACGGTGGACGCAGCAGAACGAATTCGCCATAACGCGCAACGATGAAATCAAGAACCTGCTTATCGTTGTCGCCCGCTGTCAGCCGCTCACGGACCAGCAAACGTAGATCGCGAGCCAATGGTGCATTCGAGTCATCGATCGATTGGTTCTGACAAACCAGGCAGCGCAATTCAGCAGACAGGTTCCTCGCACGTTGCTCAAGTGCCGGATCTTTGAGAATTTCATCCGGCTCAACAGCCCGCACCACATTGATCTGGGCCACGACTATGAATGTGGTCAACGCAACCAAGATACTCAGCCAACCTGATTGCCAAAGCCGCGTCATGCCGTTGAAGCTCCGCTGGGATGCGGTACAACTTTCGCCCGTTTCGGCGCGCCCACCCGCAACCGCCGGTCGCTCAACGACAAAGCTCCACCAAAGAACATGATCAAGGCGCCAATCCAGATCAGGCGGACAAGCGGATTAAAATAGAGCCGAATGGCAAATCCGCCATCCTTCTGCGGGTCACCCAAAACGGCGTACAGGTCACCGCCGAGCGCCACGTGAATTCCGGCTTCCGTCGTTGTCTGCCGTGGGGCCGTATATGTCCGTTTGCTAGGTGCAAGCTCCGCAATAAGTCGCTCGCCACGATAGACCTCCAACCGACCGATTTCTTCCTGGTAGTTCGGCCCCGGCGCAGGCTTCACACCTTTGAACAGAAGGCTGTAACCGGCGATCTGAGCACGGTCATTGTTCTTCATGACCAAGACGTTTTCACTGCGATAGGCTGACGTACCAACAATTCCAAGAACCATCACGCCAACACCGAAGTGTGCAACCGCAGTTCCAAACACGGAACGTGGAAGGCCAACCAGCCGGCTCCAGCTATCCTGCCAAGGGATCTGACCGAGTTTGATGCGGAAACAGATCTCGTAGACGGCACCGAGCATGACCCAGAAGGCAAGCGCGGCTCCAAAAGGTGCCAACCATGGACCTCGATAAAATATCGAAAATATCCCGACACCAAGCACCAGCCCAGCAATCGCACACATCATGAGGCGTTGGCTGGCAGCAACCAGATCTCCCCGCTTCCAGGCGAGAAAGGGACCGAACGGAAGTGCCAATAACAGCGGCACCATCAGCAGACCGAAGGTGAGGTCGAAGTACGGTTCACCGACGGAGATCTTGTCACCGGTCAATGACTCAAGTGCCAATGGATAGAGTGTGCCGACAAGCACCGTTGCACAGGCTGTCGTCAGCAAAACATTGTTGAGGATCAGGCTGCCTTCCCGGCTAATAGGCGCAAAAATCCCACCCTGTCGGAGCTCGGTCATGCGCATCGCAAACAGCGTCAGCGAACCACCGATAAAGATGACCATGATAGCTAGAATGAAAACACCACGCTCTGGATCAACTGCAAAAGCATGTACGGAAGACAGAACGCCTGAGCGGACAAGGAAAGCCCCCATGAGGCTCAGCGAGAAAGTCAGTATGGCCAACAGGACCGTCCACACTTTCAATGCCTCGCGCTTCTCCATAACAAGCGCTGAATGAAGCAGTGCCGTTCCGGCAAGCCAGGGCATGAACGAGGCATTTTCAACGGGATCCCAAAACCACCAGCCGCCCCAGCCAAGTTCGTAATAGGCCCACCAGGATCCCATGGCGATCCCAACGGTAAGAAACATCCAGGCAAGTAATGTCCACGGACGCACCCAGCGGGCCCAAGCCGCATCTGTCTTACCGTCGATGAGAGCCGCTACGGCAAACGAAAACGCAATCGAAAACCCAACGTAACCCGCATAGAGAAATGGTGGATGCAGAGCCAGCGCGGGATCTTGCAGGATTGGGTTCAAGCCTTGTCCATCAAAAGGCGCTGGAGTCATCCGGTTGAATGGATTGGAGGTCAGAACGATAAACAAGCCAAACGCCAGCGCGATGGACGATTGAACTGAAAGGACGGTGGATCTCAGGCGCAATGGGAGATTGGTTCCCCACACAGCAACTGCCGCCGCAAATGCCGTCAGCATCAAGAGCCACAGCAGCATGGAACCTTCGTGGTTCCCCCAGACACCGGATATTCGATAGATCAGGGGCTTTTCGGAGTGCGAGTTGCGCACCACGTTCTCAACGCTGAAATCAGACGTCACATAGGCGTAGGTCAGTGCCAGAAATGAAATGAAGACCAACACGAACTGGGCATTGGCCGCCGGCATCGCCGTACGCATCAATCGCTCTTCACCGACTTGCGCGCCGTAGAGAGGGACGACGAATTGGTACAGCGCAACCGCAACGGAGAGCAGCAACGCAAAGTGTCCAAATTCCACAATCACAAGCTCGCGCTCCTTCTCCCAGCTCGGTTAGGCCATGTCACCCGGTGATAAGCTACTGCTTTGTTGGATGAACTGCCCCTTTGCCCAACTTGATACCTTTTTCCTTCAGCGATTTGGCAACTTCCGGCGGCATGTAAGTTTCATCGTGCTTTGCCAGGACGGTATCTGCCTGAAACACACCACTGCCATCCAATTTACCTTCGGCAATGACCCCTTGGCCTTCACGAAACAAATCCGGCAGGACACCGTCGTATCGTACCTTGATCGTCTCGATCGTGTCAGTGACACTGAACCCGACCTTGGTACCATCACCACGTTTGACCGACCCGCCTGCAACCAACCCTCCAAGACGGAACCTTTGTCCTGTCTCGACCGATTTCGTCACAACGTCACTCGGGGTATAGAAGTAAACGATTGCACCACGCATAGCGAAGAGCACCAAGATCAGCGACACCGCCAGCACTGCGACGCCACCGCCAATCAGCAATCCTCTGCGCTGTTTTCTTGTCATAGCCTGCTCTTCAGAGGGACCGGATGTAGACCGTAGAATAATCCACGCGCGCGCATCGACCCATTAATCTCTGTCTAACATATAATGCTGCGTAAGGGGCCTTGGATGCGCCCTTCAGTCACGACAAGACGCAAGAAAAGAGCCGCCACGGCCAACCGTAACGGCTCTTTCTATGAGTCCATCCAATGCAGCTGAGTGTTAGCTCACATTGCTCCAGGTGCCATCCGGATTACGACAAGCGGTTCCACGCAATGCCTGCGGACGCCCATCGATGTAGATCTTATGGGTGTAGTCGCGGCAATCGACCTGCCCGCGCTTATAAGGCGGGCTCGGGATGACCTCGCCATATCGCCCGGAGTCCGGGTTGCGCCACGAAGTTCGCTCGCCTGAGCGGCCGCTCTCAAGGGCATCAAATTCAGCCTTTTGAGCAAACATTCGGTCCTGCTTATCAAGCGACTTACCAATTTCACTGCCAACAATGCCGCCGATGACGGCGCCGATTGCCGTCGTCGCAATGCGACCATTGCCTCGGCCAACTGTATTACCGAGCAAACCGCCCGCAATCGCTCCAACCGCCAAGCCAGTGTCCGCTTTGTTCGGACCATTTGGCCCACAGGCCGAAAGCCCCAAAGCCAGCACGGCTGCACCAACAAACGCTTTACCTGCAAAAAATACATTCGAAGTGCGCATGAACGTTTTCCTTCCGACGCTCCCCAAGAATGGCGCAACTCAAGCTGCTACCACTCACGCTCGGTGCTTCTATTCAACTTGATTCGGGCAAAACTGCGTCGCCTGACAACGACTTATGCTGAACTGTTTGTTGCAGCCGGCAACTCAAGCACCACTTTCAGCCCACCCAACGGGGATTTATCGAGGCGGAAACTACCCCGATAGGATGTGGCCAGATCACTTACAATGGACAGGCCAAGCCCCGTACCAGGGGTGGTTTCGTCCAGTCGCACCCCACGCTTACCGATCTTCGCGCGCTGTTCAGCGGTGAGACCTGGCCCGTCATCTTCAACTGTGAATTTCAACATGGAGACACGTGCCGATGCACCCGTTTCGGCTGAATCAAGACGCAGGCGCACCCGTCGCGTACACCATTTACAGGCGTTATCCAGCAGGTTGCCGAGCATCTCTTCAAGGTCATGCTGCTCGCCTTGGAACTTAGCATCGTCTGCCCCGACAACCTCGATCGACACACCCTTGTCCTGATGAATGCGCTCAAGGGCCCGTTGAAGTGATTCCGCTACGGGCAGGACATCCGTCACCCGGCCAACAGTATCGACACGGGCTGCTGCGCGGGCGCGATCGAGATAATGCGTAATCTGCGCCCGCATGATTTCCGCTTGCTCTGAGACCTTGCTCTCAAAAGGCGTATTGCGTTCGTCGGCCTCGTTGGTAATGACGGCAAGGGGCGTCTTTAGTGCGTGTGCCAAATTCCCAACCTGTGTGCGCGCCCGCTCGATGATGTCCTGATTGGAATCGATCAAGGCATTCAATTCGACCTTGAGTGGCTCGATCTCACTTGGCAGCGGAGCATCGAGCTTCTCTGCTTCACCCGTTCGAATATCTGACAGGCCCTGCTCAATGGTACGCATCGGCGCCATGATGAAGCGAATTTGGATATAGGTCGCAATCAAGATGCCAATGGCGACGATTGCCAGTGCCATTGCGATCGAACCCGCAAACTCAGTCACCCGTGCACCAGGCCAGTCGACACGTGCCGCAACAGTAATGGAATAGAGCCGGCCGTCTGTTTCGTTGCCAAAGCGATGCAACAATTCGAGAACGCGCAGTGGTTGTTTGTCCGGTCCCTCTATATCGAGCCAGCGATACCCGTTCTCGTCGGGTCGAACTTTACGGACATAGGGTGACGGTAGCTCGCTAGTTGCCAGTGAGTTGGACACCAGCCGCCGACCTTCTTTGCCATCGGCCGGCTGCATCTGCCAGTAGTAGCCGGATATCGGCACTTCAAACAGCGCCTCGTTGAGATGCTTGGGCCTAACAGGCTTTGCCGCATCGAGGTTCCAGGCAGCGATACCCTCGGCATGTGTAATCAGCTGGTTGTTGAAGTCTTCAAAGACGTTGCGCGAGTTCGCCGAGTAGATGATCAGGCCGGCGATCGGCAGCATCACCAAGATCCAGACCACGGCAGCGGCGAACAGCCGAAACGCGAGCGAATTAATATTCACTGATTTGAGGCGGCCCTGGCCGGCAGCGATCGTCTGATTGAGGAACTCGATGCCGGAATCTACAAGCGCTTTGGGATCAGGTCTCATCGTGCCAATGGCCTCGATCGAATGGGTGCATGCCGCGCAGCAAGAGACTGGCCGAAGATGATCGCTCCAGCCAGCACCTCAGTCTTACTCTTCATCATCCATGCTGATTCGGTAGCCAAGACCACGCACAGTCTTAATCAGGTCTGTCGGGATCTTTTTACGGAGACGACCGATAAACACTTCAATCGTGTTTGAGTCCCGGTCAAAGTCCTGATCATAAAGATGCTCAACCAGCTCTGTGCGGGAAACAACTCGTGCATTGTGATGCATCAGATATGCAAGCAACCGGTATTCATGGGAGGTGAGCTTGACCACCTGACCGTCGCACGTCACCCGTGCTGACTTGGTATCAAGTCGCACAGGACCGCACTCGATCTCGCTCTTGGCATGGCCTGCAGCACGCCGAACCTGCGCCCGGATACGTGCCAACAACTCTTCCATATGGAATGGTTTCGCGAGGTAATCATCAGCGCCGGCATCCATGCCAGCGACCTTATCGCTCCAGCGATCCCGTGCCGTCAGGATAATGACCGGCATGTTCCGGTCAGACCGACGCCATTGCTCGAGCACGGAAATTCCGTCCATCTTGGGCAGGCCGATATCAAGAACAACGACGTCATATGGCTCGGTATCGCCGAGAAAATAGCCTTCCTCACCATCGAATGCCGTGTCGATGGCA
>JBCDBQ010000410.1:0-6779 GCA_039183375.1 Pseudomonadota bacterium
CGGCGACCCGCGACAGTGTCCAGCGTGTTCTGCGGGCCGACTAAGCCTGAAGGTATCGGGCAAATGTGGCGCATTCATTGGTTGCTCAAACTACCCGGAATGTCGCTTCACGCGTCAACTGTCACAGACCATTGACGGCCCCGTTGAGGCCGCAACGGCGGATGGCAAGCTGCTCGGCTATGATCCCATCACAGGGCTTGCAGTCACATTGAGAACCGGACGCTTTGGTCCCTACGTCCAGCTCGGCGACACAGAAGACAACGAGAAGCCCAAACGCGCGTCGCTTCCAAAAGGCGTTGATGCTGAGCAGGTTGACCTCGAACTCGCGCTCAAACTTCTTTCGCTACCACGGGAAGTCGGTCAACACCCTGAAACCGGGAATATGATCACGGCGGGCCTCGGCCGTTTCGGTCCGTTCGTTCTGCACGACGGCACCTACGCCAACCTGGAAAGCCCTGAGGACGTCTTCACAATTGGTATCAATCATGCCGTCACCTTGATCGCTGAGAAGATGGCCGGTGGCAAAGGCCGCTTCCAGCGCCCAAAGGCAAAGGTCCTGAAGGATCTCGGGGAACATCCCGATGGCGGCAAGATGGAGGTCCTTGATGGCCGCTACGGGCCTTACGTCAAGCATGGCAAGATCAATGCGACGGTGCCGAAGGGTAAAGAACCGGCTGAGTTGACGGCGGAAGAGGCCATTCAGCTAATTGCAGAGCGTGCCGCCAAGGCGCCGGCAAAAAAGAAGCGGGCGCCGGCAAAAAGCAAGGCAAAGGCAACTGAAAAGACGGCAGAAAAACCAAAGACTAAAGCCGCTGCAAAGAAGAAGACGGCCAAGAAGGCAACGCGCAAGACCGCCGCCAAGAAGGCACCGGCCAAATCAAAACCGCGCTCGACAGAAGACGAAGCCGTGGAGTAGTTCCGTTACCGCATAGATCAGATTGGACATTGTACGGTGGCAAAGCAGGCTAAATCTCGTGGCGTCACCAAGGCGAACTTCCCGACGCGCGAGGAGATCCTGGCCTTCATCCGCGATGCAACTGGCAAAGTCGGGAAGCGTGAGATCGCCAAGGCATTTCAAATCAAGGGAAGTGATCGGCGCGAATTGCGCGAACTCCTCTCTGAGATGCAGGATGACGGGCTACTCGCCGGCAACCGGAAGGAGATCCGTCGAGCCGGCGCACTGCCACCCGTTACAATTCTGGAACTCATAGAGTTCGACGACGACGGCTATCTCATAGGTGAACCAACGGCTTGGGATAGCGGTGAAGGTCCCAAGCCGAAAGTCCTCGTAGAACTGCAGTCTTCCCCATCTCGCGGGGCGTCCCGTAGCACGTCCACAGACGACACCGCAGCTATTGGTGATCGCATCCTTGCGCGCTTAACAGAACTCGATGACGATGCTGACGAAACCTATCGATATACAGCCAAGATTATTCGGCGCCTGCAGCGAGAGAAGAGACGGCTGCTTGGCATCTTTCAGGCACATGAAAAAGGTGGCGGCACGGTTCGCAGCGTGGATCGCAAGTCGGCCCGCGATTTGATTGTCCAGTCCGGCGACGACAAAGATGCAACCGATGGTGATCTGGTTCGGTTTGAAATGATCCGCCAGGGACGACTACATGTTGAACGCGCGCGCATCAGCGAAGTACTTGGCAATCCGAAGGCGCAACAACAGATCAGCCTCATTGCCATCCATTCGCATGGCATCCCGGAGGACTTTCCAGCGACCGTATTGCAAGAGCTGCAGCAACTGCCCGCCATTGACTTGGCTGGTCGCACGGATCTGCGCAACATCCCTCTCATAACCATTGACCCAGCGGATGCCCGCGATCACGACGACGCTGTACATGCGCAGACCGATGACGATGCGACCAACCCGGGCGGTTGGCTTGTAACAGTCGCAATTGCCGATGTTGCCCACTACGTCCCCCCGAGCAGCCGCCTAGATCGCGAAGCCCAGAAGCGTGGCAACTCAGTTTATTTCCCTGATCGTGTCGTCCCGATGCTACCGGAGGAGATCTCCAACGATCTTTGCTCCTTGCGTGAACTGGAGGAGCGCCCCTGCCTCGCCGTTCGCATGCAGTTCGATAAGAGCGGAACGAAAAAAGGCCATACCTTTCATCGCGCGGTCATGCGATCCGCAGCGAAGCTCAGTTATGAAGATGCCCAGGCAGCATTCGATGGTCGCCCCTCCGACAAAGCCGCCTTGCTATTGGAGAATACGCTCAAACCGCTGATGGGCGCGTACAAGGCCCTGTCTTCCGCCAGGCAGCGCCGCTCTCCACTTGAACTGGAACTCCCAGAGAGGCGCATTAAGCTCGATCAGTCTGGCCAGGTCGATCGCGTCGTTGTGCCAGAACGCCTCGACGCGCATCGCCTGATTGAGGAGTTCATGATCCAGGCGAACGTTGCCGCCGCCGAGTCACTCGAGAAAGCCAAGTGCCCTTTGATCTACCGGGCGCACGATCAGCCATCGAAGGAGAAACTGAAGTCACTTCGCGTGTTTCTCGACTCGCTGGGCTTGAAGCTACCGCAGCAGGCAACCCTCCGCCCTGACGCCTTCAACCGTATCCTTCAAACAACCAAGGAATTGCCGGTTAAGGATCTTGTCAGTGAGGTCGTACTACGTTCCCAATCACAGGCAGAATATACCACGGAAAACTATGGGCACTTCGGCCTCAACCTTCGCCGCTACGCCCACTTCACGTCCCCGATCAGACGATACGCCGATCTGACCGTGCATCGCGCACTCATTCGTGCTCTGAAACTGGGGCCGATTGAGGCAGGCAACGATCCGGCGGAGGAACTCGCAGGTGTTGCCGAGCATATCTCCGGCACCGAACGACGGGCAATGGCAGCTGAACGAGAGACAGTCGACCGTTTGATCGCGCACTATTTGTCAGACCGTGTCGGCGCAGAATTCGCCGGCCGCATTTCCGGCGTCACAGGCTCTGGCCTGTTTATCAGACTCGACGAGACAGGAGCTGACGGTTTCGTCCCAGCTTCTACCCTGGACGATGATTACTATCACTTCATAGAAAATCTACATGCCATGGTCGGCGATCGAAACAACCTCGCCTTCCGCCTCGGCGATCAAGTCGAAGTCCGTCTCGTTGAGGCTATTCCCATTGCCGGTGCGCTGCGGTTTGAAATGCTGAGCAAGGGCAAAAAGCAGCACCTCAGCCTTTCGAAGGGCTGGCGTGGCCGCACTCCGTCGAGAGGCCGGCCGAGGCGACGGCGCTAGAAATCGTCGCAACGGCTTGTGCAACATGGCAACAGCGGCCATTTCCGTGCTTGACTGAACGGAGCGTTGAAGGACCTATGCCGCTATGACAGTAGAGATCAAACAATCCGGTTCGCAGATGTCTGGGTTATCGACCACATCTGATCGCTCGGCTTCACTCGCTATGTGGCGGGGAATGTTGCACCGCTGCCCCAAGTGCGGCCAAGGCCAGTTGTACAATCGCTATCTCAAGGTCGTTGATAGCTGTACAGAGTGTGGCCAAGAGTTGCATCATCACCGAGCTGACGATGCGCCGCCATACTTTACGATTTTTGTCGTTGGACACATCATTCTCGCAGGCGTGCTGGCCCTTGAACAAGCCTACGCGCCTGAAGCCTGGGTCCACGCTGTGATCTGGATTCCGGCGACGCTCGTGATGAGTTTGGCGATGCTGCCACGCATCAAGGGTGCGTTGGTCGGTTTGCAATGGGCCATGAGAATGCATGGCTTCGACGAGGACAGTAATCGACCCGTTTAATTTCGCAGCGGGGTCGTAAAGCCGACCACACGTCATTTCAGTGGAGTCCGCACTCGGATGTCAGACACCGACAAGACAAAGGCTGGCGCCGTTGCAAGCAACACTCAACGCCCTCGCGATGCCGCAACCTTGATCATCGTGGACACGGCTGACGGACAGCCGCGCGTATTAATGGGTAAGCGCCGGGCCGACGTCGTTTTCATGCCTGGCAAGTTTGTTTTCCCAGGCGGCCGTGTCGACCAACATGACAAAGATGTCTCCAGTTGCAGCGAATTGGCGCCCAACGAAGTTGAGAAACTCCTCTATGACATGAAGGGACATTCTAGCGCCGCCCGCGCACGTGCCATCGCTTTGGCCGGCATTCGGGAGGTCTTCGAGGAAACTGGTCTCATAATTGGACAGCGCGGAGACGCAACCGATGAACCATTGCCGGAAAACTGGCAACCGTTCTTCGCCACAGGGTTTGTTCCTTCCTTGGCCGAACTCCATTTCTTCGCCAGAGCGATCACGCCTCCTGGGCGACCTCGTCGCTATGACACACGCTTCTTCTGTATCCCATCGGAATGCATCGCTCACGACACCGGTCAACCAGATGAAGAGTTAAGTGAAATCGGCTGGTACACCATCGAGGCAGCCACCCAGCTGGATCTACCGCCAATTACGCGTGTTGTGCTTGAGGATCTCCACGATCATATCCAGGCCGGCCTGATCGGCCCATCACGCCAGGCCGTCCCTTACTATCATCAGCGCCATGGAAATTTCTTTCGGGAGCTTATCAAAGTTGATAGCTAATTGCGTCATCGTGGCCATGTAATAACAGCAATTAAGACTGCGGCTGCATCAACAATTCGAAATTGCTTTGCCGCACTGCGCAAGTCTACCTTGACAGAACATCTGATCAGATTATGGTCCCGATCCACGGCACGATCGCTCAAAGGTTTCAAGACAAATGGCTAAGCCTGTAACCCAAAAAATTAAGCTGCTGTCGACAGCAGGAACCGGTTTCTACTACGTTACAAAAAAGAACCCGCGGAACACCACAGAGAAGCTCTCGTTCAAGAAGTATGACCCCGTGGCGCGCAAGCACGTCGAATTCAAAGAGACCAAGATCAAGTAGCGGTATGGTAATCGGGTAATTCTTAGTCCGATTGCATCCCTCGTCTTAATCAGAAATAGCTGACTGAACACGGTTGTTTTGGACCATTTACCAAAACAGCTAACGATGCCAGTTGTCCAAAAAATTTAGGCCAGGAAACGGACAGCCTCAGTAGCGGGGTAAGCCCAAGGCGTCCGGCTCCTGGCCATATATCCAATAGCTCAACCAAAGAGGGCGTTGGTAGCGCTACTGGTTACTGGAAACTCTCAGAAGCTCCGAGCAAACTCAAAACACTGAGCCATCCAGCGATGCACATGGCTCATGTCAGGAGATGCGGCGGACCTGAACACAACCAAGCGCTTCGTTAAGGCGAAGGTTGAATCACCCCGCCTTAATCCTGCCTAATTGGCAAAATTCGACGATTTAGTCTGGCAGGAACTTTCCGCCTTGACAAGGAAAATTTCCTTTCGAATCACAGACTAACGAGCAAACTGAGTAAATGTCTGCCAACGCAGCCGGGGATGTGCCAGTTACAATGAGCAATGCTCATTCGGCGGAATAATGCGGAGAAATCATATAAGCAATTGAAATTTATAAGTTTTATATTGGATCAGGCTGCCTCAGACATAACCCGATTGCGGCCAGCACGCTTCGCTGCATAGAGAGCGTTGTCCGCGCGCTTAAAGATGATCTCAGGAGTATCGTTCACTGAGGCAATTGTGGACAAACCCACACTTGCGGTGATGGGTACCGATAATTCCGACGAAACGCGAAACGGCTTCTCTGCAATCCGCGCAAGCAGACGCTCGGCAATTTGATACGATGCCTCGAAATCTACGCCCGGCATGACAAGTATGAACTCTTCACCCCCGAAGCGACAGACGAGATCTATACTGCGCGTATTCTCTCGAAATCGGTTCGCGAATTCGACCAGCACAGCATCGCCAACGTCGTGACCGTACGTATCATTAATGTGCTTGAAGTGATCGATGTCAGCAATGAGCAGGCTCAAGGGAGAATTAGCGTCTATCGAACGATTTACGAGGCCACTCAAGTGGGCCTGCATATATCGCCTGTTGTGCAGACTTGTCAGTGGATCCGTCACTGCCAGTTCAACACTCTCTTCAAGGCGGTTGCGCAGAAAATCCGAATAGCGCTTACGCTTGATCTGGGTTCTGACACGGGCAAGCAGCTCATTTTGATCAACTGGTCGTTTGATGTAGTCGTTGACACCCATATCCAGGCCGCGCAACAGGCGGGCTTCATCACCGGTCTCAGCAATCATGATGATCGGCGTATGGCGCAATCTATCAAGAGAGCGTACTTGGCTGCAGAGGCGCAGAGCATCCGCATGATCAAGCGATAGGCTCACGATCATAACATCGTAGTCATTGCCCTCAAGCTCGAACGGCACCTGCACAACATTGGGCTCGACTTTGGAGCTATGAGCATCACTGAGAGCCTGCTGCAAACGCTCTGCCGACCTCGGGTTGTCGTCGACAATCAACAAGTTCCCAGTAGTTGACGTTGGGCTGATCAGATCTTCATCATTATCGCCGTAGCCAAGCTGATGCCCGGTCACGGCACGCAGGTTCATCTCATCATTCAGTGTTTTGAGACGAGCGAGGTTTTTGACCCGCGTGATCAAAGCAATATCGTCAACCGGCTTTGTCAGGAAATCATCGGCACCGGCTTCCAAACCTTGCAACTTGTCAGAAGCTTGGTCCAAGGCCGTTACCATCACGACAGGTAAGTCTTGCGTCTTTGGATTCGACTTAATTTGCCGGCAGGCCTCAAAGCCATCCATTCCGGGCATCATGACATCCAAAAGCACAACGTCGACGCGCTCTTGATTACAGATATCAATTGCTGCCTGTCCGCCTGATGCTGTCAGAACTTCGAAGTACTCAGCTCGCAGGCGC
>JBCDBQ010000411.1:0-6778 GCA_039183375.1 Pseudomonadota bacterium
ACATGAAGACTGATGTGCCGGGCCTACTTGCAGCCGGCGAGGCAGTCGCCGGTGCCAATGGTGCCAATCGCCTCTCCGGCAACGCCATTACCGAGGCACTTGTCTTCGGCCAACGTGCCGGCCGCACGGCTTCAGAGATTTCGCAAGCAGCGTCGGCACCTGAACTATCGCCAGGTGATTTCGATGCAGGCCTGTCGCTGATCGCCGCCAATGGACCCACGAACCTCAACACGGCGGCACTGTTGGCTGACTTACAGGACACGATGTCTGATGACGTGGGACCGTTCCGCACTGATGAAGGGTTGCGCCGCGCAATCGCTCACATCGACCAACTCGAAGATCAGCTCGGCACAACACCGCCTGGTACACAAGGTGCGTTTGATCCGGCGCGCGTCGATTGGTTCGACCTACGGAACATGTTGCTTGTTGCTCGTAGCGTCGCTGAAGCCGCGTTGCTCCGCACCGAAAGCCGCGGCGCTCATCAACGCGAAGACCATCCCGGAATGTTGGATGCATGGACGCGCAATCAATTGATCGCTTTGGACGGCAACCGTGTGTCCGTCAGCAGCCGGTCAACAGCATTGCAGGAGAGTGCTTGAGCATGACCGGTACAGCACGCCTTATAGTCGCTCGCGGAACGCCCGATAGCACACACAGCAGTGATACGTTCGAGGTTCCATTCGCCGACGGACAGTCTGTACTCGATGGCTTGCGCTGGATCCGGTCGAACAAGGATCCATCGCTTGCCTTTCGGTTCTCCTGCATCAGCGCCAATGCCTGCAAGGAATGCATGATGCGCATTGACGGCAAGACCGAGTATGCATGCCTCGTACGTTTGGAAGCACGGGAAATGCTCTTAGAGCCGCTCCCAAACAAGGAGCTTGTCCGCGATCTCGTCACCGAAATTGCACCACCGGCCGAACGGCTATCAGAATCAGGTTAGCGAACTCAGGCAGCCTCAGAGCCTAAGACCCTGCCGTCTTCTTCTGTGCCAGACGCCGCTCGCGATACATCGCGTAAAGTCCGCCAGCAACGATCGCACCCAAACCGCAAACCGTCCAAAAATCTGGGATCTCACCAAACGCCAGCCATCCGATAGCAAATGCACTGACGACCTGCGCATAGGAAAACGGCTGCAATGCCGAAGCCTGCGCCATATGCATCGCCGATATCAATCCAAAGTGCCCTAGCGCGTTACATAGACCGGCAAGAAAAAACAACCCCCAGTCTAAAAGACTAAGCGGTGTTTGCCAGAAGAACGGCGATATCAGCCCGGTCACGATATAGAGCGTGAGACCTGTCCATAACAGGCCGGTTTCCTCGCTATCCTGTGAGCTCAGATAACGGACGAGGATCTGGTAGCTGCCCCACAACAACGCGCCAATGATAGGCAGCAACGTCAGCCAGCCAAAACTGCCGAAGCCGGGACGCGCGATCATGATCATCCCGATCAGGCCGATGGCCACGGCTGACCATCGATGTATGCCAACCTTCTCACCCAGAAAGATCACAGCAAATGCCAACACCACGAGTGGCGCTGCAGACAGGATGGCCGTCACGTCACCCAATGGCAGATAGCGAAACGCTAGAATGAAAATCGCAATCTCGGTCACCAGGATCAGAGATCGTGTGATTTGCAGTAACGGAGTTTTGGTCTTGAGCGCATGACTGATGCCGCCGCGCTGCATCACCCAGATGATGGCAACCGCCACCCATATCCAAGACCGCAACCAAAGCACCTGCCAGATGGAGTAGGTCTGCGTCAGTTGCTTGCCGATCGCGTCGCTGCTTGCGACAAGCACCATCGCCATGATCATCAAGGCGATAGCTTTCAACGGCACGCGGCCATCCGATGCCGTAGTCATGCATCATCCATCTTGGTTATTCTGATTCCCCAACCGCCATTCTGTTGCAAACAGGTTAACGAAGCTTAGTCTGGTGCACCTTCTATTGGCAGCGAATTGCAAAACCACCTCAAGCCTTGAAGCCGACCTCCAACAATGGCGCATTGTCCACGACGCGCTGATAGGACAAACGCGTGAGATCAATCGTGCGATACCCACTATGCAGCAGAAGTTCGCTCAGTGCGCGCCCAATCGCGGGACCCTTCTGCAATCCGGCACCGGAGAAACCTGTCGCCAAGTAGAAGTTATCGAGCTGTCCACGCCAGTTGCCGATGATGGTATTGCCATCCAGCCGATTGATTGCATAGTGCCCGGCCCAACTGCGCTTGACCTTCAAAGACTCAAATGCCGCGAGACGATGCGCCAAAGCCGGCCAGAGTTCGTTTTCGAACTGCTCGTGCTCGTTCGCACCCACATCCCAGCGGAACCCACCAGCGGCAGATGTTTGCGTCAGGCCAGTGGCAAAGCCCCGTCCCTCCTTGCGAAACGCAACCCCGCTCGGGTCCTTTGTCAGAGGCAGATGATCAACCTCTGCATCAGTCTCAAAGTAAAACGTCGGCCGATAGAGCGGCTCGACCGGAATGGACATGCCAACCATGGCACAGATCTCCGGTGCCCATGCGCCAGCAACATTGACAACGGCCTCAGCCGCGATGGTCTCCCCCGAGGCCAATGTGACACGATCAACAAGCCCGCCGTTGGTTCCAATAGCGGTGACACGATCCTGGACATACTCAACGCCAAGAGACTGTGCCTTACGCCGAAAACCCATAACCGCCGCATAAGGATCAATGAAACCGTCCTGGGCGCCATAGAGACCGGCATCGACATCGTCCGTTCGCAAAAGCGGGAAGCGCTCCGCCACTTCGGACCGGCTCAACATTTCATTTGCAACGCCAGCTTCAGTTTGCAGTCGCCAGCTCTGTTCCGCGGTCGCAACATCCTCACGGCCGGCCACCAGATAAAGGTAGCCATATTCCCGGAACAGGAACTCGCCGGGCTCGCCATCGACATCCATCAGGGATGCAAAGTTCCGGTAGACCTCTTGCCCATACCGCGACATCTCGATGTTCTCGCGAAGGCCATGCATCAGGCGCACACCGCCTGCGGAACGCGGAGCTGCAGCCTGGCCGTAAGTCGGGTCCGGTTCGATCACGACGATGTTGTCAGCCGCGCCAGCCATCGCCATGTGATAGGCCGTCGACGAGCCCATGATACTGCCGCCAATAATGACAATCTTCTTCATGGGCCTTCTCTCGGTTGCACCTGATTTTGCGACTACATCAACTATCGCGGCCTGGATCAAGCATCGAGTAGCCTAGCTACGCATCACGCCGTCATAGCGCTCGGCTGCGATGGCCACGCACAGTTCGATGTCTTCATCCATGATATATCGATCCCGCGCTAGGTCCTGCGCCACGGCTGTCACCTTAGCAATGTAATCCTCTCGCGTCGGATACCGTGCTTCCATTGACGGTCTCGGGTCGCCGTTGCTCTGCCGCTCCGCTTCCGTCCTGGCAAACGGATGTGTAAGACCGACGTATTCGAGGATCTGTCCGTCGCCACCACTCTTCGGATGACGCACGTTGAAGCCGGTATGTGTGGCAACTGGAACCATCATATCCGGCATGCGCACGCCGCCCGTCTCGTTGCCGTCGCTATCGACGTCCGATACCCGGCATGGGTAGGCGGGACCAACTGGCTTTGCAGGAAACGATCCAATCAGTTTGTCGGCATGCTCGCCAAGATCAAGTGGATAAATTGACGGCAGAACTGCAGGATCAGGTGTCGTCAGTCCGGGGATTGCATCCAGCGTTGCCGCGACGGCCTCGCGTGTGGCGGCGGTTTGTTGCGCGGCCATCGGATAACAATTCGCGGGCGGTTCAGTTCCGTCACGGACCCAAGCGAGAAGGTTCATAACCGCAGCCCGATAGAGCGGACGGTAGTCAACAATATTGAAGTAATTGCTGCCCCGGCTGCCGAACGCACTAACGTTCGCGAAGGGCAGAAGACCAGACACATGCTGCGTACCAGCAAACAGATAGCGGCGCACATGGCCAGGTAATTCAATGTCCGAGCCGTCAGCAGCCGACGTGTGCTGTAGCGAGGCATCACCACGCCAATACTCCGAAGACGTGTCCGTATAGAAGATCTTCGGCATGTTGCCGCTTGCGCGCTGACGGTCGAGGAGCCCGGCCAGCGCTCCTGAATGCTGATCGGTCTGCGGCTCATCGGCAAACGGGAACAAGTGACCAAAGGTCGGTGTAGGCTGCACTGATGGCTGGCCATAGCGATGATTGAACTCACCGCGCCGCCCACCGGCAATATGAACCAGCATACCATCGAAGACCTGCCGGTCCTCTTCATCTGTGTTCATGCCAAGATGGAGAAATGTACGCAGCAGCCGACCGCACTGCGAAATACCTTCCGCAATCGAGTGGTCAATGGTGCCTGCCAGTGGCGACTCCGGACTATGTTTGAGGAACGTTCCAAGATCGCGAAGCGCAATCAAGCCCGCACCTGTAACCGGGCACGTGGCCGGTGTATAGATCAGGTCATAGACCTTGCCCGCTTCAAATCCACCCTCCAACCAAACATGCTCCGCATCGGCGACCGGTTCACCGGACTTGTCTTTTGCAAACCGCCACTTCTCGCGCGCAATCTCTTGCGCCTCACCGTACATGTGATCGCGCACCAAAAGCCGTGCTTCGGGATCATTGACGTCACGCGTCGCAATCAAGCGATGATTGCCGATCGAGCCGACATGATGATCAGTCAGAGGAAACGACGCTGTTCGCGCATTCGGCTGCACGCGCAGGTTCATCGGCGCATTAGGTACCAAAGCTTCGTTCGGCACCAGTGGTGGCTCGATGCCCATCCGCGGCCCAGGTTTCGGCACATCCCATTGCCAACCACACCAAGCCAGTGTCCAACCATGGCGCATCAGAAACGCGTCACCGGGCACGATTTCGGCACTCGGCATGAGGTCGACCGGCCCCTGATTGAGCATCCGGTTGAGAACCCGATTGCCGCGGTTGGGTGCTTCGAACAGCATCGAACGATTGCCGCCACCCTCCGGGATCAGCAGTGTTAGGTCACCAGTGAAGCGAACAGCGCCGTTGACGCGCGATGCCAAGTCGATGTCTGCAATCGGTTGATTGGCGGCAAGCGCAGGATCAACCACGTAATGGACGATGGCATCAACGCGTTCGTACGAACCACCGCTGCCAAAGCTCTCACCGTCTTGGTACGGCTCCCGGTTCGTGATCTCCAAGCGCTCAACCGCCATGACATTCCCTCTCAGACATCGGCCAACTTCCAGCTCGACGATCAGCCTCGCACACATCCGTCCCGAGTCAATTTTCAGACCACAGTTATCGCCAGTGTGCAAAAACTGGCCCTACTCAGCTATCCTTCGGAACCGGTCGCATCAACCACGCGAACGGCACAGCGACAGCGGCGGCAATGGCAAATAGATAGAAAGCATTGATATAACCGATCATCGCTGCCTGCCGTTGCACTTCTCCTGCGAGTGCCATCAACCCACTGGGCGTCACGAAGTTCCAGTTGCCAATCACTTCGGGATACTGCAGGGCGCGATTGAACGGTGAAATGTGCTCTGTGAAGTGCGAGTAGTTGGCCGCCGCAGACCGGATCAACAGAACAACGGATATCGAGATGAACAGGCTCGAGCCAAAGTTGCGAATGAGATGGAAGAGCGACATGGCCTCTGGCACCTGATGCCTAGGCAGGGTCGCGAACGCCAGCACGGACATCGGCGTAAACGCGAGGCCAAAGCCAAAACCCTGCATCAGGTTCGACCAGAACACATCCCCGGCACTAAGATTGATATCAAGTTGTGCCATCCAGAAGCCCGCCACGGCCTGGATCGCCAAGCCGATCGCCATCGCATAACGGGCGTTCCAGCGCGTTGCTTGCACGACCACGGCAAACGACATCAAATTTCCAAGCCCACGCCCGGCGATCAACAGGCCAATCGCACCCTCGGGATAGTCACGCAGATCACTCAGCAATCCTGGAAACAACACCATCGGTGTGTAGCTCAACATCCCAATGACAAACACAACGATGAGGCCGATGGAGAAGTTTCTGTCGAGCAACAACTTCGGGCTGATCAGCGGGTTCCGTGCAGTCAGACTGTGGACAATAAATATCCACGCGGCCGTGACAGCGACAAACGCCTCAATCCAGATCTCATAGGATTCAAACCAGTCCAGGCGCTGTCCACGATCCATGATCAGCTGCGCCGCGGAAACGGCCATGGCCAGTGCTAGAAATCCGGTCCAATCGAATTTCACCGGGCGTCGTTCGTTGTGCTGAGCCAGGGCAAACCAAATCACACCACACGCCAGGATACTCCCGGGAACAATCATCAGGAATGCACTACGCCATCCCCAAAGCTCGCTCATCATGCTGCCGAGCACCGGCCCACCAATCGGCCCGAAGACACCGCCGATACCCCAGATCATCATCACAACGGCATGCAGGGCGCGGGGAAACGTGTAGATCAGAATGCCCTGACCCAACGGCATAACGGCGGCGCCGAAGAAACCCTGTCCGACACGCGCTGCAACAAGAAACTCAAGGTTTGTTGCAATGCCACATAGGAACGAGCTGATCGTGAACCCGATCATGGCGGCGAACATTACATTGCGCCAACCAAAGCGATTGGCCATCCATCCGGCCAGCGGAGTCGCAACAGCAGAGGCAATCAAGTTAAACGTGACCACCCACGCAATCTGGTCCTGGGTCGCGGCCATTGCGCCCTGGATCTGTGGCAGGACCACACTCGCCAGCGTAATCGACATTCCGAATAGCAAAGTCGTTAGCTGAACCATGAACAGGATCAGCCA
>JBCDBQ010000412.1:0-6763 GCA_039183375.1 Pseudomonadota bacterium
GCCCTAGCGGGAAACCAGGCACCGACCGATGCGCTCCCGATCAAGCTGCTCGCCGTACTCGTTGTAGGTGAAGCGAATACGATTTCGACCGCGGCAACCTTCGAAGTGTATTGTCATCTTACGCACGCCATTTGCATCTAGTTTTTGAAGGATCTGGTCGATGCGCGGAGATACACAAGAGCCCAGGCGCTTCTGGTCAATGACTTCGCCATAGCGCGAGAACCGAACACTCATGCGATCATTCTTCTGGCAGGCAATGGTGGAGTACTCGTTGGTGTTGGTCGATACCAACTGGATCTTCGAGAAACCATTCCGTGTCATGAGACGCCGTAAGCCACGCTCGTCGATTGGCGGAGGACAGCGACCGACACGGGTTTCCCGGCGAATTTTACCGTAGCGGCCAATCACGAGTTCAAACCGTGTTGTGCCGCGACACGCGTCCGCCTGATATCGCGGCAGTTGGCGATCTGTGACATCTACCCGGTCATAACCCTGACCTTCGATATGCGAAACGAGATCACGTGGAGCGATCGGCTTGGCACATCGACCGATTCGCTTCTCATCCACAATCTTACCGCGTCTGTTCATGGCGAGTTCAAAGCGGCCACCTTTGCGGCAAGCCTCGGCAAGAGTACGACGACCACTGCGGTCGACCAGAAAATCTATGCGGTCATAGCCCCGCTTGCGCAGACTGACGCGCATCTCGTCCTGACTGAGGCGTCGTCGGCAGGAGCCGAGTTTCTTGCCAATGTTGACATCACCGTAGCGGTTCACATTGATCGCGAACCTGTCACCACGGCGACATGCTGTAGCGACGAATGGAACGTCACCTCGCTCTTCAATTTCGATGCGGCGATAACCACGATCGCGGATGCGGTCGCGCGCATCTCCGATAGAAATTGGTGGACGGCAGTCACCGATCTTGTTTTCGGCACGGATACGGCCTCGCGGTGTAATCTCGACACGGAAGCGTCCACCCCGTTTACAACCGTCAGCCAAAGCTTTCGTCAGCCCACGATGCTTGATCTCGACTTCGGTATAACCATTGTCGCGCATTGTTCGACGGATACGCTTATCTGACGTTCCAAGAATGAGCTTGAATTGAGCAAGCTGCAGCTCCTTGGGCTGCGTGCTGTTTTCCAGTGAGCCACGAAGGCCTGAGTGGGCCATAGCAACGCCGGTTGAAACCACTATGGGCACTGCGTATATGGCGAACCGTTTGATCAATAGCACTGACTTTCTCCCGGATTTCGAACTTTGCGTTCGTTGTTGATTTGTTGGTAGGATCTAACTGACTGACAGCAGGCACACTAAATTGCGTCTGAATGCTCTGAAGCACTTAGACAAACAACATGTCAGTTTCGCTGCCTACCTCGGGATCAGCAAGTCCAGAAATAGGAAACTGTTTCAACTAATGCACCATAAGGGTCAGACGGCCAACGACAGGCACAGTTTCAGCTAACAAGAAGCCAACCTGAGATCAAAGGTTCGCACTTGGTCACCCTTTCCCTGCATGTTAATTGGGCCAATAATAGTGCATCGAGTGGGCCGAGAGGATAATTACCAGCATGGCGACAGAGCAGCAGGTCGTATTTACTTCTGCTGACGCACGATACATGCCGGGAGCGCTAGTTTCACTCTACACGGCTCTTCAGCACACTCATGCCAAGACATTCATCGTTGTGACATCGGCGCCGGATTCGGAATGGCTGTCTCCTAGGATTTACAGCTTGTTTGAGGAACGCGGAGCTCAACTCATCGCAGTTGAGAGTGCGTCATTACCCCTGGACACCATGCTCGGCGCCACGCAACGTTTCCCTGAGGAGGCCTTTGCCCGATTCTTTGCCGACGACCTGCCAGTTGGTGACGCATCACGAGCGCTGTACATTGATAGCGATGTTATGGTGATGGGGAACCTTGATTCACTTCTCGACTATGATTTGGGAGATCGCTGCCTCGGTGCCGCGCCGGATATACATGCGATCGCCAAAGGCAAGCTATTGAAGCAGCAACAGCGGATCGGGTTGTCGTCCAGCGATGTCTACTTAGGCTCAGGTGTCTTATTGATTGACCTTGCACGCTATCGACAAAGCTCGCTGAGAGACCAAATAGCATCGACTCTTACAGAGCGCGCGGGCCATTTGATCTATCCCGACCAAGACGCACTTAATCTGTCTGATCGTTCACAAATCAAGGTGCTCAATCCGTGTCACAATTTCCCTCCCGGACTGTGGCGTCTGCTCAGTCCTGTCGAACAAGAGCGCATTACCATCCTGCACTTCTATGATGGCAACAAGCCCTGGGGCGACCGTGCGCATCGAGTTCCTTTGGACTTGATTGAACGCTACGATAAGTCCGCCGAGTTGCTCGGGTTATCAGCTGCGATTACCAGCGACCGGCCAACTCCAATCAGATCTCATTCCCAGGCCTATACGCGAAAGTACTGGCTGGAAAATGTCCTTCGTCAAACTGAAGCGCGACGCGCAATTTCACAATGGCTGGATACCTAAACAGCGCAGGCGTCGACTGATCTACAAGGATCCAGATAGAAGCGTGGCTAATCCGAGGTTGGCAAACGCACCAACGATGAGTGCGATGAACGTGAGAACCATGCCAAGCACACGACAGAGCATCAGGTCCGGTTCACGTCCAAGACCGATAGCATGAATAACCCGCCCAATAATAAGCAATGCCCCGACAACGTGAATAACAATGACCGATTTTCCCTGTAACTCCAGCAGCAGCATAAGCACCAGAGCTATCGGAACATACTCCGCGAAGTTGCCGTGCACGCGGAGTCGGCGTTGAAGTAGAATATCACTGCCATCGCCGACGCGGACCTGGGCAGCGCGGCGACGACCAATGACACGGAAGCTCAACACCACGAACATCAGTGCAAGAACGCCTGCATAGATTGGTGTAATCGTCAGGGACATTTGATTGGCCTCACCGATCCTGTTTGGTCATGACTAAAGAACGATTGCCGGCTGATCCCGGATCAGGACTGATCGGCGGTAAGCTTTGCGCGCAGCTCAGTCTTCAAAATCTTGCCGTAATTATTCTTGGGCAGCGCATCAACAAAGCGATAACCCTTAGGCCGCTTGAATCGCGCGATGTTGTCGAGACAGATTTGATCCAGTTGTGTTTCATCGATGTCGAAGCCTTGATTGCAAACGACATAAGCCACAACTTCCTCTCCCCAATCATCGTGAGGTTTGCCAACCACGGCGCACTCGGCGACCGCCTCGCTCGTCAACAGCACTTCCTCGATCTCGCGCGGATAGATATTGGTGCCTCCCGAGATAATCATGTCTTTCGATCGATCCTTGATCGTCAGGAAGCCTTCATCGTCCGCACTGCCCATGTCGCCAGTCCATAGCCAACCGTCCCGCAACGCAGCAGCATTGGCCTCCGGGTTCTCCCAATAGCCTTTCATGACGATGTCACCCGTCGTAATGATTTCACCGATCTCACCTGGCGCCACTTCTGCACCGGATGGATCGACGACGCGGAACACGCATCCGGTTCGTGCTGTTCCTGTACTGCTCAATCGTTGTTCGTAGCGGGGGTGTTCCACATCAGCGTGAAGCGTCTGTGAAAGGCCTGAGATTGTCATTGGCGACTCGCCCTGGCCGAACAGTTGATAGAAGCGTGGGCCGAGCATTTCGATACCGCGTTTAATATCGGCGAGATACATCGGTGCACCACCATACGCGATCGTCTTGAGGCCACTTGTATCCGATGCGTCTAGTCTTGGGTTTGAGAGAAGACGTGTCACCATGGTCGGTGCAGCAAACATCGAAACGTTCTTGTAGGTGCCGAAACTCTTGATGATCTCCCCGGTGTCGAACCCGGAATAGATCACATTGTTTGAAGCCCGCGCTATATGCGCCAAGCCATAGAGCCCCGCACCATGTGATAACGGAGCTGCGTGCACCATCGTGTCGGTTGGGCCGATGAAGTCAATATCAGCGTAGTAGGTGAACGCCATGTACTGCAGATTGCGATGTGTGAGCTGAGCCCCTTTCGGGCGCCCGGTGGTGCCACTGGTATAGAAGAGCCAGGCGACGTCCTGCGGATGGCATAGAATGTCCGTGACAGGCGTCCCTTGAAGCAATTTCTGGTAGTCGGATCCGGCGGTGGATATTGTCGTTGGCCAATTCTCGTCCGGGTACTCCGACATCTTGTCCATCAAATCGGGCGTCGCAATCACCAGTTTTGCCCGGCAGTTGCCGAGTATCCATGCCAGTTCCCGGGCATGCAATTTCGAGTTCATCGGAACAGCCGTCAGCCCGGCCCGCCAGATGCCATAGAGAGTGGGAAAGAATTCGGCGCAGTTGGTCATGGCCAAACCAACGCGATCACCTGCTTCAAGTCCGTGGCGTTGCCGCAGTGCTCCGGCAATCGACGCAACCTGCTGTTCTAGTTCCGCGTAGCTTATTGCACCCTCTGCCCAGGTCACCGCCGGGCGATCGCCAAAACTTTGCGCAACTGATTTCAGTGTCATTGAGAGGTTCATTGACGAAGTCCTGCCAAACCGATTTCTGTCACCAGCCGGAACCTTGGCATCTCCGACCCGGTTCGAGCAATCGTGCGACGTCATTTTTCCGGTTACGGATCGGCACTCGGAATGACGTACTTTTTACGTAGCAGCGTCGGTTCGCAGCTTGCCGCCCATTGGACTGATCTTTAGCTTGGTCGATCGAAACCACACATTGGTATTCCTACTTCTCAACCCAAACTGATCCAGGAAAGGGTTCGTCATGCCTTTGCGTATTGGCTCTTCAGCACCAGATTTTACCGCTGCGACGACGGAAGGAGATCTGAGTTTCCATTCTTGGCTCGGTGACTCGTGGGGCATTATCTTCTCTCACCCGAAGAACTTCACCCCCGTGTGCACGACTGAGCTCGGCCAGATGGCGGCGCTTAAATCCGAATTCGATAAGCGTGGCGTCAAGGTGATTGGATTGAGCGTTGATCCAGTCGACAGCCACGAGAAGTGGTCTCAAGATATCGCCGATGCCACCGGAACCGCGCCGAATTACCCGATGATCGGAGATAGCGATCTGCGGGTCGCCAAGCTCTACGAGATGCTTCCGGAGGGCGCCGGTGACACCTCCGAAGGCCGCACCGCGGTGGACAATCAAACCGTACGAAATGTGATCATTGTCGGGCCCGATAAACTCATCAAGGCCGTTCTGACTTATCCCATGAGTACCGGTCGCAATTTCGATGAGATCCTCCGCCTCGTGGACTCACTTCAGTTGACGGCAAAGCACAAGGTTGCCACGCCGGTGAACTGGAAGCAGGGTGAAGATGTGATCATCGTACCGGCCGTTACAGACGAAGAAGCCAAAGAAAAGTTCCCGGGCGGCTGGAATGCACCCAAGCCTTACATCCGGATCGTGCCGCAGCCGAAAGACTGATCCCACTCGTCCTGCACCGATTATAACCTCGAAAGCTGCAACGGGCATCGCGTGCGTGATGCCCGTTTGTGCTGATGTCGATCTGCCGAGCGGACGATTGACGCAGCAATCGCCAGCGGGCATCAGTCTCCCAATCAAGGGAGGATGCGATGAAGATTGCCATCATTGGAACCGGCGCAATGGGTTCCGTCTACGCTGCACTGCTCGCCGACAACGGTGGCCATGACGTCTGGGCAATTGACAGCTGGCAGGATCACGTCAATGCCATGAACAGCAGCGGGCTGCGCGTGGAAGGCGCCAGCGGCGACCGCACGGTCAAGTTGAGCGCGACGTCCGATCCGGGCGACGTCAAGGACGTTGATCTGGTCATCATTGCCACCAAGTATGACGGCGTCGGTGATGCTGCCAAAGCCTCCTTGCAAATCTCAAAGCCCGACGCGCCGATCCTCACGATACAAAACGGCCTCGGCAGCGCCGACATCGTCGCGGATGTTGTCGGCTCGGACCGCATCATGATGGGCGTTGTTGGTGGCTTCGGCGCATCGATGAAGGGTCCTGGTCACGCACATCACAATGGGATGGAATTTCTCCGTCTCGGTGAAATGGACGGCGGCATGACAGACCGGCTGGCAACAGTCGCTGAAGCGTGGCGGTCCGGCGGTTTCAAGGTGCTGACGTTCGACGACATCCACAAGATGGTCTGGGAAAAACTGATCTGCAACTGCACGTACTCCGGCACTGGGGCTCTGACTGAGCTATGCGTTGGTGAGATCCAGGCAGATCCTCATGCCTGGTCAATTGCAAGCCAGTGCGCGCTCGAGGCCGCCAATGTCGCCCGCGCAAAGGGTATCAAGCTCGAGTTCGATGATCCCGTGGCTTATGTCAGGGCCTTCGGTGAGAAGATCCCAAATGCACGGCCGTCCATGCTACTGGATCATCTGGCCAAACGCCCGGCCGAGGTCGACAACATCAACGGAGCCATTCCCCGCGAAGGCGCCAAGGTCAGCGTTGCAACGCCGGTGAACTCCATGGTCTCAGCCTTGCTCAAGGCCAAGGAAGCCAGCTTCGGTCGTCCATAGCGTAAAGTTGATCAAGCTTCTCATTCTTACTCACAACACCAGTGCCTCCGTCGGCATGTACCGCGGAGATTTGGCTCGTTCAGGAGCGCGGGACGTGATTTGCACCGCTAGTTTATTTATGAGGCGCATATCACGCCCCGCACTTCGGCCGGCAGCGGAGGGTCCATCTTTGGCACGCTGCCCGACTTGAGACCCGTGGCAAGTCACGAGGTCTCGGTCCTCTCCTTCATCCCGGTTCGCCGCCTTGCTTCAGCACAC
>JBCDBQ010000413.1:0-6746 GCA_039183375.1 Pseudomonadota bacterium
GTTGCCACATTGACGATCCGGGTCGACATCAGAGGCAGCCCTTCACGCACCTCAAGTGCGGAGAGATAATTGCACAGCGTGTTGATCTCATCCGCCGAATACGTCTTGGGGAGAATAATGCCATTGGGCGCACCGGGCATCACCGCGGCGAGATCCGGCAGGGCAAGCTCCGTATCCAACGGATTGATCCGCACCCAAAGCTGCTGACGCGTGCGATCAGACCGCATCTTGAGATAGTCCTGCACCATCTGACGCGCGATGTCCTGGCGATCATTCGAGACCGAGTCTTCAAGATCGAGAATGAGGGCATCGGCCGGATTGTCGATGGCCTTCTCGAGTTTGCGCTCACTATCACCAGGCACAAACAGCCAGGAACGGATGATCATGTTATCTCCACGTCAAATATCGCCATGCATCAAGCGGAAATGCCCCGCCGGGCATCTGAAAACTCAAGGATGAACATACGAGGACTTTGAACCCTGAAAAACCTTGTGTTGGATCAATCATCACTCCGATTGCCAATTCAGTACTGTCGCGTAGAGTTTGAGCATCCCTTTCGGTCAGCGCTCTAGCTGGCTCTCGATCACCGGAGGTTTCACGATGTCTTTGACAATCAAGCAAGTCCATCCCGTGTTCGTCGGTGAGGTCACCGGCGTCGACCTGACAACCCCACTCAGCGCCGAAATCGCCTCCAAGATCGAAGCTGGCATGGACGAGCACGCTGTCCTGGTGTTCCACGACCAGCCCATTACGGACGAGCAACAGCAGGCCTTCTCGCAGAACTTTGGTGAGCTTGAGAACGCCAAGGGCGGCAACGTCACCAAGCCTCAGGACCGCCGATTGCAGGTTGGCATGAATGATGTTTCCAATCTCGGCAAGGATAACAAGCCACTGCCACGCGACAGTCGACAGCGCCTCTTCAATCTCGGCAACCGCCTATGGCACTCCGACAGTTCCTTCCGTGCCATACCCGCGAAGTACTCCCTGTTGTCGGCACGTGTCATACCTGACGCCGGCGGCAATACGGAATTCGCCGACATGCGTGCCGCCTACGATGATCTGGATGACCAGACCAAGGGCGAACTCGAGGGTTTGATTTGCGAACACTCCCTGGTCCACTCGCGTGGTGCACTCGGTTTCGAAGTCTCGGATGAGGAACGCAATGTCACCTTCAAGCCGGTCCTGCAAAGCCTGATCCGCGTCCACCAGGCGTCCAAGCGGAAGTCGCTTTATTTGTCATCCCATGCCGGCAAGATCCACGGCATGCCGCGACCTGAAGCGCTGATGCTGTTACGGGAACTCGTCGAGCACGCCACACAACCCAAGTACGTTTACGCCCACAAGTGGCGTCAGCACGATCTGGTCGTGTGGGATAACCGTTGTACGATGCACCGCGTGCGCAGTTTTGACGAAACCCAGCCGCGCGACATGCGCCGCACAACGGTTGCCGGAACCGAAATGACGGCAGAGCAGGAACTCGCCGCCTAAGCGTTTCTCTTAATCGTGACTAGGAACCGACAGGCTTGAAGCTGGCGATGAGCTTCTCAACGTCAGGCATCAACTTCGCCTTCTCGCTGTCACGAATGATCGCCAGCAACCGAAAGTATCCACCCTTCGGTTTGTCCAAAACGATCTGCAGCAGGGAAACCGGCGACTTGTCACCGCTGGAAACGGCTGTGGCCTCTGAACGTGCACCGTTCAAGCCCGCGATCGTTACGCCTTTGGTCTCAGCCAGCTTCAAATTAGTGAACCCACCAACACTCTGCAAAGCTCGTTCTGAAAAGCCTTTGAGGTCATTCACACGCACCCGGTCAACGGATGGAGCAATGATGACGACGCTGCGCTGAATGCCCTTGACCTTTGGTACAAGCTTACCGTCGGTAGAATACAAGATCGCACTGCCCATCAACTTGCCGGCTTCCTTGAATGGACCGAGATAACCGAGACTGAACTGCTTGACGATAGGCGCCGGCTTCGCCGTGAAAGCCGCAGTCACAAATGCCTTGTCGATGATGTCCTGGGTCACGAACCCATCGGTGACAGCATCTTCCGGAATATTGAATGTAATGACCGCAACGCTCTTATCATCCTTGATCAGTAGGACGTGCTTGCTGAACGTATTTCCGCGGACAACTTGTTTGCCGACCAGGTAAACATGGTCATCATCGCGCTTGAGCTTGCGGCGCTGAATGCCCTTGATGCCTTTTTTGCCCAAAGCCTCATCGGTCAAACTCGCCTTGAGCTGATCCAGTCGATTGGTCGGCAATTCGGCGATGACGATGCTGGTGCGCGCAATCGGAAGCACAAAACCTGAAAACAATTTTGAAGTTTCAAAATTTGCCGGGACGTCCATTTGAACGCGGCTTCCAGGCGGTTGGCGCACATCAGCGCTGGCACCGGTGGCCAGCAGGATCGCGGCAGCAAACGCCACGAAATAAGCAAGTACATTCCAAGGACGATACATGACGTTGGTCATTCCACGCTCATTGATCAAATTGGGAAACTAGGTTCTGCTTGTGATCTAAGGCGACATTTCGAAGAAGACCAATGAATTATCGCTGAGTTGAGTTAAGCCATCACTCTGTAGCCATAGGTGCGAACCCGTCGCCACTACATTAGGCTAAACTAAGCGTTTGATAACAAATCGAAAAACAGAATCACCCTTTGTTTCGCTGGAAATCAGCTCATTGCCGGTGGATTCGCAGAACGCCACAAAGTCATCCGGGGACCCCGGGTCAGTCGCCAACACTTCAAGAAAGCCGCCAACCGGCACCTCGGCGAGGGCGCGTTTCGATTTTAGAATGGGAATCGGGCATTGCAGATTCGTCGCATCCAAAGTCTTGTCTACCAACGGCGCAGCCCTTTCGCATTCGATGAATGCCACTAATTTTTGGTCAGCTCGCATACAAATAAACAATGGCCAGCCAAATACCCAACAGAAATCACCCAACCATGTGGCAAGTCAGCCCGTGAAGGGCAAGAAAATTGTCAAAAAGCGTTGTATTTCTGCGCCCACGTTTGCGCCACGCATGTCATAGTCACTACGTTCAGTGTCTCGTTTTGAGTCCCTTCGCAGTCGCCACCCTCAGCACAATATAGGTCTATGAGCGAGCACCACGAAGAACGACGGTTCAGGTTCACCTTTGGCCTAGAGAAGTTAGGGCTCATCGCACTCCGTGCCCCGACGCAGTCGCTGATCCTTATCATCGGGCTTTGCATCGCTGCCATCTTCGGCGTGATGAACCTCCGCGTTGATGACTCACTTTCAGAACTGTTTCGCACAGACACCAAGGAATTTCGCCAGTACGAAGCCATCGACAAACGCTTTCCCTCCAGCGAACATGACGTCCTGGCCGTCATCGAAGGCGAAGCTCTGCTGACGCGCAAGGGATTGCGTGCCTTCGCCAATGCCGCCATTGACCTACAACTCGCAGATGGCATCGACGGTCTTGTCTCCATGCTGTCTGCGCGCGGGCGTCCCGATGCAACAGGGTATGCAGCGCCAATTGTCCCCGATGAACTTCCCGAAAGCGAAGAGGCTTTTCAAGAGATCATCAAGGCGCTGCGAGAGAATGAAATCGTAAAGGGCAAGTTCCTGTCCGATGACGGCCGGCTGGGGCTGATCCTTATGGCTCTTGACCGCAAGGTCTTGGAGAAATCCGGCTCACGGACAGTCATAACCGCGATCCGCAACGAAGCCGAGGCTGCTCTCAAAGGCAGCGGGCTACAGGTCAAGCTGACCGGCGCACCGGTCATGCAACTTGAAATCCGCAATGCGGTCGAGCGTGACCGTCTTGTCTACAACGGACTTGGATTCCTACTTGGCGCAATCACCGCATTTCTGTTCTTTCGGCGCCTGTCACTGACGCTGCTCGCCGTCCTCGGACCAACCATTGCCATTCTCTGGACCCTCGGCGTGGTCGGTGGGCTCGATTTTCGGCTCAATCTCTTCATCAACGTCCTGACACCGCTGATCCTTGTCGCCGGTTTCTCAGATTCGATGCACCTCGTCTTTGCGATCCGCCGTGACATCCTTGCAGGCATGGACAGGCTGACGGCGGCGCGCAACGCCGTCCGTGAAGTGGCTCCGGCTTGCTTGTTGACAGCTATGAATGCGGCCATAGCACTGCTGTCATTCTCGCTTGCTGAATCAGCACTGATCAAGACGTTTGGTATAGCCGCCATGATGGCTGTCGGTATTTCTTACCTCGCTGTTGCAACCGTCGTCCCGACACTGGCTGTTTTCCTCATCCGCGCTGAACCCGAGACCGTCGAAAAAAGCGAAGACACTGACAATGGTGCGATGGTTTTCCTCAAGACAGTTACAGAAAACATCGCCAACAGCGTTGCCGCGCGCCCGACAGGTTGGTTTATCCTTGGCGTTGCCGGCGTCATTCTCACGGGTCTTGTCTATGTTCAATTGGAACCTAGGTATCGGCTTGCCGATCAGGTGCCCGACAAGGAACAAGCGTTGGCCGCAACAGCCCGGCTGGACCAAAAACTCACTGGCGCCAATCCTGTTCACGTCATGATCGAGTGGAAGGACGGGCAAAGCCTATACGATCCTAAGACACTCGAAGTCATTGCGGCTGCCCACAGTGTGCTTGAGAACCGGGCAGGCCTCGGCAATGTCTGGTCTATCGAAAGCCTGCGCCAATGGTTGCTCGATGCTGGTGACGCCAGTCCAAAGAACATCAAGCGTTACGTCGATATTCTTCCCACCCACCTGCAACTGCGCTTTATCGCTGCGGACAAGAATGCTGTCCTTGTCACGGGGCGTCTCCCCGATATCAATGCCAGCGAGATCCTACCGGTTGTCCAAACCATCGATAGCGCACTGCAGCCGGTACGGGATGCCAATCCGGGTTACAGTATCTCTGTCACGGGCCTTTCGGCGATTGCAGCGCGAAACTCTGCCAAGCTGATCGGGGAACTCAATTGGGGTCTGATCGGCGACATGTTCGTCATTTTCATCTTCCTTGGCATCGCACTGCGCTCGTTCCTGGCTGGTGTCGCAAGCGTTCTGCCGTCGCTGTTCCCAATCTTTCTCACCGGAACTGTCCTTTGGCTGTCAGGCAACGGCTTGCAATTCGCATCCATCATCGCAATCACGGTCGCATTCGCTCTGGCAATTGATTCAACGATCCACTTTCTCAATCGCTACCATATCGAGGAAGCTCGCCTCGGACCCGAAGCCAACTACCAGCAAGTCCTGACAGCCACCATTCATCACATCGGCCCGGCGATTGTGCTCACAACCATTGTATTAGCACTCGGGCTCGGCGTGACGATGTTGTCGGACCTGCCATCACTGAGATTGTTCGGAGCACTCACAGCTGTTTGTCTGTTTGCCTCATTGATTGGTCAGCTCATTATTCTGCCGGCAACAATCGCCTTCTATCGCCGCATGTTCCCACGAAAATGGACCTGAACAGCTCAGGCCCAACACCAGACGGCTGCACAAAACGCCGCAATTTGTAGCCAACGCCACAATCGGATATGTTGCGCCCAACAACCCAATCCCAACAGCATTCGTTGAAGCGGGACAATAATGGATCCCGCGATGGGCTATTGGGTAAAGGGAAATTAGAATGAGTGATCCGTCGTTTGATCCCGAAGAACGCCCGCACGATGTGCGCGATGAGTACGAACAAGTCTACGAACAACCCGATCCTCGCGCCTACTACCGCATTCTGCACGGACTAGACTACCGTATCCCGGAACTCGCGGCGCCTGTCTTCAGGAACGTGATCAACGCGATCAGTGAACTTCGCGAGGAGCAGGTCAAAGTTCTCGACCTGGGTTGCGGTTTCGGCATCAATGCTGCTCTTCTGCGCTATTCCCAGGACATGGATCGCCTGGCTCACCGCTGCCGCGATCTCGATACGGGCGAGATCAGTTCCGCTAGCGTTATCGAATTTGACCGCAACTACTTCGCATCCTGGCCACCTCAGGTGGACGTTGACTATATCGGCTTTGATATTGCCGAACTGCCGGTGAGCTATGCCAAGACTGTCCGCCTCGTCGACGACGGCTTTTCACGAGATCTGGAACTTGAAGAGCCTGAGCCGGAAGAAGCCGAAATGCTGGCCGGCACCGATCTCATCATCTCAACCGGCTGCGCGGGCTACGTGACGGAAGCAACGTTTGAAAAGATCTTCCAAGCCGTCGACGGACCAATACCCTGGCTCGCCGTTTTCGTGCTTCGCACTGAGCCATTCGATGCGTTATCGGCTTACTTTGAAAGCAAGAACCTCAAGATCGACAAGCTCGAAGGCGTGACATTCATCCAACGCCGCTTCCACTCCGCTGCTGAGTGGACACAAGCTCTGATCACACTAGAGGGGCACGAGGTGCAGACCGAAGGCAAAGAAGCCGATGGACTTCTCCATGCCGAGTTCTATCTCATTCGTCCCGAAGCAGACAGCAAAGCGCACCCTCTTGAGACCATCGTTTCCGTTTCGTCTGGCACCGAGGGCACTTTTGGCGGCTGGCGTGGACGGCCTTGGGGCGCCTAACCAGGACCAACCAACCGGATGCGAAATATCAAGCCGCAACAGTTTGCATCAGACAATAACGCTGGCATGTGCCCGCAGGCTTTGGAGCGCTTTCTCGAAGCAAACAACGCCGGCCACGCCGTTGGCTACGGCGACGACGAATGGACCGCGCGCGCCATCCAACACATTCAAGACCTGTTCGAATGTGATGCGACTGTCTTCTTCGTGTTCAATGGAACAGCCGCCAAC
>JBCDBQ010000414.1:0-6742 GCA_039183375.1 Pseudomonadota bacterium
TCAACCCATTACAACAATTGAACGATCGGTTCCGTCCGACTGGACTGATTATAACGGCCACATGAACGAAAGCCGTTACGGACAACTCTTATCCGATGCAGCCGATGAAATCATGCAGCTGGTCGGCGCGGATGCTGATTATGTTGCAGCGGGCAACAGTTACTTCACAGTCGACACCAACATTCAATACCTGCATGAGACCCATGCGGGCGGGCGCGTCACAGTAAAGACGACAATCCGCGAGGGTGTCGGCAAAAAACTCCGACTTCGCCATGACATCTTCAGCGCGAACGGTAACCACCTCGCGATCGGAGAGCAGCTTCTGATCCACGTCAGCCTGGAGACTCGCCGATCCAGCGAACCGCTGCCCGACGTTGCCGCCAAGGTCGCATCTCTAGCAGCCTCCCACCCCTTTATCCCGAACGACTAAGCGCGACTGTAAAGGATGTCATCATGACAGAGCTTGCACTCCCATGGACACCAGATTTCGAAGCCTATCCAGTCGATCACTCGATTGCGTCGGCCGAAACAAGCCAACAAGTTGTTACGGTTCACTGGAGCGATGGTCAAAGGAGCGAACATCACGCTCTATGGCTGCGCGAAAACAGTCCGGACGAAGAAACTGTCCACCCGGTCTCCCGCGAGATGTTGATCGATCCGCTCGATATTCCCGATGACATCGTGGCGGCATCGGCACGCGTCGCCAGCAATGGCGCGCTGGAGGTTGCGTGGTCAGATCGGCCTCAAGCAAGCCAATATCATCCGGGATGGCTGCGCGCGCATGCTTGGTTTGATAAAGAAAGTAGCCGGGATGCAAGCCAACTGAGATTGTGGACCACAAACGATATCAGCGAACCCATAACAACTGATTGCAGTGCCGCGCTTGGTGACGGCCGCGTCTTTGCCGATTGGCTGGAAGCACTGCGGGACTACGGTGTCGCTCGCTTATCGGGTGTCCCAGTGAAAGACGGGATGCTCGAGGAAATCGTCGAACGCATTGGCACGATCCGACCAACAAATTTCGGCAAACTGTTCCAAGTCGTTGTTAAGAATGATCCAAATTCAAACGCCTACACGTCAACAACCTTGGTCCCTCACATGGACCTCGGCACGCGTGAGACGCCGCCTGGCTTGCAGTTCTTATTCTGCCGTGAGAACTCGACCACTGGCGGAGAAGGTGTCTACGTAGACGCGTATCGAATTGCTGAGGATATGCGTCGCGAAGAGCCGGACAATTTTGCAAGTCTGTCGACAATTGTCTGGGAATTTAAGAACCGCGCGAAAGATAGTGATTACCGAGCCTACGGTCCAATCTTCTCCCTTGATCAGGCAGGCGACCTCGCTGAAGTGAGGTACACGCCTTGGCTACGAGCACCACTAAGAGCGCCCATCGATATCCAGGCCCGAGCCTATCAATCAATCCGCGCCTTCATGCGCCGCAACGCTGATCCGAAGTATCAGATGCACGTCACATATCGCCCTGGAGATCTACTGGCTTTCGACAATCGACGTGTCCTGCATGGACGCTCGAGTTACAGCGAAGCCGGTGGTCATCGTCATCTCGAAGGATGTTACGCGGACCGCGATGATCTCCATTCAGCGATCCGGCTCATGCGCAGAAAGACAGCTCAGGCCGTGGCGTAGCAGCCGCGGCCCAAACCGCCACGCTCGTAAACCAACTTTGTATCTCACCACAATTCTGCCTTGCATCCACTCTACGAACCAATTTACTTTGGATTGCAAAGTAAATTGGCATGGAACGGGCTGCATGCAGGATCTCAATAAAGCTCTGGCTGATATCGCCGATATTCGGCTTCAACTTGCAGCTGGTACAATGTTCCGGGGTTTCGGCCCGGCGGTCATTGCAGCAACGGGCGGCATAGCGCTGGCCCTCACTCTTATCCAGGTCGCCTGGCCGTCTCGCCTCGTTGCCGAGCCAACGACCTTCATTACGACCTGGATTGTCGTTGCATCAATCTGCGCAGCTCTCATAGGTATCGAGATGTACGCCCGTACGCGACGCCATCATTCGGGTTTGGCCGATGCGATGCTGTTCAATGCTGTCGAGAACTTTCTGCCGATGGGCTTCGCAGGAGCGGCACTCGCCATAGTAGTCCTGAACTATGCGCCGGATACCACCTGGATGCTTCCCGGATTGTGGCAGCTACTCGTGAGCCTTGGCCTGTTTGCAGCCGTACGATTTCTGCCCAGAGCAATCGCCGTCGCCGCTGCCTGGTACTTCATCTCAGGCATCGCCGTTCTCATTCTCGCAAGCCAGGAACGCAGCCTATCACCGTGGCTCATGGGGATACCCTTTACGGTCGGCCAATTACTACTCGCTGCAATCCTTCACGTAGCCTATGGAGATGAGCATGCCGAAGACTAAACAACCAGCTCCCTACGCTTACGAAGGACTGGATCGCATCATTCATGAGAAGGCCCGGCTTGGAGTGATGACTTCACTCGTTGGCCATCCCAAGGGCCTCGCCTTCGGTGACCTGCGTCAACTTTGCGGCCTAACAGATGGTAATCTCAGTCGTCACTTGCAGGTTTTGCAAGACGCCGGTCTCGTCGAGCTCAAGAAGACCTTCGAAAAGAACCGGCCGCTAACGACCTGCCGAATAACAGCTAAGGGGCGCAAGCAGTTTTTAGCCTACCTAGAGGTTCTCGAAAAAGTTGTTCGTGACGCGGCCGATGCAGCAGACGAACCCTCAAGCGTACAGGCAATCCTGAAGCCCTATTCGAGCTAGTAAATGACAATAGCGATTCAACTGAACCGCAAATCATCCTGCGCTGATCTCCCGACCTAGACCTAACCAAACCCCAACACCTTCCCCCTTGACCTCACCAACACCAAGAACTGCCACATCACGAAAGGATACTTTGTAATGCAAAGCACTCTACAACTCACACATCCGACAAAAGAAAATCTTCACGTCGCTATCATCATGGACGGCAATGGTAGATGGGCCAATAAGCGCGGACTTCCACGCCAGGCAGGCCATCAAGCTGGTGTCGCAGCGCTCAGGGACGTTGTGGAAGCCTCACCAAAGCTTGGTATCAACATGCTGACAGTCTATGCCTTCTCAGCTGATAACTGGAAGCGCCCAGCAGACGAAATCTCTGCTATCTTCATACTTCTGAAGCGTTACCTTGAGCGAGAGATGGCCAACCTCGTCAAAGCAAACATCAAGCTGACAACCATTGGCCGGCGCGATCGTATCCCTGGTGAAATCGCAAGTGCACTTCAACATGCAGAAAAGATCACTGCCAACTGCACGAAATTACATCTGCGCGTGGCATTGGATTATTCATCGCGTGACTCGATCCTAGCTGCGGCTGCAGCCTGCCACAAGGTCATGCCCAAGCGCGCGATCTTCGCCCACAAACTTGCCGGTCGAGAAACACCGCGTGACGTTGATCTTCTCATTCGCACGAGCGGAGAGAAGAGGCTGAGCGACTTTCTACTTTGGGAAGCGGCATACGCCGAACTCTACTTCACTGACCAACTCTGGCCTGATTTCGGGGAAGCCGACCTCAGCGCTGCGGTCGAGGAATACCATCGTCGCGACCGCCGATACGGCGCCGTCCAGGACGCCGCCTCAACAGCTGCCTAAGACGACTACCAAACACTGTCACTGATCAAGTCGGGGACCGTCCGCGTTTAAACGCGGACAGGTAATGATGAACCGCGTCAGATGCAGAGTTGACCGAGGACCAACACGTGGCCTCGGAACGCTGCTGCTCGACCCAAGACCTCTTGGAGCATCCATGCGTATCCTTTTGATCAACGTCCCACACCCAGCCATTGGCAGCCGCATTCCTGACGATCACCTTCCGCCACTCGGCTTACTCGCCATTGGTGGACCATTGATCGATGACGGTCATGACGTCCATCTGATCGACGCCGAGTTTGGTCCCATGCCAACGCGAACATTGGTGCGCCGCGCGCTGGATTGGCAACCAGACGCTGTTCTCTTTGGTCACTCGGGCTCAACGTCCGGGCATCCCGTCATCAAAGACATCGCACGCACACTTTCCCGCCATCGACCTGAACTGCCCATCGTGTACGGTGGCGTTTATCCGACATATCACTGGCGCGAGATCCTGGAGGAAGAACCTTACGTCACAGCCATTGTCCGTGGTGAAGGCGAAGAAACCGTTCGCAAGCTTATGGCTGCGCTGGAGGCTCAAGCAGATCTAAACCACATCGCCGGAATAGCTTTGCCAGCGCCAGATGGGCCAATCGCGACCATGCCGGCACCTGTCATCCGCAATCTGGATGACTATCGCATCGGCTGGGAACTCATTGACCATAAGCGCTACAGTTACTGGGGCGGCCTACGCGCTGTTGTCGTCCAATTCTCACGGGGCTGCCCGCATCTTTGCAACTATTGTGGTCAGCGCGGCTTCTGGACCCGTTGGCGTCACCGTGACCCCGTCCGTTTCGCGAAAGAACTCGCTCACCTCCACCGCCAACACGGTGTCAAAGTCTTCAACTTTGCAGATGAGAACCCAACAGTTTCAAAGAAAGTCTGGAAGGTCTTTCTCGAAGCCCTTATTGCCGAAGGCGTTGATGTGATACTCGTCGGGTCGACGCGCGCTGATGACATTGTCCGCGATGCTGACATTCTCCATCTTTACAAAAAGGCCGGTTGGCAACGTTTTCTTCTCGGCATGGAGAATACTGATGAGAAAACGTTGCAGCTTATACGTAAGGGCGCGACAACCGCCACCGACCGCGAGGCAATTCGCCTGCTGCGCAAGAATGGCATCTTGTCGATGGCAACATGGGTCGTCGGCTTCGAAGAGGAAACTGATCGCGACCACTGGCGCGGCCTGCGCCAACTGTTGTCCTATGACCCCGATCAAATCCAAATGCTATATGTAACACCGCATCGCTGGACACCATTCTTTCGGCTGGCGCAGCATCGCAAGGTCATCCAACTTGATCAACGCAAATGGGACTACAAGCATCAGGTTCTGGCGACACGCCATATGGCGCCGTGGCGCGTGTTAATCTGGTTCAAGTTCACGGAAGTCGTGCTGCAGGCACGCCCCAAGGCGATCTACCGCACATTTTTTCAACCCGACCCGGGTCTCCGCCACGCAATGCGCTGGTATAGCCAAATGGGTCGACGTGTTTGGCCTTATGAAATCATCAATTTCCTAATCGACTCGCTAACCAAAAACGGCCCGAGCGTCGCGCGGTTCTGGGGCGCACCGCAGGACGCTGAAGAGGCGTCAATGCAGGTTACACCACGCCGCAACGCTACTAAGCGTAAGGCTATCAAACCGGCTCGAGCGGTGCGTTTAATTGGGCCCCCGGCACAATGATACCGCCCCGGTTACCAATCTCGATGGATCCGAAGCGTTCGGCGTAAACATCTGGCAGCGGCCTCGCACCGGGCGCTGCCAACCACAGACGGAGAAGATGCCGCTTCTTCTCTGGTTCTGGCCAGTCTTCAAATGAGGTCCGGTCGTGCAGCATCGTGTGATTATGCACCCACTGCATATCGCCAGGCTTGAACTCCATTTGCATGCTTATCGACGGATCATTCGCGAGTTCATCGAAGAGATCCAAGGCGGCTGTCTCTTCATCAGTCAGGGGAGCAACTTCCGGAAACCGGCGCGCGGACTCAATGTATCGGCGCGCGTAAAGGGCCGAAAGCTTGTTCTCGTACCAGTTAAAGACAGGGATCTCATGCCAGGGTTTCTGGCCCGCGGGAACTTCGCCGCGCCGATCGGTGCAAAGCGGCTTAAACAGATGTGGCAATAGATCGGGCCGTCGCTTCAACATCTCATTGTAGATCGTCATCGAGCTTACAAGCGCGGACGCACCACCCGACTTGGCAGTCTTGAGACAGAGCAAAGCGACGATATCGCAAGAGTCCGTATGAAATGTCTGACGTTCTCGCGTTTGATAGATTCGCGCAGTCGGATCGTTGACGGCATCACGGCCTAGATCTCGCACATGGCCCAGCACATGCCCCTTGCCATTCTGCGAACGTGCGAAGCCGAAATGTGCTCCGATACCGTAGTAAGCTGTTGCCGACTGGCGCGTCGACCAGCTCTCGACCGGAAGACCTCGAAGCAATGCAAAGCCGCGCCCGTTCAGGACATCATCAAACATTGCATCAAGCTTTGGTCCAAGTGACGGCAGTGGAAAATCCGCCTTGGAAATCTTAGCAATATCTGCTTCTGCTTGTGCAAGCGGCCGGGCAGCCGCATCGATCTCGGCAATCTCATCCGGCGTAAGTGAATACAGCCACTCCGTGCTGTTCTGCAACTCTGAGCCGTACCAGGCAGAGGCTCCCTCGACACTCGACGGCAGGTCCGTTTCAAGGTCGGCAATCTGAGCTTGCGCAGCGGTCATATCTTCCTCCGGGCTCGTGAGACAGTTTCAAAGAATTCTGGCGGTGACGTTCGCCCAAACAGACGCCCTCAGCAAGGGCACAACCATCATTATCTCAATGGTGTTGAAGGCCAGTGCTCAACTAGCTCATCGGGTCAGAATTGCCGCAGTCAGGCGGCGCTTACTCTGGTCTTTTCTTTGCTCGCCACACTGGGAAGCTGATGGGCGATATCCGCAGCACTTTTTAGCATCACATCGATAAGTTCTTCGACACTTGGTTCATCTTCGATCATACCACCGATCTGCCCCATGGCTGACTGCTGTCGCTCATCACGATGAGTTGGATTGCGGCTCGAACGCACGGCCCGCTTGAGCTCGCTCATTGCA
>JBCDBQ010000415.1:0-6707 GCA_039183375.1 Pseudomonadota bacterium
GGTGAGCGCATGTCAGGCGATGGCATAGCATTGAGAATTCGTTGGTTCGTTTGGGGCGCATTGGGTTGGACTTTGGTGCTGCACTCATTCGGACACTTGTCATAGAAGGTGCGCTGTGGTCGATCTCAAAAGGACAGTCGAGGGGATGATTGTTTTTGTCCGTGAGAACGATTTTTGGACGGCCAACTTTGATTTTGGTTCTTACGGCAACGGCCATGTTCGAGTGAGCTTGAAGGGTGTTGGCAAGACTCAGGACGACGCGCGGACAAACTTCTTGAGTAAACTTGAAGAGGCCAGATTTTGGTTGGCCAAGTTTGAAGACAACTGATCGGAAGGCAAGCGATGGATCGTTGCAACATATCTCAACCAAAACCTTATAGCTACGAGCGGACACTGATTGCAGAGAACGCGAAGCTGATGGCTGAGCTCGACGTCGTAAGGTCTCATTTGAGAGAGGCAGAAGATCAGCTCGAATCCATCTTTAACAATGTGCGAGAAGGCAACGAGTGTTGGCTGGATTACACAAGTGGTGAACGCCTATGGATTGGCCAAGTACCAAGTCCGCGTGATGAGCCAGTTGATAATTGAGGTGGGTGATGGACGAGGCCGACGATATCGAATTTGAAGAGCTAGCCTATCAAGAATGCGGTCGATGGGCCAACGGCGCTTTGTTGCCATCCTGCAGGAAAGCTGGATCAGAAGAATGCGATTGGGAATGCCCGCTTCACGATCAGCCAGCCGACAGCGAAGCCGAGATCAAAAAACGCAATCCGCTCTGGTATGGCGGATACGGACTTTAACTAGAAGGTGAGCACGATGACAAACATCGAAACGGATGAAGATCATCTCGCAGCAGCTAAGAAGGTTGCGGACGAGCTGGCTGATCCCAACTCTGAACTTCATTGTGAGTTTGTCGAGATCGTCAAGGCTATGGAGCAGGAGCCAAAGAAGGAGCCTGGGCCAATTGAGCGACGCGTGCTTCAGGTTCTGAAAGAATATCGACAACAACACTTTCCAACGTAGGTGCCAGCATGAACACCGCAGACCGAGAGATCACGGTATTCGCACCCAGCGATGATCAAGTGATGGTTATGCTGCCGAGAGATGAAGCCAAGAGGCTTGTGAATCTGGCATGGCACTGTTCTGAGGAACTCGAAGTCGAGCTAAACGATAGATATTCGTCGCGAGATGAGCAGCCTGTTCAGATGCGTCGATATCAGCGCGATATGGGGATCGTCTTAGAGCTTCGCAATGTCATTGAGCGGCTGAGCGAAATGCAGGACCAATAGTGAAAGGATCGCGCCAATGCCGAAGTTCAAAATCGAGGTCGAGACGACGAAGATTGAAGAGTTCGTTGTGGAAGCCATAAGCGAAGTTGCGGCCAGAAAGAAGTTTCTTGAGGACGGTGGCGAGCGCGTCGGGAGCTGGGTTATGGACGAGGACATCTCACATGTTGCGCCCGTAGAAATCGACGTCTTGGCAGATCGCGGACGACAGGATTGATGAAATAGAGGTGGGACCATGATCATTGATCCAACATGGCGAAACATCAATGACGCCCCTGTCGGTCGTAGCATTATCATTGCTACGACATATAAAGGCACAACCATCCATTGGTTTCGCGGTGAGGGGTGGAAGACTCGTGACGGTGTCTGGGAGTGGGCAACCGGCGAGACCATTGATGAGCGGTTCGAACCTCCAAAGCTGTGGATGGATCTACCTCAAATCATGTTGGAAGAGACAGACGAATAGGTGCCAAAATGAGTGACTGGCAGCCGATCGAAACAGCGCCGAAAAACAGGCCGGGTCAGATCAATGGTCCGCGCATTCGTATCAGAACCAAGCATCACGGACATGAGTTCGTGATATGCGCCCGGTATTGTGCAGGCGTACACAATCGCTGGCTTGACGTTGATCCTGAAAGCAGCGTGTCTGCAAAAGAGGGTGACGGCAGCGAGTGGCAACCAATCATGGAAGAGTAGGTGCCGCCATGGGTGAAGTAATAAAGATCAATCCAGAGACAGCTAAGCGCCTGAAGGAACTGACGCTTGAACAGCTGTTTGATGAGGCAGCGAAGTACGGCGCGATCGGCGTGTATTCATCATTAGATGAGAAGCATCCAAACCGATACAGAGTTAAGCTTGTGTTTGACAGCATTCCTGGCACGTCGGTGGAAGCTGCTAGTGAATTTGGATTGCAGATTCATGATGCCTTTATCCAAGCAATCGATCGCGCCGAGCGAATAGTCGAGCAATACAAACAGTGAAATGGACGTGGCTTGTCGGTCATTGACCTCGCTTCGTGACCGACAAGTGATTTTGACTGCTGGGGCATAGTGCTGGGACTCAATGCTCTAGTTCCCTACTTGTTTTACAATCAGACCTAATGTTTTCAATGTGTTCTCAAACCATTGTAAAACAGAAACCTATACAACTCAGTCACTTACAGCAAAAATCTCTACCTGGGGGACTGGGGGTCGCAGGTTCAAATCCTGCCGCTCCGACCAACGATTTAAATAAGTTGTTTTAAGCCTTCCCATCGCATGCGGAACAAAATCTACAATCGGTTGCACAATGTCTCGGTCGTCTCCTTGCCAAATCACCTTAGGTGTAGGTTGAGTGACAGGATGTGAGGCCCAACGATATCGCCGGGATTCAAATGAAGCTACCGATTGTTAAATAGAAAGTTGGGTGGGCAAAGGAGTTGTGTTGTGTTGTTTCAGCAGAGCGTTCAATTTGTTCTCTACCACATGCCTGAGAGTTTGGCTGGGCGCATCTACTACTGGCTACTCAAGCCAGTTCCCGAGAGCTTTGCACCTTTGTATGAACTGTGTCGCCTTAGGTATGCACCAGGAATCGTGCTGCAGGTGCCTAAATCTAGAGAATACATGTACGACTGTATCGCGCTGACCGGAGTGTATGAGACGCAGTTGACCCAGATCATTGCGGACCATGCCAGGGCGGGCGGTGTATTCGTGGATGTCGGTGCAAATGTCGGCTATTTCACAACCATTTGGGCCGCGCTTCAACCGACCAACCAAGCCGTTGCAATTGAAGCCTCGCCAATTGTCTATCCAATCCTTGAACGAAATCTTGCTAACAACAATCTGACGGAACGCGTCGAATGTGTTCAATGCGCGGTCAGTGATTTGCCAGGAGTACTGTCATTTGCAAAAGGAGATGACGAACCAACTGGATGGGGCAGGATTGCTCATACCGACGATGAGGCCGGCGTGGTTCCCGTCGATGCAATGCGGCTAGACGCAATTCTAAAAAAATACTCGAAGATCGACTTCCTCAAGATCGATGTGGAGGGTGCCGAACAACGCGTGCTGGAAGGGGCGGGGGTTTTCATTACAGATCAGTTGATCGATACGATTTACATCGAAATCAATCGACCTGGTGCCAAGGCAATGGGATTGGCGGAGGCGGAAAGTCTCGATCTCTTGTCTGATGCTGGCTATTGCCTTCGACGTTTAAACGTTGGTGGCGAGAAAGATATTGAAGATTGGTTAGCAACTGCTCGGTAGTACTGATGGTGCTATAAGTTCTTTGACTGCTCAAGCTGTCGGCATAGTTGTACGACTTGTACGAATTTTTCAACGCGTCCAATAACCATTGAACTAATATTTGGTTAGAAGTCATAGATTTAAACAGGATCTTCTGATCTGGGGGGCGCAGGTTCAAATCCTGCCGCTCCGACCAATAAAATCAAGGGGTTAGCTCACCTCTTCCCCTTCCAATAACGAGCCAGACAGCACTCAGACAGCACTTTTGACGACGCGACTTGCGACGAAGTGGACTGACTAAGGCGCAAAACTGACATCTGGTTCCAAATGCCGATGAATCATGAGAGCGGAAACCTGGATCGTTGCACTCCGCAATCTGTTTATCCAGAAGCTGCGGCAATCGCTCCGTACCCTTTATTCGTACCAAGTAAAACGCTGCCGCTCACAGTGGCCGTCGGCTTCTGCTTCATCGCTACAGATTGGATCGGCAATAGATTACTCGTGCTTGCGCATATAGCGTTGTGCTGTTTGAGGCGCTATTGTAACGCATCACGTGGCACTCCGAATGTTATGGCAAATTTCGACTTGCCAAATTGATCATTTGTTCCAGTTAGCGACGGGCCGTCTCCGAGATTTATGGCTCAGCCATTATTGCAAGGCCCAATGATCTCAATACCCTGCGCTTCGATCGCGATCGTGTTAATCAGCATGCTGCGAGATATGTTGAAAGTCAAGGGCTCTGAAGGAGCACTTCCGAAGCATGCTGTCATCAGCCTAAGTCATTCTTGGCATCTCATCGAACCGCTTTGAACAAGCAGCGATAAACGACGGCCTAGCTTCTGCTGTTTAAGCCAAAGAAATTGCGCCTTGGCATTTGTCCACTTAGGTTCGCAGCCAGGATCAATGCAACGAGTTTACAGAAATCCTTGATTTGCTAAGACCAAGGAGGCAGCGAAAAGCCTACCTAGCGATGGCGCAATGTCCCAATTAGCTGGTCAGCCAGAACTGTGCTCTTCTTGATCGCCTCCGATGTGAATATTTTAGCGGAAGAAGCACATGCGGCCGGACGTGTGATTGATGGCCAATGACGTCCTGTCTGTGTGCTCCAATCCCATTCACGTGGGATTCAACATTAGATTATGAGAAACTTTGCCTGACGAAACGTACAGGTTCAAAGAATAATTTCTTCGAAAGACCGCTATAGATAATGAGCCCCACAAATGGTGTTGTATTCCGAGCTTAATGTGACTGGGGGCCTGGGGGTCGCAGGTTCAAATCCTGCCGCTCCGACCAATCTTCTCAAACACCGACTAGTCGTCTTAAACATTGACACTTGTTTCACGTGAATCATTGGTTGGCTTGGTAATCCTCGATTGGGCCGTCAATCGCTGCGGATCCACTTGCAGCCAGAGCGTGATCGCAGCTTAAGCCTCGCGAAGGTAATAACTAATAACCAAGCCGAGCCTACTTATCTGACAACAAGGGTTGGGATCTTTGTGTGCGTCAGGACCTTGGTTGCCTCGCTGCCCACCAGTAGTCGTTCCAGTCCGCGCCGACCGTGCGAGCCAAGAACGATTAGATCTGCGCCCATCTCCTCCGCTGCATTGATAATGCCGTCGTAGGGATAGTGGTTGTCCTTGTGCGTTGTCTGACACGCAACGCCATAGGTTTCTGCAGTTGTCTTGACTTTGGCCAGAACGCTATCCGCGTGGGCCGCAGTGCGCTCACGATAAATCGAAGGGTCTATGACATCCATCGTGCTGGTAAAGGCAATGGTCTCGTAAGGCTCGGTGACCACAACGGCAGTCAGCTGCGCGCCGAGGGTCTTCGCCAGGACAATCGCGTGTTCCGTTGCCTTCAACGCGATCTCGGATCCATCGGTCGCAGTCAAAATGTTCTTGTACATGGCTAATCGTGCTCCTCTCGTCTTGAATTCGATGGCACCGTTCTTGGGCGGCGGCGCATATGGCGGAAGCGAAAGCGCAGCAGCATTAATTCCGCCTGCCAATATCGATCACGATAGGCAACGGCAAACCCGGTCGCCTTGAGCTAGATCAGAACGGCAAACACAGTCTGATTGGTGGACGATGCGGGCGCCTGGGCAGGAGTTCTGAGCCAGTTTTGCGCAACTGCCGGATATAGCTTGCAATCAGACCAAACAATCCGTAGTTACGGTGCTTCAGGCGGTTAGGAGACGTGGCCGAGTGGCTGAAGGCGCTCCCCTGCTAAGGGAGTATACGGGAAACCGTATCGAGGGTTCGAATCCCTCCGTCTCCGCCAGACTAAGCAGATAGATTATTGATATTAAATAACAAAATATCTCGCTAATGTATTCGCCCTAATATTGACCCTAGCGTTGAACAGAGCTTTTGGGTCGAGAAAGCTGATCAAATGGGCGATGAAGAAGAAATGGGCCGGTTGATTGCAGCTCAGCTCTAAGGCCTTCCGAGAGAAGTTTGGACGCGATCCTCGACCAGACGAGCCGATCTTTCTTGATCCAGAGAATAGTGGTCCCAATCCTGTGCCAATTCCAGAAGGGGTTATGGCTAAGGCGACCTTGGATGCACTGCGGGATTCAGGTGCACCGCCGGAGGTCATCGACGCTTACAAAAGACCGGGCGTCTGCTCAGTGAGAGGCGGATGCAAAATTTTCCCGCTGACGCGATCGAAGAGTGGGATACGGCGATTGAGGAGTACTTTGCGACACAAGAGATTCAAGAGGACCAGGACATTCATCGCGACCGGCCATTTGATTACTATGCTTTCAAAGGACATGCACAAGGCACGTACACGTTAGAGTTTCACGGCAAGCGCGTGGAGCGAAAACTGCGGGTTGATTGGCAGTACACGCCTGACAGGGAACACTATGAATAGACGTACGGTAGATTTCTTTCCGATGCGCCGTTCACACCGGCCTATACGCGTATGACATCTGTTTTGATCGATCCGTCCGATAGTTAGTTATTATGAAACCGACCCATCTGATCCTGACGATCAGGCGCACTGGGTGTCGATCGATATGGCAGGTGAAGTTGGCTTCTTTGGCAAAGATATCGACGAAGCTGTTGAAGAAGGTATCGAACGGCAATGTCGCGCGATTGACGCGAAGCGGAGTGAAGCAGCTGGGCTCTAGTAAGGACTGATGTCCCACCAGAAGCAGACATGTTCGGAACACGGAGAGTTCTCCGCCTCTGGTCCA
>JBCDBQ010000416.1:0-6692 GCA_039183375.1 Pseudomonadota bacterium
ACCGCGGCAGCCTTGTCGCCTTGCCGGAAGAATTGCGACCTCACTATTGCGCCAAGCTAAAAGCCGATCTCTCGCCTTCCGCAAAGCAGTTTCTCGCACTGGTCGAATACGATCAGAGCGAAATGAACGGGCCACCGTTCTCAGTGCCGCATCAGTATCTCATTGACCAATACAGCGACAGGTTCGCCATTGACCAGGTTTTCGACGAGGAAGTCGTCGAGTTACCCGATCGCTTTCGCGAGCGAGGCCTGACCTGGATGCGCGACTCGGGCTATATCCTCGGACCGAAATCGTGAATAAACCAATCCTTCTCGTAGCAGCCGTCGCGTTGGTCGATGCTGACAATCGTGTTCTCATAGCTCAACGTCCCCAGGGCAAGAGCATGGCCGGTCTGTGGGAATTTCCCGGTGGCAAGGTCGATCCTGGCGAAACACCGGAAGAAGCACTGCAACGCGAACTGGAAGAAGAGCTCGGCATTGAGGTCTGCGATACGTGCTTGGCGCCGTTCAATTTCGCTTCACACACCTATGATGACTTTCACCTGTTAATGCCGCTCTATTTGTGCCGAACCTGGGATGGTGAAATCACTCCCAAAGAAGGTCAGGAGATCGCCTGGGTGCGCGCGCTGCGACTGGCGGACTATCCTATGCCACCGGCAGATCTCCCGCTGATTCCGTGGTTGCGCGATCTGCTTGGCTAGTGCCCGGCAAGCCGTTGGATCAATCTAGTTGGGAATTCTGATCAGCTCTGGTGCGTCCTGCTGATGGACCACGGCCTCGTTTTCCAGGCTGTAGTAATCGCCCTTTTCTTCGGCGAATATATGCCCGGCAAGCTCAAGTCCGGAGGCACCATCGATCGAACCGCCGGCAAATGAAATCCGGTCGCCTCCAATCCGGCGAAAAAACAAGCTGGAACCGCACGCACCGCAGAAACCGCGCTCGGTTTCTGTTCCGGACTGATACCACTTCAAAGCACCGTTCTCGATCAGCCGAAAGTTCGCCAAGTAGGCTGCAGAGGCGGTGAAATAGTTGCCGGTCGATTTGCGGCACTCGCTACAATGACAGGCGACGATCGGACGGAAAGGACCCGTGGCCTCATAGCGGACAGCACCGCACACGCAGCTGCCTTTGATTGTTCGATCACTCATCATCAGGCCGGTCTCCGTTTTTTGGTACGCCAGCAGTATCGCCTGTTGCGCGCTCCGTGGTACCCAGCGCATCGGCCAACCGTGAGCGAGCACTGCCCGGTCGCAGCGGCTGCTGCTGACTTTCGTGTGGTGCCCAGCCTGTCATTGTCAGAATCTCGAAAGTTGCCGCGATGCGACCATCTTCGGTTGCAAAGCGCTCCTGATAGATCTCTGCAATACGCGTCACCAGACTTCGTGTCATGGGCACGCGGCGGCGCTCCATCAAAACGTTACTGGCACCCATTGCCTTAAGTTCACGCATCAGATCAAACGCCGTTTGGTAAGTAACGGTAATGACATCGCTATCTGCAACCGGCAGCGCAAACCCGGCTCGTTGGAGCAGAGCGCCAAGATCCCGAACGTCCGCCATTGGGGCGACACGGGGCGACGCTCCTCCCGTCAGCTCCTCTTCTGCCGCCAACGTCGCCTGCCGTAATTCTGTCAGTGTCGCACCACCGACCAGCGCCCCCATGAAGAGGCCGTCCGGTTTCAACGCGCGTCGAATTTGAGTCAGCGTACCCGGTAAATCATTGACATACTGAAGCGTCAGCGCCGACGTGATGAGATCGTACGACTCCGCCTCGAAAGCGAGCATCTCCTCGTCAACAACGAGGACATCTGCTAACACTCTGGATCTTGCGAACTCTGCTAGAGCTTTGGAAGATTCGCTGGAGGCAATTGATCTGACGTTAGACAACAGCTGAAAAGCACGCTCCAATTGACCCGTAGATGCGCTCAGGTTGAGGGCGTCCTTGAACGTCCGATTGGTGACCGCCAACCGGTCAGACAGATCTTCGGCAGTGCGTTCAAGCAGGAAGTCAGGAATGGTCTCCGAGCGTGCCGCGCGCTCGCGGTGACGCAGCAGCAGGTCTCGATCAAATATCTTGGGCGGCGATGACATTCCTACAATCTAACATGATTGCAGCGCTTTTCAGTGGGGACACCGGTCGCAGGCGGCTTTATAGTAACTGCCCAACAAGTCTCAGCGACGAAATACTTCCCGACCCACAACAGGTCCGAGGCAGACTGCCATGAAACTCACACTTCTCGGGACGGGTACACCAGCGCCATCCTTAACCCGCCAAAGCTCTGGTTATCTATTGGAGATTGCCGGTAGTACGATTGTACTCGATCACGGCCCGGGGGCTGCCCATCGACTATTGGAGACCGGGCACAAGCCTATGGACGTCACTCACGTCTTTCTCACCCATTTGCATTACGACCACATGGCTGATTTCCCACGCCTTGCCCTGCAGCACTGGGATCATGGTGCAGCCCATGTGCCAGATCTCAAGGTGTACGGACCATCGCCAACAGCGCGACTCGTCGACCAGTTGTTCGGCGAGGAGGGCGTCTACGGCCCCGATATCTCGGCACGAACCCAACATGAGGCCAGTCTCGCGGTTTATGGCGCGCGCGGAGGTGAACTACCGCGACGCAGGCCACAGCCTCAAGTCAGAGAAGTAGCGCCAGGTGATGTCATAAACGGCAAAGGCTGGCAGGCGACCGTCGGCCAATCCGTACACTTCCAGCCCTACCTGGAATGCCTTGGATATCGGTTTGAGTGCGATGAAGGCAGTGTGGTTTACTCAGGCGATAGCGGCGGTGTGCTGGAAAGTATGATTGAGCTCGCCAAGGACTGCGATGTTCTCATCCACATGTGCCATTTCGAATCCGGAACCGAGCCCAGCGCATTTTTCCGCGAGACCAACGGCTCGCACATGGATGTTGCCGAGATTGCAAAACGCTCCAACGCGAAGACTCTTGTGCTGACCCACTTCCCACCTCCTATGGACGTACCCGGCCTGCTGGAAAGGCTCGTTCATGAAATGCGCAGCGTCTACGATGGGAGCATTATTATCGGCCGCGACCTCCTCGAAGTGCCGATCAAAGTTACAGACAATTCGAAGTTTGATTAACTGCCAAAGTCTCGCATCAGACCGCCTTTTGCTCACGCAACTCCGCGATCTCGTCTGCCGTGAAGCCAAGCTCTTCAAGCAAGTCTGACGTATGTTCACCCAACAGTGGCGGCGCTACTTCTGTCTTGATCCCTGCCCCATTCAGCTTAATGCCGGGATGAGTGATCTGAATGTCATGCCCGACACCTGGAGCATCCTTGAATGTCCCGATCATGCCCCGGTTTGCAATCTGCGGATGGGAGATCACCTCGGGAACGCTGAACACCTCACCGGCTGGCACCCCGGCATCATTGAACGCTTGACGCCACTCCGACGCCGATCCCGACTGCATGGCCGCTTCCAGGAGTTCTGTCAGTGTCTGTCGATTGTCCAGCCTGGATTGCCGCTCGGCAAAGCGTGGGTCTTCGATTAGATCCGGGCGACCCACAACTCTGCAGACAGCTTCAAATTGCTCCTGCTTGTTGGCCGCAATATTGATCGGTCCATCACCTGTATTAAACGTGCCGGACGGGCTCGCCGTCACATTGTTGTTGCCCATCGGTGCCGGCGTTCTACCGGTAATCAAGTAGTTGGACACCACCCATCCCATCGTCGCCAACACCGCTTCCAGCATCGCGACATCGATAAAGCAGCCCTTACCTTCCTGGCGGCCGGCAAGCGCTGATGAGATCGCAAAAGCTGCGGTCATTCCACCGATCGTATCCGCAATAGGATACCCAACGCGGAGCGGTGCCGACTCATTGTCGCCGGTTATGCTCATCACACCAGACATACCCTGGATGATTTGGTCATAAGCAGGTAAGTCTCGCAGTGGCCCATCCTGACCGAAGCCGGAAATCGCGCAATAAATCAGTCCGGGCTTTTCCGCTTTGAGCGTCTCGTAGCCAACACCAAGGCGGTCCATAACGCCCGGTCTGAAGTTCTCGACAACCACATCGGACGACCGCACTAGGCGCTTAAAAACCGCTTTGCCTTTGTCCGACTTCATATTGATGGTGATCGAGCGCTTGCCGGTGTTCTGCGCCAGGAAAGAGACACCCATCAATTTCTCATTGAGCCCGGCGTCCGAACCAAGCTGACGCGCAAGGTCACCCGAACCCGGCACCTCCACCTTAATGACGTCAGCACCCATGTGTGCCAGCTGATGACAGCAGAATGGGCCTGCCAGGACATTCGTCAGGTCCAGGATACGAACGTTCTCCAATGGCTTCACTTTATGCACTCCTTGCCGGTCAGTGGTCGTGTTCGGGTTGTCGTGAGATGCTCGTCAAGAGCTGGCCGAGGCCAAAAGAAACTCTCTTGCGAGATCATTGAATGTCTCGACATGTTCCAGCGTCGCAAGATGTCGGGCCGGCGTTAGCCAGTGCAGCTCTGCCTTTGGAATTTCTCGGGCCAACGTCTCTGAAAGACGTGGTGGCACACCAGGGTCATCCGGTGCTGCAACGACCAGTGTCGGAGCCGAAATCAAATTCAACCGCGAGGTCGTGTCCAACTCGCACATGGCGGCCGTGACGGCATCAAAGCTTTCAGGCCGGAAGCGGGCAACAATATCATTCATATACAGGTACCCAGGTTGCTGGCTCGCTATCGCCTCATCTGTGAACCAGCGCTCCATCAATGCTTCTTGCACAGCACCGATACCCTCACTCAGAACGATCCCAGCGCGTTCGCGCCACATGACCTTCTGCTCAGCGCTGTATTCCGGTGTCGTATTAATGAGGGCCAGCGAAGTGACGCGATCAGAATGTTCAAGCGCCAGCGTCTGACCAATCATCCCACCCATCGACACACCGAAGAAATGCACTTGCTGGATCTCAAGGTGATCGAATAGGCGCGCTGTATCGCCCGCCAGCATCGAAAGGTTATAGGGCCCTTTCGGTGCACTTGATTGACCATGTCCGCGTGTATCGTATCGCAGAACCTGAAAGCCTTCGAAGGCCGGCATATGCGGATCCCAGAAGCGATGATCAGCGCAGAAGCAATGGTTAAGGCAGACGATTGGCGCACCTTCGGGTCCGGTGAGCTCATATGCCAGGAAGATCTCGCCAAGATCTGCATATCGGATTGTGCCCAAAACTATTCTCTTTCATACTTTGCCGGTCAATCAATCGAGAGTTACATGCAAACACTGCCCGAGTTCAATCAGCGCTTCGTTCTGAAATCTCGCCCGAAGGATCTGCCGGGCCCAGAGCACTTCGAAATCGAGGATCTGGCACATCCACAGCTTGGCCACGGACAAGTTCGTGTGCGTGTCTTGATGGTCGCGTTATCTCCTTGGCAAGGACAGCGCCTGAAAGACTTTAAGAACTACGCCAAGCCCTTTGAAATCGGCGAAATGATCGACTGCGACGTACTGGGCGAAGTTGTCGAGATAGGCGCCGACATAGATGACGCGTACGGCATCGGCACTCGTGTGACGGGTCGGCTCGGGTGGCAGAAATTTGCCACAGCATCACCATCTGAATTGTTGCCGGCAACGGGCGATTTTGGTGGTCGACTATGGTTGACCGCGCTCAGTTCACCCGGGCTGACGGCCTATTGCGCGCTCGATATGTTTGCTCAACCAATGCCGGGACAGACCCTGGTTGTGACATCAGCGGCAGGATCTGTTGGGGCCTATGCCGTGCAACTTGGCAAACTGGCAGGCATGCGCGTTGTCGGAATCGCTGGTGGAGAAGAGAAGTGCGCGCACGTCGTCAAACAACTCGGTGCAGACCATTGCGTCGACTACCGGGATAAGGCATTCGAACGCGAACTTGGCTTTGCCCTACCCAATGGTTGTGACTTGTTCTTTGACACGGTTGGTGGCCAGGTTGCAGACTCAGTCTTTGACAACCTCGCTAAGTATGCTCGCGTCCTCGTTGTTGGTCGCACAGTTTCAAACAATAGCGATCGTCCGGATCTTGATTACATCAACATGCGACAGCTGTGGGCCAGGGAAGCCTCCATTCAGTGTTTCTCACGGTACTCCTACCCACGAGAATGGGCGGCATCGCGTGAACGCATGATGGCGCTATGCAAGCAAGGCTTGGTTAAATCAATCGACAACGTCGTGGATGGTTTCGAACAAAGCCCGCGCGCTCTACATGACATGTTGGCAGGAAAATACACCGGAAAGGTTCTGGTCCGTTATGCCGACCCTGCAACCAACCAAGGCAGCATTGAGCTATGACTGGCGAACTGAAGACAATCCGTGTTGGAGACATCAACATCGCCTACCGGTGGGACGGTCCCGCGGACGGTCCCGTTGTCATGATGGCTCACGCAATGGGAACAAGTCATCGCATCTGGGATCTACAGGTCGACGCACTTGCTGACCGATATCGACTGCTACGCTATGATTGGCGAGGGCACGGCGATACCGATGCCCCCCAAGGGCTCTACACGCTGTCGCAATTCGAGGCCGACGCGGTGGGCCTGATGGACGCATTGGACGTCAAGCGCGTGCATTGGGTTGGGATATCCACGGGCGGCATGATCGGACAAGGTCTTGCGATCAACTACCCTTCGCGCGTGATGACCTTGACCCTTTGCAATACGACGTCTCAGTCCGATGCCTGGTATCGTGATTGGGTCGCGGAACGCCA
>JBCDBQ010000417.1:0-6656 GCA_039183375.1 Pseudomonadota bacterium
CTAAGTCGAGCCTGCCACCAACTTTTTCTTCAGATCACACGATGTTGACGGCCATCATCAGGCCGCCAGAAACGCTGTCAGTTTCTGTTTCGCTTCGTCAGTCACGGCCAGCTTCGCGAAATAGCGGCTCTCGATGCGGCTCGCCGCATCAAAACCAGCCATCGCCCCTTCCGTTGCCGCCGCCAAGATTGCGTGCGGTGCAGGCTCCCGACCAACGGCCTTAAAGGTTTGCGCAAACGTCCCGAGCACCACATCGGCGAGCGGACCAACGTATGGCTTGCCGCCCGGAAGTGTCTCGCGCTTCTCATCCCACGGTTTCACCGGTTCAGGATTGTCAGCTATGAACTGACGCGCGGCAGCAAACATCTCGTCTGGCGTATCGACAACTGCATCAACCCAACCTTCTTTGAGCGCGGTGTCGGCATCAATGCGTGTGCCCTGCATGAGGTAAGGCAACGCCTTCTTTAACCCGGCCATACGAACAAGACGGACGACGCCACCAGCACCCGGCAGCAATCCAAGGCCAACCTCTGGGAACCCAAGCTTGGTCTTTTCGCCACGCAGCACAACGCGTCCGTGACACGCCAAAGCTAACTCCAGACCGCCACCCAGCGCTGCCCCATTGATTGCCGCAACGACCGGTTTGCCAAGCTTCTCCAAAGCACGCAGTCGCCGTTTCAGATCCTCAGAGAGATCGTAAGCGGCTGGCATGTCATCCAATGTGTTGAGAAGTGCGATATCACCACCGGCAAAAAACGTGGACTTAGCTGACGCCAAGATAATGCCTTTTAAGTCGTCCTCAGCTTGAAGACGGCCAAGGATCTCATCCATCGTGACTGTAAACTGCGCATCCATCAGGTTGACAGGTTTGCCAGGCTTGTCGAGCGTAATCGTGATGATGCCGTGAGCATCTTTCTCGTAGGTGTATCCGTCCATAATCCGAACCCTCAAACCCGCTCGACGATCGTTGCGATACCCATGCCGCCGCCAATGCAGAGCGTCACCAGTCCACGCTTCAGATCACGGCGCTCAAGCTCATCCAGCAGCGTTCCGAGCAGCATCGCACCGGTTGCGCCCAGTGGATGGCCCATGGCAATGGCGCCGCCGTTGACGTTGACCTTCTCATGCGGAACTCCGAGTTCCTTCATGAAGCGCATAGGAACCGATGCGAAGGCCTCGTTGACTTCGAAAAGATCGATATCATCAATGCTCAAGCCTGCCTTATCGAGCGCCTTCCGGGTCGCCGGCGCCGGACCGGTGAGCATGATCGTTGGCTCTGAACTGGTCACTGCTGTCGCCAGCACACGCGCTCGTGGATCCGCATCGATCCGTTTGGCCATTGCCTCTGAACCGACGAGAACCGCTGCCGCACCGTCGACAATACCAGACGAATTCCCCGCATGATGGACGTGATTGATCGTCTCGTAGTCCGAGTACTTGTCGAGCATCACGGCATCGAAGCCCATATCCCCCAAACCTGAGAATGCGGCCTTGAGAGATGACAAACCTTCGACCGTTGCTTCTGGGCGCATATGCTCGTCACGATCGAGCACGACGCGACCAATTTCATCTTTCACCGGAACGATCGAGTTTGAGAAACTGTTGGCGGCCCAGGCGTTGGCAGCGCGCTTCTGTGACTCCACCGCGTAGGCATCAACATCCTCCCGCGAATAGCCATCAATCGTCGCGATCATATCTGCGCCGATGCCCTGCGGCACGAAGTTATTGCGCAACATCGTATCTGGATCGCCGATCCATGCACCGCCATCGGCCAGAATGCTGACACGGGACATACTCTCGACGCCACCGGCCACGACCAGGTCTTCCCAGCCGGACGCCACCTTCTGAGCTGCAAGATTGACCGTTTCCAGGCCTGAGCCGCAAAAGCGATTAAGCTGAGCCCCGCCAACCGTCTGATCATAATTGGCCCGTGCGGCAGCGGCGACGGCGATATCACCACCCTGCTCACCTACCGGCGACACACAGCCGAGCAGAACATCGTCGACAAGGGTTGTATCAACGCCATTGCGATCTCGAACTGCTTCCAAAACCTGGGCTGCAAGATCAACTGGCTTGATCTCGTTCAAAGATCCATCCGGGCGACCTTTGCCCCGTGGTGTGCGCACCGCATCAAAGATGAGGGCTTCCGCAGCTGGCATGACATTCTCCTCAGTTTATCTAGTGCAATCTCAGGGCTTACCGCTGACCCAGCGCTGCCCACTGATCCATCCCGTCGAACTTTGCCGAGACTTTTTCTGTTTGCATCGGCAAAATCAAGTCGTCAGCCTGATATTGTAGGGGACCGGTATACCGACCAACGCCTGCTCCGCCGCATCCAGGTGGCGTTCGCCTCGGACAAGGATCTCATTTCCTTGCTCATTGCAGTGCAGTTCAAATTCACCATCAAGCAGGCCGGCCGCAGTGATAGCCGTCTGGAATGCGTATCGGTTGGCCTGCACACGCAGTGCCGGCTTGTAAATCTTGCCAATCGGTGTCAGCGGCATATCCCGCAGGATCTCGATCATCTTCGGCAGGGCGGCCGGTTCAGCGATCAAAGGCCGAACAAAATCGAGGATTTCCTCGGCGTTAACAGCCGCACCCTCCTGTAGCGTTACAAAAGCCATTGGCAGTTCGCCAGCATAATTGTCAGGCAACCCTACAGCGGCTGCAAGCGCAACAGCGGGATGTGCCGTCAAAGCATCCTCAATCATAGAAGGATCGATGTTATGGGCCCCGCGAATAATGACGTCCTTGGCCCGGCCGGTAACGAATATCCGGCCGTCTTCATCGACATAACCAAGATCGCCACTAATCAGCCAGCCATCCCCTTCAAACGTTCCTGCGTTGCGCGCGGGATCGCTGTATCCCGGACTTACGTTCGGACCGCGCAATGCGATCACGCCTGTTTCTAGCGGAGCGCATGGTGCCTGCAGGTCCGCTTCGCCATCATGCAACCTGAAAGCCGTCACTTCGGTGAACGGTAGCGCGAGCCCCGTTGAAGACGGTGTCCGCGGTCCATGGAACGGTTCGATACTGACAACACCTGCACACTCAGTCATGCCAAGAATATTGCGCACCGGCGTTCCAAAGTTTCGCTCGAACACGTCAGCAAGCTCAGGTGGCAACGGAGATCCACCTGTCAACATAACGCGCAGGATCGCAATGTCCGCATCGCCAAGCGGTACACTATTTAGCGCACTGATGACTGTCGGGACGCCACCGATTGCCGTGATGCCGTAGCGCTCGACCTGCTGCCATATTGAACTGACAAACGCCTGATTGCGCATGCCCATTCGGGTCGGGATCAGCAGGGCTCCGCCAACCGCGAGAACGGACAATCCGTAAACAAAAGTCCCGGCAACATGAAACAACGGAAATCCGTTGACCAGCAGATCATGCTCGCGCATGTCGTACATAGCGGCGGCCGCATAGGCGACAAATGCCTGGTTCTGCTGGGTATGCTGCGCAAGCTTTGGCGTACCGGTCGTACCGCCAGTATGGAACATCGCGGCAATGCGCCGGGCTTCCTCGCGCCACTCAAAATCAAGCTGATCGCCGCGCTCCTGAGACATGAGATCTTCAAGCCGACCGTCACTGCCTTCAGTCTCGAAATCTGCATCCGCATCCAGAATAACGAGGTCAGGCAGCATCTGGCGCAACGCTGGTACGATAGTCTGCCAATAACCCAGCTCTTCATTGCGCCCCAAGATGACAGCAACTTTGGCCCCTGCTGCCTGGATCAACTCAACCAGATGCGTCTCGGTCAGCATCGGGTTGATAGGACAAGCCCGACCGGCCGTTTCTGCGGCCCACAGCGCAACCTGAGCAACCGGCACGTTCGGCATCAACAACGCGACAGTGTCTTCCCGTCCAACACCAAGACGATGAAACACGTTGGCGGCCTGCCGCACCTGTTCGATCAATTGGGCGTAGGTAAGAACCTGGTCAAGGGCAGGATCATTGATCCGCCGCAGAAAACGTAGAGCCACGCGATCCGGCCAAAGCTCGGCTGAACGTTGAAGCAGTCCATAAGGCGTTCGTGCTCGAACGAGTTGCTCAAAGCCTGCTTCCTCGAGCAATCTAATATCTGCAGGACCACGGATCTCAATTCGGTTCATGTCTAGGCAGTTCAACAAGAGTGTCAGTCACTATACACGTGACCATCATACCTATTGATCGCGATCGACCCAAACCTCAACTCGACGATTGAACGCCTTGCCCGCACTATTATCATTGCAGGCAACGGGAGCCAGCTCTCCATAACCTTTCACCAGCAGCCGAGAAGGCTCGATCTTTCCATTCCCGGCCCGTACAATCGCTGTGCGCACGGCCTCAGCACGCGCTAAGGACAGTGTCAGGTTTGTTTGGAACGCCCCACCTGAGTCAGCAAACCCGATGAGCTTGACCGATTTGTCGCGAAGCTTCGCAGAAGTCATAAGCTCGCTGAGCAACTTGACGTTCTGCTTCGATTGATTGTCGAGAAAGAACGACGCTGTGTTGAACCGGAAGGTATAGGTCAACCGATCCGCGCCTTTGAGATCAGTAAGGAATGTCCGCATCAGACCAAGATCGAAGTCACCTTGCGGGGCATTCAAAGCATAGGCGACCCGGGAGCCCTGATCACCAAAACTATAGAATTCTGCCGCTTGATCGATAAAGTCAGCGCCTTTAATGGCCGGCTGTGCTTCCGCAGACACCGCGAAATCCAGAAGACCGGCGGCCAGCGGCTGCTTGGGCTTGCCGGACGTATACAGATACAACTGCCGCGATAACGGATATTCAGATGTCTTGATGGAGAAAACCGACGGCGGCGTAATGAGACCGCAGGTCGCCTCCATATTGAGTGCCTTCGCATCGCGCTGATAGGCCAGTCCGACGACACCTATGCCTTGAGGATCACCCGCCACCAAATCTGACTGCTCTGCGAGCGTACCCGTGCGCCTGGCAGTACCGATTAGCTTTAGGTTTCTCGGTTCCATTACAAGTGTGTTGAAGGATTCCCAAGTCCCGGAATCTGGCCCCGGGGCATACACCTTGATCTCGCCTGGCGGATAGCCAAGCTGCGACCAGTCTGTCACCTGACCGGAGAAAACCTTCCCGACATCATCAAGTGACATTGAAATCGCGGGATTGTCCGCGGCGGTAATGACGATCAAGCCATCAAGGCCGATAACATGCTCGTTGTTCGCGCCGCGCATATTGCCAAGCCCGGCCGCGCTCAGACGATCAACTTCCACCTGTTTGATCGGTCGCGACGACATGCCGATTAAAGCTGACTTGCTCTGCAAAGCCCGAAACGATGTGCTGGATCCACGGCGCCGCAACTTGATGGCCGCCAACTCACGTCCACTTCCATCGGCAAAGTTAAAGACTGCATCCAGCGGGTCAGGCTGTGCCACTTGCGTGACATTGAGCTTAAGCTTGTCTGCGTAAGCCTTGATGATCAACGGCATCAGCTGGCTACCGATGGCATTTGATCCCGCGATCGCGAACTCGGCCTTCTGCCGCCCAAACAGCGAAGCCGCTGACACTGCCGCCTTCACTGGCCCGGTCGGACATTCAGAACTGATGCAATCAAACCGACTACCGTCGACCTCCATACGGCCGAACGAGGGATTGATGATTGTATACTTTTTGCCGTCATACGCCTTGAGTTCACCGACAATCTTGAAACCGCCGCCGCCCTTCAAGGTCAAAGTGATCTCGGCAGCACGTCCCGAAACACACAAACAAAGAATAAAACCGAGCATAAGCGCTGCTCGGTGACTCACGGCTTGCCACATCATCCGTAGTCCTCGTCTCTCAGCCCAAAAACGATACCAAGCACGTTAGGGCCGAAATGAGCCTATTTTCTGATCTGACTATCTGGAGTGGCCAGCCAATTAACACGTGCCGCCCGACATAGTTCTAGATAACAGACAGCAAGCGGCAACGGCCCTGCATTAATGGCCAAATATCGATGCGGACGGTGCATGAGGGCATAAGACACTACGTCTATAGACTGACCATCCCCATAAACCTTTTTGCCAAATAGCACACCTGACAAAACATGCTTCAACACCATCGTGGACGTATCCACACCGGGCAAACCCAATTCGATGTTGAGCAGGCTATTGAGGCCACGACTAGCCGAAGTGATCTAACCCTCTTCTCACTGATGCTCTGAAAGGACCTAAAAGCGGACTGAAAGCAGCGGTTGCAAATTGATACGCTTCCGCGCCATCGCAGGTTCAACATTCAGCGCTAGCATTGATCAGCCTAGGTCCAGCATAGAACCATTTTGGTTATTCGATGACTGACTTGCATGCTGACGTACAAGCTCAGGGGCTTGATCACCACTCTTCGCAATTCTGAGCAGTTCGATCCAGTCGAAGAAAACTCTTATTGCCAAAGGCAGCATAAATAACGCAGCCAGGCATTAAGCATTCCATCAAACGGAGAAACAGTAATACTAACGAGGCGAAGTTGTTCATCCTCCACCCAAGTCGCCCATCAAGAGACTGCCTATTCTTTAGGAATAGTCAGGCTAAAGATGTTCAATGTTTCACCTCTCACCGTCTAATACCTTTCGCTCGTACTCCCACAAGATATGATTTAATCAGCCTAGAACCAATTACTGTTCTCGCCGAGAAAACGATAACCGCGGAGCTGAAAAG